>JALWPK010000042.1 GCA_026995045.1 Gammaproteobacteria bacterium | reverse complement strand
CAGGATACACTGTGCACCGCATAGCAGGATACACTGTGCACCGCATAGCAGGATACACTGTGCACCGCATAGCAGGATACACTGTGCACCGCATAGCAGGATACACTGTGCACCGCATAGCAGGATACACTGTGCACCGTATAGCAGAATACGCCACGCACCACAAATCTTGCACGTTTCACAGCCTCGCAAATACTGCACTCTTCGTGCACACATTATATACGTACACCAAACACATAGTCTCAAAGGGACACACACACAGATGACGTATAACCGTGATGGCCTCATATCTATACCAGTCAACGCGCCTCCGCGCACCATACACGGCTCTACTATAGTATTCACAGGCGATACCATCACCATACACGGCACTATAGATGACGTAACAACTGATATGGTCAACACTGATTATAGTGGAGCAAATTTTCGTGCTGCTGACTTTAGGCTCGCGGATTTAACGAACACGGATTTCTCGAATACGTATATACGCGCCGCACGCTTCAGACATAACTGGAAAATGCTAGGCACGAAGTTCCGCAATGCTGACGTCGTCGGCGCCGAATTCGCATACACACACATGATCAATGTTGACTTTTCAGACGCCGATGCCAGTAACACTGATCTATACTTTGCTGAAGTTACAGACACACGCATGTGCGGCGCTGACTTTTCCGGTGCTAGGCTCAAAAGCAGCATAATGTATAATGTGGACATGCGCGAAGCACGCTTAACAGGTGCAGATATGAGCAGCGCTATACTGGAAAAAATAGATGCGTGCAAAGCTGACTTCACCGAGGCAAAATTACTACACACCAAACTGATCGACGCAAAACTCAAAAACGCCATATTCGCCAACGCTAGTATGTGTCGAGCTGACTTCGCCAACGCAAACCTCGCTGGCGCAGATTTCCGCAACGCACGGCTAGGGAGCACAAGGCTTGCGGGCTCTGACTTGACCGGCGCAGATTTCCGCAATGCACGTCTCAGTAGCACCCGCCTGTCGAGAACAAAACTCATCAACACTAACTTCACCAACGCATATATGCGTAATACCAGATTAATCAACGCCAACCTCACCAAAGCAAAACTAATCAACGCCAACTTAGCCAACACCAACCTGACCCGCGCCAACCTGACCAACACATATTTACGCAAAGCCAACCTGACCCACGCCAACCTGACCAACACCAACTTCACCAACGCCAAATTCTCCAACACCCTCATGACCATGTTGGCCTAACACATCCGCAGCACCCGCAGCACCCGCAGCACCCAAAAGCCCGCTCCGCCACCCAAAGACAACAAACTTGGTCAATACCTGTCTCTCTCCCGAAAACCCTTGACACAGCCAACAGCGTATGGCATAGGAACAAACAACGGCAACAACAACATAGGCCTGCCACACTATGCAAGGACGCTTGACGCTAACCGACGCGGACCTCACACGCGTAAATCTCGCCTACGCTGACCTAGCCAGCGCTGACCTCACCGGCGCAGACCTCTTCCGCGCAGACCTTACCGGCGCAGACCTCGCCTACGCAAACCTCGCCTACGCAAACCTCGCCTACGCAAACCTCGCCTACACCAACCTCACCGGCGCAGACCTCATCCGCACAGACCTCACACGCGCAAATCTCTCCTACGCTGACCTAGCCAGCGCAGACCTCTTCCACGCGAACCTCACACACGCGAACCTCACACGCGCCAACCTAGCCAGCGCAGGCCTCACCCACGCCAATTTCGTCAACACCACCTTCAAAGACACCAAGATGACCATGTTGGCCTAACACACCAGGCGCAAAAAACCCTTGACACAGCCAACAGCGTATGGCATAGGAACAAACAACGGCAACAACAACATAGGCCTGCCACACTATGCAGAACCTAACACTCGCCAACGCCGATTTCGCCAATGCAGACCTAGCCAGCGCAGACCTCACACACGCAGACCTCACACACGCAGACCTCACACGCGCGGACCTCACCCGCGCAAAACTCACCGACACGAACCTCACCGACGCAAACCTCACACGCGTGAACCTCATCACCGCAGACCTCACCAGCGCAGACCTAGCCAGCGCAGACCTAGCCAGCGCAGACCTAGCCAGCGCAGACCTAGCCAGCGCAGACCTAGCCAGCGCAGACCTAGCCAGCGCAGACCTAGCCAGCGCAGACCTAGCCAGCGCAGACCTCACACACGCAGACCTCACACACGCAGACCTCATCCGCGCAAAACTCACCGACGCGAACCTCACACGCGTGAACCTCGCACGCGCGAACCTCCCCCACACCAACCTGACCAACGCCATCCTCACCAAAGTTAATCTTACCAACGCATATCTAACCCGCGCAAATCTCACCCGCGCAAATCTCACCGGCGCCAATCTCACCGGCGCCAATCTCACCCGCGCCAACCTGACCAACACCAACTTCACCAACGCCAAATTCTCCAACACCCTCATGACCATGTTGGCCTAACACCCCCCAAGCACAAAAAGCTTGACACACCACATAGCGTTATGGCATAGAAACAAACAACGGCAACAACAACATAGGCCTGTCACACTATGCAAGGACGCTTAACACTAACCGACGCCAACCTCGCCCGTGCTGACCTCGCCAACGCAGACCTCACCGGCGCAAACCTCTTCCGCGCCAACCTCACCGGCGCAGACCTCATCCGCGCGAACCTCATCCGCGCAAACCTCTTCTGTGCTGACCTCGCCAACGCAGACCTCATCCGCGCGAACCTCTTCCGCGCAGACCTCACCAACGCAAACCTCTTCCGCGCCAACCTCACCGGCGCAGACCTCATCCGCGCGAACCTCATCCGCGCAAAACTCACTCGCACCAACCTCACGGGTGCAAATCTCACCGGCGCCAATCTCACCCACACCAACCTGATCCACGCAAAACTCACCCGCGCCAACTTCACCAACGCCAAATTCTCCGACACCCTCATGACCATGTTGGCCTAACACCCCCAACACAAAAAAGCCTTGACACACCACATAGCGTTATGGCATAGAAACAAACAACAACATAGGATTCCCACACTATGCAAGGACGCTTGACGCTAACCGACGCAGACCTCACACGCGCAAATCTCTCTTACGCTGACCTCGCGCGCGCAGACCTCGCGCGCGCAGACCTCACTCGCGCAAAACTCGCCGACGTAAATCTCGCCGATGCAGACCTCGCTCGCGCAAATCTCGGCCACACTGACCTCACCAATGCCAACTGCACATACGCTGATTTGACGGGTGTTCATCTTTTCCGCGCCGATCTCAGCAACGCGAAGCTCACCCATACATATGTCACCGACGCAAATCTTGGACACGCCAACTGCACCAACGCAAACCTCACCAACGCATATCTAACCCGCGCAAATCTAACCCGCGCAAATCTAACCCGCGCAAATCTAACCCGCGCAGACCTCTGCCACGCAAGATTCTACCGCGCCAACCTTTACCGCGCCAATCTCACCAAAGCAAACCTAATCAACACCAACTTCACCGACGCAAACCTAATCAACACCAACTTAGCCAACGCCAATCTCACCCACACCAACCTCATTGACGCAGACCTCACCAACACCAACTTCACCGGCGCCAAATTCTCCAACACCCTCATGACCATGTTGGCCTAACACACCAGGCGCAAAAAACCCTTGACACAGCCAACAGCGTATGGCATAGGAACAAACAACAACAACATAGGCCTTCCACACTATGCAGAACCTAACACTCGCCAACGCCGATTTCGCCAATGCAGACCTCATCCGCGTAGACCTCACCGGCGCAGACCTCACCAGCGCAGACCTCACCCGCGCAGACCTCACCCGCGCAGGTCTCGCCTACACAAACCTCACCCGCGCAGACCTCACCCACGCGGACCTCGCCTACGCAGACCTCATCCGCGCAGGCCTCACCAGCGCAGACCTAGCCAGCGCAGACCTCACCCACGCGGACCTCACCGGCGCAGACCTCATCCGCGCAGACCTCACCGGCGCAGACCTCACCGGCGCAGACCTAGCCAGCGCAGACCTTACACACGCAGACCTCATCCGCGCAAATCTCACCAACGCAAATCTCATCCGCGCAAAACTCACTCGCACCGACCTGAGCAGCGCAGACCTCACCCACGCGGACCTCCCCCACACCAACCTTACAGGCGCAAATCTCACCGGCGCCAATCTCACCCACACCAACCTGACCCACGCCAACCTGACCAACACCAACTTCGCCAACGCCAAATTCTCCAACACCCTCATGACCATGTTGACCTAAACACCAAAGCGAAAACCCTAACAACATAGGATTCCCACACTATGCAAGGACGCTTGACGCTAATCAACGCCAACCTCACCCGCGCTGACCTCACCAGCGCAGACCTCTTCCGCGCGAACCTCATCCGCGCGAATCTCTTCTGCGCGGACCTCGCCAACGCAGACCTCTTCCGCGCCAATCTCTTCTGCGCAGACCTCATCCGCGCAGACCTCACACGCGCAGACCTCGCCTACGCAAACCTCGCCTACGCAAACCTCACCCACGCAAACCTCGCCTACGCAAAACTCACCCACACCAACTTAACCAACGCCAAATTCCACAATACCGAGATGACCATGTTGGCCTAAACACCAAAGCGAAAACCCTAACAACACAGGCCTCCCACACTATGCAAGGACGTTTGACGCTAATCAACGCCAACCTCGCCCGTGCTGACATCACCAGCGCAGACCTCATCCGCGCAAACCTCTTCCGCGCCAACCTCTTCTGCGCTGACCTCTTCTGCGCTGACCTCACCAACGCAAACCTCTTCTGCGCAGACCTCATCCGCGCAAACCTCTTCCGCGCAAACCTCTTCTGCGCTGACCTCACCAACGCAAACCTCTTCCGCGCCAACCTCACCGGCGCAGACCTCATCCGCGCGAACCTCATCCGCGCAAAACTCACTCGCACTAACCTCACAGGCGCAAATCTCACCGGCGCAAATCTCACCCACACCAACCTGATCCACGCCAACCTGACCAACGCCAACTTAACCAACGCCAAATTTCACAATACCGAGATGACCATGTTGGCCTAAACACCAAAGCGCAAAAAAGTGCTTGACACACTCATTCCCATGCAGTACAGTTCAGACAACGTGAACAACAAATTGGAGGCAGAAATGGCTGATTCACAAACAGTACGTGTAAATGGCGGTGTGTCCGTAGACGGACACCTTGTCGTAAAGTCGAACATCGGATACGGTGTATATGTTCCGGCTGAATGCAGTTTGGTACATGAGAGCGTTATAGCCGATGTTGTCAAAGATGAGGAACAAGCCGCGAAGTTGCGTGACATCATCATCAAAGGCAAGGCTGATCTCAAATGACACCGACCTTCAACACCCGCAACAAAAACGACATAATAGATATGGCGATTGTCGCGCCTTTCGTAGCAGTTAAGACAGCGAAGCATGGTGTAATGATCGACGGCTATACAGAGAACCGGCTCTATACCACTCACAAACTGTCCGAAAGGCAAAAGGAACGTTATAGAGACGCCTTCATTAAAGTAAAAGCAAAGAAACCACACTGGTTCAAATAGAACACGTTACACTGGTTCAAATAGAACACGTTACACTGGTTCAAATAGAACACGTTACACTGGTTCAAATAGAACACGTTACACTGGTTCAAATAGAACACGTTACACTGGTTCAAATAGAACACGTTACACTGGTTCAAATAGAACACACAAAACTGGAGCATAACAATGAACATTAACATCACCGCAGCAACACTTAAAGACACTCTCACGCTGATGCAGCACAGCAACAAAGTCCCAATGTTTTTGGGCAGCCCCGGCATCGGCAAAACCGCCATCATCAAACAATGGTGCGCGGATAACGGATACACGCCAGTCGTATTTTTGGCCAGCACCAAGGCACCTGAATTCATGGCAGGCATCCCTGTTCCAAGCACTAACGAGGGCGTGCCAACCGGCGAAGTCGTGATGACCGAGCCCGAAGTCATCGCAGCAGTTCGCAAAGCTCGCGAAGATGGGAAACCCGTAATGCTGTTCCTCGATGAATTAAGCAACGCGCCAATCGAAATGCAGACGCCGCTGTTCCAACTAATCCTCGAAAGACGGATTGGCCAGTACGCATTGCCTGAAGACACCCTCATCGCCGCTGCTGGCAATGGCGTTGACGACAGTGTAGCTGTTCACCAATTAGCGCAACCGCTGATCGACAGAATGGTCATTCTCAACTATGCGGGGCCGACAAAGCGCGAATTCCAAATCTATATGACGCAGGAGCAGTTCAACCCTGTTGTTACAGCATATCTCTCGCAGAACCCTGAATGGATTTGCGAGCGAGGACGACAGATGGCACAGGAACACGCCACAATCACGCCAACGCCACGTAGCTGGGAAATTGCATCTGATATCCTCAACACCGCTGACGAACTCGGCAAAACAGTTGAGGATGCCGAGGTTGAAGCAGCGCTTGCAGGTGTGATTAGCGCATCAGCAGTTGCAGAATTGCGGACATGGTTTGCCGAATTCCGCAACCTGCCAAAACTGAGCACGGTATATGAAACGCCACATAAGGCGAAACTGCCTGAAACGACGACAGGCAAGCTCTTGATGGCTATTCTGCTTGGCCGAAAAGTCGAGACGGATAAAGAGTTCAGCGCGGCACTCGAATACTGCAAACGCTTGCCCAAGGAAGTCATTGGCCTGTTCATTGGTGGCGTTGCCAATGATCCAAAGCGTAACGAAGCTATGGCCAATTCCGAAGGGCTTGCAGCGCTCAAAGAGTTTGCCGCACTGATCCCGACGCCATAAGGTGTCGGCGCGGGGGGCCGAGGGTTTTTCCTCCATTTTTACCTCGGCCCCCCGACACAATAGGAATACAGCCATGAACTGCACAGCACTTAGAGCCGCAAATCTAGCCAACGCTGACCTGACCAACGTGAAACTCGCTGGCGCTGACTTGAGGTATACAGCACTAATGAACACAAGCTTGGCCAATGCTGACCTCACTGGCGCAGACCTGACTTGCGCAGACTTGACGGATGCGCATGTCAACGATGCTCAACTTATTCGGGCAGATTTGACCCACGCAAAGCTTATGGATACAAACCTCGCTGGTGCTAATATATCCCACACATGCTTCGCGCAAGCGCATTGCTTGACTGCGGACTTTACATACGCTGAAATCGAAAAAACAGATTTCACAGATGCTGATCTTGTCAATGCTGATTTTTCCTACGCAACGCTTACTGACACCAGCTTCACAGATGCCAATCTTGATGGCGCCGTATTCACCGACGCCACACTTGGGCGTGTTGATCTCACCGGCGCTGATTTTCGACATGTCGAGCTTTACAAAACCACGTTTCACAACAACGTCATATTCAACGACACCAAGATGAGTATGCTGGCATAGGGTTCCAACACAAAAAAACGCTTGACATACCACCACAACGCAGTTAAAATGGGAAAAAAATCGGAGAAAACCTATGGACAACAACAGACTTATTCAACAGATAAAGAGCGAGACAACTTCTAGGCTCTATAGCAAATACCCATTCTTCGGCGCATTTTTGTTTCAAGAGCGTATGCGCATTAAGACAATCTCTGACGCGGACTTCGCCGAAAAAAACGCGCGCGCATATACGAATTGCAACGACGTTATAGGCGTACATCCGGGATGGCTGAACAGCCTTCATCGCGACGTTGCGTGTTTCGTGCTGGCTCATGAAATCCTGCACATCATCCATCGTCATGATGCGACACGCGGACATCGTAACCCAACACTATGGAACGTGGCCTGTGACTATTACATCAACAGCATCCTTTTTTCAGCATTCCCCGAAGCCAAGAAGCGCATGACGCCGCACATCACCGTCGATGTTTTCATAGACGGAACCAATACAGATGCAGTATCGTCGCCTGATATGCGTGAAGAAGCGGTGAAAACAGGCAAATACTCAACTTTGCCAGACGCTTATGCGTGCATGTACGACGAGCAGATCGACATTGATGAGATGTCCGCAGCCGACATATACAACATGCTGCTCAACAAATTACCGCCTGATCAGAAGCAGGCAGTCGAAGCCGGTGAAGAATTGTCAAAGGCCATTGCATCCGCAATGGCTGGGGACATCTCATCCACCGAGGATGGTGAGGCTTGTGAGGCAAGCACAGATGCTATCGACAAAGCGGTTGCGGATGCTGTTAGACGTGCAGCAGCCACAGCTAAGGCCATCGGTACACAGTCTGCTAATCTTAACAGACACATCGACGCCCTCATAAATAGAAAACAGCCATTCACCGAGGTCCTTAATAACCTGATCCTACGGCATCCGGCGCTGCAAAACAGCGCAAAACACGATTATACACGTTACACACCTATGTCAGCAACGATTTCATCAATAACACGGCGCGCATCGGTATATCCGGGACGGCGTAAAAAGCGTGAAGGCGAGGCAGTTGTTGCAATCGACACATCTGCATCTATATCCGATGAGGATTTAGCTAATGCCGCTGCTGTTTTTGAAAAACTCCGGGACAGTGGAAAGTTCAAAACACTCACAGTCTTACATTGTGATGCAGAGATATGCGCAGTTGAACAGTTCACTAAGCGGCAACGTATAAAGCTGAACCCCAAAGGCGGTGGCGGCACTTCATTTGTGCCGGTATTTGAGTGGATCAACGAGAATAAACCGAACACTGATCTGTTGGTATATATCACTGACGGCTATGGTGAATTTCCAAGTAAAACAGGCACACCAACAATTTGGTGTATCAGCAATGATTCTGTAACGCCTCCGTTTGGCCAGCTTATTAGAGTATGACCATGTACTACGCCACAACATATAAGGAACATAAATTCGACGGGACATACAACTCATTCTTGAGGCTTCAGGAACTGTTCCCCGAAACGACGTTTTATTGGATGCGCGGCGGCTTGGCTGCGCATTCCGTCAACGGTATTCACCACATATTCCCCGGACAAAGATTTGTCGTAAACTATAGAGGCGTGCCGCATGTTGCAAATTGATATGGAAGGCGCAGCCGTTACTCGGTTGCAAGACTTTATCAAAGAAAGCAAAGCCAAGCCCAAAGCTGTTACATCATTTCATCATAATAGCTATGTTGGTGATCCTGACAAAGGCGTGTTGAAGCCCCTTCTGGCACAACTTGTCACGGAACGACGCCTTAACCAAGTCGCGCTGGGCCTCAACTTTACAGATTTTGAGCCGCCGCCTTTTGACGTCATAGCGTCAAGGTGTCTTAGGGGATATGTCCCGGACTACGCAATAACTGACAATCCTACAAAGGTTCTTGCCTATGTCGCGTGCTATAGACACATCATGCTTACAACAGAGTTCGACGACGACGTGATGGCATTGCTTAACGAAATCGTCAAGCTGGAAAATGGTATTCTGTACGTCAAAGGCCTGTATCAGATTGATGATGATCTCAGCGAATATCCGCCTGCACAGAAGAAAACGGTACAGCGCATAAAAGATATGTATGCAGCTTGTTTCCCGATGAAATGGGCATATGCGCATCGGCAGATTGGTCATTGGGAAGTGCATCACAACTGTGAGTTCGGCACGCACAAGCCCCGAGGCACATATAGGATCAAAGCACGGGAATTCGAAACCTCAGTCACCACCGAAGTCATGGATAAGGCTGTGTCAAGCAGTAGGATGAGGCAACAGTTCTGTGTCGAGAACATCCATCACCTCTATGCAATTCGTCACGCATATCACAACAATCTTCTCTGGCCACAACTGACACGGAGGTCTGTGAGTATGCAGTCACGACATACGCGCGTCGCGCGGGCAAGAAGTGTATTTCCCAAGAGGACAAAGGCCCTCATAGTGCCGTTTGACGTGGATTGCCTGTCCCACAGAGCATTGTTGGCACCTCAATTCAACGGCAACGGCTCACTATATGCGCGCCTTGATCCTGAAGGCCAATATGCGGCAATGAGTAATGTCGCAAACCGCAGACCCGGCAGTATCAATATGCGTCATCCTGACGTACACATTGCCTATAGAGCGTGGACTGAGACATTGAATGACAAGCCCATAGACGATATTAAGAACTACAGTAACGCCGCCTATAGCCGCAAAATAGTTCGTCATGCTTCGCACAAGATCAACTTGAACTATGCCGCGATGCGTAAGTTGTTTGTCGAGCGGATTTCAACCAAGGAAATGCTGGAGGCAATAAGCGCCGCCGCCGATGACAGAATTCCCAAAAAGTACATAGGCACTGGACATTCGGTGTTTGACGTCAAGAACGAGGCAACGCCGAAAACCCTCATGAGCAGTCTCGCAGGGACAACTTGCCACGCACATACAATCTACACATTCGGAGTTTTGAAGGCATGACCATCGACAACGCTGCGCTTGTAGTGCAGAACTACATAAAAACCCGCCGCCGTCAAGTTGAGGAACAGCTCAACGATGCGCGCGCCAATCTCCTTATGGCAAGTCCAGCGGCAACAAAACTCAGCCATTCCGTGACGCCGCCCCTCACCGGCGTTTTCGCTGTAGCACTAGATGGCGACGACGGGAATCTGCTCCTCAGATGGATACACCGGCGGATAACTGCGTCGTGTTTTACGCCGTTCGACGGTTTCACAAGCGATGAACTCAGCGGACTTGATGATCAAATACAACGTATGGTTGTGCATCCACATCACACCGATTGGCGCGTGG
Source organism: Gammaproteobacteria bacterium (assembly GCA_026995045.1). Classification (GTDB taxonomy): domain Bacteria; phylum Pseudomonadota; class Gammaproteobacteria; order SZUA-229; family SZUA-229; genus S139-92. Next base: position 73,398 of record JALWPK010000042.1, on the reverse strand, counting down.
CACCCGGCAACGAAACTGCATTTGAGGAATATATGGCTACAGCGGGCGACGTGTCCGCCGCGTTTGAGCTAACTGACGCTGAGTTAGCATTCGACATGTGATGCCACGCGCGCACCAGCCTAATTTTTCAACACCAGCCTAATTTTTCAACACCAGCCTAATTTTTCAACACCAGCCTAATTTTTCAACACCAGCCTAATTTTTCAACGCCAGCCTAGTTTTTCAACGCCAATGACATTCACACTGCTTGATCATCAAAAACCTATAATTCAGGATGGCCTCAACATTCTGAAGAAGCATAACCGTGTTTATTTGGCGTTACATGCGGGTGCGGGTAAGACGCTTATCGCCTTGACCATTGCTAAGCTGTGCAACGCCGATGTGCACGTTGTCGCACCTAGGGTTCTACACAAGAATTGGCGCGATGAAGTCAAAAAACACAGCATTCTCAACGGCATAAGTCTGACGCATACAACGTACGAGTCACTGGACACGGTTCCAGATAACGCCATAGTCATTTTTGACGAGTGTCACGCCAGACTTGGCTCCAAAAACAAGACAAAGCGCCTCAAGAAATATCTGCGCCTTTTGAAGAGCCAGCCAGACATTAAGCGCATATACCTCTCAGCCACACCATTTTCAAAGCCTATTCAGCTTTTTCCGATTCTACAGGCTGAAAAGATTTACACTGATTGGTTTTCTTACACCGGTGAGTTCTGTGATCGGCGCAGAACACCATTCGGCTTTGATGTTGACGGCGCGTCAAATCTCCCAAAACTACGTAAATCGCTCACTGAAGAACATGAATTCTTCATAATTTCAAGCTATAAAGAAGAGCGTGAAGTAGTTCAGGAAGTATATGTCAGCCCAATACATACCGAAGGCATGGCTGTGTTCGACGGCATAACGAGTTCACAGATTCACGATTTCCTCAAGAAACCAACGTCACTTATTCCATTCGAAGAATACTCAGAAGTACGGCGTAAGACAGGCGAGGCAAAGCTTGCACCGCTGGCGCATTATATCAATGGTTTAAGTTCCGAAGCACGCATAATATTCATGCACCATACTGATCTTGCCGAACAATTGGCTGCGCAAATCCCCAAAGCTGCAACAATTAATGGGAAAAACACCAATAAGATCAATGACAAAGCGCTGGATGATTTTAAGGCTGGCGATGTGTTGAACCTTGTTCTGTCCCTCACATCAGCATCCGAGGGACTGAACCTCACTGAGGCTAATCACGCCATTTTTGGCGAACTACCGTGGAATGCGTATCAGATTTACCAAGCAAAGAAGCGCATTGACAGGTTTGGCCAGACACGCGATGTCAAGATCACGTATTTTGTGCAGGAAGCGTCGATTGATCACCACATTGCTAGGATTATCTCACAAAAAACGTTTAATATCCAAGATTTTATCGGAAAAGCGTTCGTTTGACATATAACTTATAAAGTGCTATGTTTCAGCAGCTAATTTCTTATTGGATTCTTCACATGTCAGACGACGCAATTTCTCTCATAAAAACTGAGCGCCTCACAACCTCAGCCGCCACTTCTGTGGCATCTACGCCGATAACCGGCGGAAACACTTCTGTACGTGTTGTATCCACAACTGACGCGCATGTCAGTACTGCTGGCGCTGCAACGCTTAATGACGCTTTTTTACCGGCTAATCAAGAGCTTTTCCTAGCACTTGGCGTTGGGCAATCTGTAAATATCATCGCTGCAACCACAGCGGGTGCTGCGTATGTTACTGAGGTGGCATAATGGCGCTTTCAGGATACATGCAAGGCAAGATTGCTGGCTGGCTGACAGGCACCGCCATGGGCGCGTCGCCAGCAAGTCTCACCTTTCATTTGGCCACCCAAGACCCAACAGACGCGGGACTGGGCATCATAACCAACGCAGGTGGTCCACACAACAACACCATAGCTCTTTCAGCCCCCGTTACGAACGAAGCTGAAGGCGCTAAGGCATCAAATACAAATCCGTTGTCCTTCACAGGTCTCGCCGCTGCAACAGTCACACATGGCGCAATATATGATGATCTTGGCAACATTCTCATGTATGGTCCACTCGATGTGCCCATCACAATCAACGCAGGCGGCGGCGCATCATTCAGCCCGTCTGACGTGAATGCGGTAGCTGGTGGCTTCTTGTCTCAATACGTTGGTGAAGCTGTACTGAATTGGCTGGCGGGAACGGCAATGCCTGCACCGCCAGCAGGTCTGTATTGCGCACTGTCAACCACGACACCAAAGCGCGATGCCTCCACAATAACGGAGCCGCAGGCCACTGACAACTATGCGCGAAAACTGTTCAGCTTTAATGCACCTGCACCGACTCCGGGCATTGGTACAGTGTTGAAGAGTTCTGCCGATATTGTGTTCAACGTGTGTAACACAAACGCTTGGGGCGTTATTTCGCATATAGCAGTCTTCGACGCCGCATCCGCTGGAAATATGTTATTCTCAGGCCCCGTAGCTGTTCCATCGCAGGTGGCGATATCAGAGAGCTTCGGCATCGCCGCTGACGGCCTTACACTTGTGGTGAAATGATGAACTTCACAGCGGGCATCACTAATGGTGCGACATTCAAAGGCACAAGCCTGCAAAACACGTCAACGACGCTTGTCGGCGTCGTTGGTCAGGATGCGCTTGCTTTTCGCACAGTTAAGCCCGCAACCATAGATACATCAATAGATGTAAATGCGTTATTTCCTAACTATGATTCAAATCCCATATCATTCGCACTTGACGCACTGGGTCTCGACTATCACAAAAACATCGTAACCGCTGAACATATCATAGAGACCTTCACAGGCCCTACAAGAGATATAGGCACAGCAGGTGGCGGAGGTGGAGGCGGGGCAGGGATTACAGCGTACACACACACGCAGAGCGGACTTGCTACGACATGGACTGTAGTACACGGACTCGGCAGAGCACCCACTTCGGCATCAGCATACGTCGCAAATGTTGAGGTTACGCCGCGTGTTGAGATTGTCGATACAAATACAGTAAGATTCATATTTAATAAAGCTGTATCAGGTACAGCTTATATTGTGTAAATTGGAATGAACAATGGCAGTTAAACCAACTCTTGTTGATCTGGATTTTGGCAACATAGCCACCGGCATCAACGTAAAAGCACCAGTCGCGACTGGGGACATCGCCAATAAAAAGTATGTCGATGACCTCATCGAAGGCTTGGCATGGAAAGACGACGTAGCTGCGGCTTCAACAGCCAACGTAAACATCGCCGCAGCCCCCGCCACTATTGACGGCGTAACGCTTGTCGTTGGTGACAGGGTATTGCTGAAAGACCAGACAGCGGCACTTGAGAATGGCATCTACGTGTTCGCTGGGACTGGCGCAGCGATGACGCGCGCACCGGATGCTGATTTGATGACAGAACTCAGCAATGCCGTCACAACTGTTGCAGGCGGAACAGCTAATGCTGGCACAACATTCAGACAGACGACGACAACCGGCACAGTAGGAACTGATCCGATTGCATGGACGAACTTCGGCGCAGTTGTCCCGTTGGCGTCAACGACTGTCGCCGGTAAAATCCGCATTGCAACGCAAACTGAGGTCAACGCCGGGACTCTTGCAGACGTTGCCGTAACACCTCAAACGCTGAATAACTGGTCAGGAAATGTAGGGCGGTTTGCGCAGACTTTTGGGGATGGCGTGGCCACGTCATATGTTTTGACGCACAACCTAGGAACACTTGATGTCATCGTCACAGTACGCGAAGTGGCAACGAACAATACAGTTATTGTAGCAGACTCAAGGCAGGACATCAATAACGTCGTCATCAACCTCAACACAGCACCGGCTGCAAACAGCCTGCGCGCAGTAATATTGGCATAAAATGGCAATTCTGACGTCATACACAGATATTCAGGATCATACGGCACTGAGCGCGTTTGTACCTAAAGTCACATCTATAGATGTGACGATAAACGTGCCTGCTGATTTCCCGACGCTTCAGGCGGCGTTTGACGAAGCAACAACGTATCTGACACAGGGCGGTGCGGTCATTAAGATTGTACTCGCTGCCGGTACGTACAATATTGACACATTCGTTATGTCAAATCCACTCAACACAGCAGTTCAAATAGTCGGAACTGGGGTAAACACACGTATGACGCGCGCGAATTTCACGGGTGTAAAGGCCACAGATGAAGCAACAATTCGCGCAACATATTCGGCGGTGCTTGAGTCCACCGTTACGCGAACATACATCAATGTACGTAATGTCACATTCATAAATCTAGGTGTCATATTCACCGGTACAGGTACAGCCGTATACGGCTTTGACTTACGTCGGTGCGCTATAAATTTCAACTATTGCGCGTTTTCAGGGTACTTTGTAGCTATCCGCCTAATGGAGCAGACCATTAGCACGTCAGATAGATTGGCTATAGTCCATAGCACCGGGTACAGTATTCAAGCACGAGACGGCACCTATCTATCCCTCACAAACACACTTGTGGCGTATAACGACCCCGGAGATGGGCTATACGTTTTTAACAATGCTTATCTTAATTCAGGCAGCCTTGATCTGTTCGGGAACAGGAAAGCTGTCATTGTCACACAAAACGCTTATGCAGGTGTGTATACAGCCACAATTGAACAGCACTCTTCGTGGTGCTGTGACGTAGCTAGACAGGCAGGTTTAACATTAAACACGGTATCTTTTGTGCAGGGAGGCGGCGCTGTTAACGGGATACTCGTAAACGCACAGGCGTACTCAAGCTACGGAAATTGTTCATTCGACGCAGCATTTAAAATAACAGCACTTAGGTCGTCAATAACACAAAGACTGGGCACTATAACAGGCTCGCCTGTATATTCACCGGCCCTCAACACATTCGGAGCATTTGGGGAGTACAACTTCTGATGAAGGCGCTTTACGACACAAATACGCGTCAGATACTTACGCTGTATCCCATGACGCAGCCTGTCACACCAGATATGTTTGCGGGCAATGGGTACGCGGTGCTGAATAATTTTGGTGAAGTCGTGACAGTAGAAACAGACATTGAACTCGGCACGACTGAGGACTATATGCCGTCTGATCTTCAGACTGCTAAGGCTGTGGCACTGAACACGCTGTATCATCACAAAGAGGCGTCGAACGAGAAACCCTTCACATATAATGGCGCTACGTTTTCAGTGTCGCGCGATGCGCGTGACGTGCTAACTGGCGCGGCGCTATTCGCTACGCAGGCAGCCATCGCACAGACTCCATTCTCAATAACGTGGTACGATGACACCTACACGCCGCACGTTTTTGACGCCAATGGTATGATGGGATTCGGGCAGAACTTCGCCATATACTTGCAAACAGTGTTTGGTCAGTACGTGACAAGTCGGCAAGCCGTGGCCAATGCGGCGACAACGGCTGAGGTCTACGCGATAATGGAGGCATTGGTGTGGTGAAGATTTTCAATACAATTCGGTATGTTTTACGCTGGAAGGAGCCAACAGGCACACGCATCGCTTGGCATGATCTGACCAAGGAAGAGCAGCGCGGCTTCGTAGGCCGCTGCGGGCCGAATAAAATAACTAGGAGCGAAACAGTGCGCGTCTTCCATTTGGCGTGCAAACTGCACGACTTTGCATATCAGCGTGGCGGCACAGGCGCGGATAGAGCCGAAGCCGACAGAGCGTTTTTCACAAACATGCAGACTGCTGCGGCGTTGAGCGATTGTAAGCACACACAGCGCTTATATCGGTGCTATGCAACCGTGTTCTACTGGGCAGTCAGATGTGGCGGTGCGCTGTTTTTTACATACGGTGACTACTTGACAAAAGAGGAAATACTTGCTAAAAACGCCAAATACAAGTAATACACACACAGGATTCCGCACATGACTAATGATGAAGAAATTATTGCCGCCATCGGATACGCGCAGATGCAGCGCCTCGCAGGTAAAGTTGCTGAGGATTCCGGCTGGACAAGAGACTTAAACACAGGGGAACCCCTGAAGCCGCATTTCCCAACTACGGCGGCGCTGATACACTCTGAGGTTTCAGAAGCGTTCGAAGCGCACCGCAAGAACTTAATGTCGGACAAGCTCGAAGATACACACGGCACGTATGAAGAACTCGCCGACGTTGTAATTCGAGTTATGGACTATTGCCACCGTGTAAACGTGGATTTAGCAGATGTGATTATTCGAAAAATGCGCTACAATAAAACGCGTGAAGATCACAAGCCTGAGAATCGACGCAAGGCCGGTGGAAAGACTATTTGAACATCGGACTAATAATGGATAACAGCAGCAGCAACGACAGCGACTTGCGAGACATCGCAAATACTGTGATACGCTTGAGTGTTAAACTCGACGCACTTTTGGACAGGCTTGAGCGGCTTGACCAAGCATTAACCAGAGATTATGTACGAAAGGAAAGCATTCGGCAGTGCCTTAATGATCTAGAAAGGCTGGACAAAAACGCTACGTGGTTGACACGCACCGTTATTGCTGCTATAATCGGCATTGCTGTTACAGCTATTCAAGTTAATCTGTTCAAACCGTAGAAGAAAATGCCGCTCGATACGTTTCCGACAGGAATTGCATATGGGTCAACTGTAGGCCCTGAGTTCAGAACCCAAGTATTTACGGCTGCGTCAGGCTTTGAACAGCGCAATTCGGTGTGGGCAAATCCGCGAATAAAGGCTGACGCCTCAACGGGCATCACAGATGAAGCGGATTTAGCGGCGCTGATTGCGTTTTTCCGAAAAGTACGCGGTAGAGCCAATGTGTTTCGCTTCAAGGACTGGTCAGATTACAAGATCACAAACCAGAACATCGGCACAGGCGATGGTGCGCTAACAACTTTCCAGTTGATTAAAACATATACAGTCAACGCGGTTACGATTGACAGGACAATAACACATCCAGTGCAAGGCACACTAACAGGCGTCACTGTTGGCGGTGTGGCGGCTGTTGAGAACACTGACTTCATAGTAAACTACGATACTGGCGTGTTCACATTCACAACAGCGCCAACACTTAACGCTGCAATTGTCGTTGGTACAGTGGAGTTCGACATACCGGCGCGTTTTGACACTGATCATCTGGACATTACACTTGAAGCATTCCAGTTGGGTACAGCTCAACGTATTCCGATTATTGAAGTTCGGCAATAAACAATGGCCCGAAATATTACAGCAGCGATGGCTGCGCACATTAAACAGGAGGTAACAACACTCGCTGTGTGCGTTAGGATAACACCTGACAAAAACGCACGCAAGCCCGAAATCCTGCTCACTGAGCATGATAAGGACATCGTATATGGTGGCGAAACATACCGCGCCGCCGATTCTTTTGTGCTCAGTGCCATACACGTCTCTAAGGATTTTAGGAATGACAATACCGAAATAAAACTCGGTAATAAAACCCTAGCAGACATGGAAGGACTGAAGAATGCTAATGTCTCCATCTTTTACGTTAATCACGCTGATCTATCTCAAACGATGGGTGCGATTGACGTATTTTTCGGGTTTATCACTGCTTTGTCACTGAACGAAGACACGAAAGAGCTTTCGCTCACAGTCTCCGGCTTGGGAAAGCGGTTAAGCAATAAGTACCTTCCCAAATATAGCCGAACGTGCCGTACTAATTTAGGCTCGACAAAGTGCGGGGTGCCGGTATTACCGGCATTCCGCCCAGACGCATTCATAGCATATCCGCGCACCTTTACCGTCGGTGAACAGACATATGACAGACCCACAACACTTGGCGCGGTTCCTACATATTCATTCGACGGGTGGTGCGCTGGCGGGAGCTGCGCAACAGGCTGTCCGGCAACATGGACATGCGTGAGTCCGTCATTTACACGCACAGCGCAGGCCACGCCTTCAACGCTGTCTCAGACGGTTACGAGACCGCCAGCAGCCGTCGATGGTGATTTACTGTTCTTTGAAGTGGATTGCTCGGCGGGTGGTGTCACTCTGGAAATACAGTCGCTAGACACCGCTGGGGATATCACGCAGCTTATCAGCTATGACTTCGCCGTTGCCGGTAAGCACAACATCGCAACTTATGTTCAACCGAATGACGCATCCTATGTTGTACGCATAACAGTGCCGCCAAACACCGCCATTACGGTTACGCCTACTTTGAACGTTGTAGCTTCTGCGGACATCCCAACAACGCGGAATAAACTTGCGCGTGTTACTTCAAAGGCAGGGCGTGATCAGTTGATCATCCCCAATGCAGCATTCTATAAAGACGGTGCCATCCTGAACTCAACAAACCCGAACGGTTTGACTGATTGGAGTATTACACTCGGAGGCACTGGACAATACAGTGTTTCGTCAAGCGTGCTAACTGCGCAGGATATGACAATAAGTCAGACTGTGCTGTTGCCGCCGTTAGCGTGTAACAGCCTTAGTGCAGGGTGCTACTTTACAACACTTTATAACACAATAACAGGCGGTGCGCTGAACGTCACGCTGGAAACGCTTGACGAATTGGGCAACGTTTTGACCACCGCCAGCGCAACAGCAACAACCTCCGGCTTGTCATTCCAGATGACCAATGACCCTGTAAGTCTGAGGATAACATACACGTTCCCAGCAGGCACAGCGGTGTCACTGAGCGATGTTGAAGTCTATATTTACAACGCACTTCTCGCTGCTCCAAGCGACCCTCAGACGGTCACACTGGCTACACCATCCGATAAAGGTACGCTCAGCGATATTTGGCTTACTGAGACAACGCCGCTGTATTACAACACAACAGTCGCAAGCGTTGTCACACCATATACAGATCAAGTATTCGTCGAAGGCGGTGTCATTCCACCGTCTGTAACGCATATTGGTCAGATATATTTTGTAGACGGCGCAAACGCCGGTTTCACACGCTCGGCGCGTGCCTTTGACCCGACAACAAAGCGCATAGAGCTGGATTCACGCTTACCGTTCCCTATGGCGGCTGGAGATAAAATCATCGTCGCACTTGGGTGTAACCGCCACATATTAACGTGCGGTGGAACATTCAACAATGCCATTAATTTTAGAGGCGAGCCTTATTTACCCGGCGCGGTTAAACTAGGCCAGATACTCGGAGTTTAGAATGGGCATCACGCCATACCTCAGTTTACCTGAAACATCACGCACGCAGGTGCAGTGGGATCAGTCAATAAACGACGCTTTTGCAAGTCTTGAGCGGGCCACGCAGGATGTCAAGGTTATTGACTTCAGCGGTGGCGACGTTGCGCTTACTGCAACAGATCAGAACAGGTACTTCAATTTCGACTGCATCAATGTCACAGCCGCACGGGTGTTCACGCTTGAAAGCTCGATAACCATCCTGCAACCTGCAAAGCGTTTTGTATCTGTGTCGAGCGATGCCGCAAACACCGCAGATATTGCGGTGAAAATCAGCGGAAACGCCGCAACACTGCTAACACTGACGCCGGGTTCAAGCGTACTTCTACACATCAACGGCACCGCCGTAAACATCCTTGGCTCATATGGTGTAACGTCAACGTCACCAAGCCTTACATATGATGTATCTGTATTCATATCGGGCTTGCCGCCAGCGAATAAAGAGGTGTACCGTCAGGCAATCACGCAAAACTTGACGATGCAGATCAATTTCGGCGGGAGCCGCGCATCGGCACGCATTAACCCTACGGCAGCAACAACCTTTACAATTCAAAAGAACGGGACTACTGTCGGGACAGTACAGTTTAACGTGTCGGGTACACACGTATTCAACGCGGCGGCTGTATCGTTGTGGGCTCCGGGTGACGTGCTCACAATATTATCACCGGCGCAAGACGCCACGCTTGAAGATGTCAGCATAACGCTGTTCGCAACGAAGGTTTAGGCAGTGAACAACTGGATTGAGACAGTACCGTACACAAAGCTTTTCGACACACGCCTTGGGCCAATGTCTGTCGCAGACTTGTATTCAGCGAATGCAGGTAAAATCAACCTGTATAACGAATGGGGCGAGTTTGGCGAGGGCACAATAACACGGATTGACAAACGTCAAGACGTGTATTTCACACCCACGCCGGACATGTTGCATGTGTCGGCTGAGTATGCGGAAAAAGGCGACAAGCCCCAATTTGCACATAGGGCTGCGCGTAAGTGGTGGATACCGAATAAAGACGGTGAGCGTGACAGGCGAAACCTGTTTGCAGAGCATTTTGAGGTTGACGAAAACGGTCAACCCGTTATGCTGTTTGAGCTTGATGAAGTACATAAGCTAATATCTATCCACAACACATTACCGTTCTACGGTGTTAGCGTAGCATCTGAGCCGGATAAAGCAAAACTTGTGCTGGACAGGGGCCGTGCAGCCTGTTTTATCACAAAGATGATCCCTTACGCCGATAAGCTTCTCGAAGAAAATGTGAAGTATTGGCGTGAAGGCGGCTGGTTCAGGACATTGACACCTGTCAACGATGCGTATCTTGAGAAGGTGCGTGACACGGGGATATTCTTTGAAGGATACAAAGGATACCCGGACTTCTTACCGTTTGTCATCTTAGACGTGGCAATCGACAAGCAAGTCGATACATTTTATAGAATTGAATGGCCAAAAGAGCTAAGACTTGACTTTGGCCAGTTTATGTTGTAAAATTACAACACTACAAAACCATGAGGAATCCCGATGCCTGTTTTCGCTGTCGGCGGTGAAGCTGACTCTTTCGATTTACCTGCTGGCCACAGCTATGCAGTATCAACCAACGTCGCGCACTATGACTCCGCAATAAGTCGGTGCGCTATGATTGTGACAACCGGAACGTCTGAGCTTGAGTTGCCACTCAATCAGACTGGCGGCGTGTCTACATTGTATATACATTTCAACTTGTATCAAGAAAGCGTTGCGCTGGCCAACTACATCGACATCTATAACGAGGCCAAGACGCAAGTACAGTACCGCATCAGAATGGATGCGTCTGGAACTTGGACGGCGCAGCGCTTCAACGGCACGGCATTTGTTGACATCGGCACAACATCGGCTACGATGGCTATTAACGGCGCAATCACGGTAGATATGAAGATTGTGCAGAGTGCCACAATCGGTGAATTCAACATCAAGCGCAACAATGTCGATGTGCTGAACGTCACAGCCGCCGACACGTCAACACCGGCGACGATGGGTGTTGTCCGCTTTGTAGGCTTGGCCGGTGGCACGAACCGCATGATGATCTCACAGGTCATCGTCGGCGATGAAACATTCCTGAACTGGAAACTCGCAACGCTGGCACCGGTGGCGACTGGAACCTTCGGAGCTTGGACTGGGGACTACACCGCCGTTGATGAAGTGGCGTATAACAACGCTGACTTCATTGAGACCAACAGTCTCAACCAGATCGAGACTATGAATGTAACAGACATCCCAGCTAGTCTCAGCACTTACAATGTGAAGAGCATTGTGACGACAGGTATTTTCAGCAACGACGCCGGTTCCGCAGTCAACGATACCCAGTTTGCATTGCAGACCAACGGTACAACGCAAACGGCAGCCGCGAATGTGGTAAAAGACGGCTCAGAGCAGGTTAAGCAGGCTGTCTTCACTACGAATCCCGCTACAGGCAATCCTTGGACACAGGCAGAGGTAAACGCGCTGGAGATCGGCGTTAAGTCGGTATAATGGTGCGCGTCGTCGCCGTCGGTAACGCCATGGAGTCATATCAGGACTTCGTGTGCTTGGAGCCGACATTCAACTATATAACGAACACTGTCCGAGACACAGACTGTTTACGGCACCCTGAGATATACAAATATCCGGTGTTCTCACAAGTGCCTGCGGACAATAACGAGTATTACTTGACTGTTCCGGGTACACTTACGCGGACCGGCGCGGCGTTGACGCTAACACAGCCATCTGACGATATATGGATACATGCAAAGATGTTCGTTGGAGGCACTGCTGACTATTACCCAGAGCCGGGCACGCAGGCGATATGCACAGTGTTGGATTTTATCAATACGAATGGCCAAAGCGTTGTACGAATTGAGCAGACTGTTGACGAAGATGCAAATATAATCGAGCACAGATTATATGCAGGCCCGTATAGCGAACCGATTGCGCTACCAATCGGAGCAGTGTTTGACATCGACATACATTTTGCACATCAGAATTTCGCAATATACATAGACGGTGTATTTCAGACACTCACACACGGTGCGACATATCCGCTAACAACGGCGATTGAAAGAGTGCTGTTTCATGACACGCAGCGTGTCATGTATCGGAACATGAAGTACAAGTATGTGATCATTGGACTTGATCCGTTGTTCGACTACGAAGCGTACACAGTATGGCCCAGCGCGCGCGACACGTTTGTTGACGACTGGGCACCGTCGGACGGCGCAAATGAGTTTGTCGATAGACGTGAGGCACACAACCTTGTACCAGAGAGCTCGGTAATAGCGCATTATGATGCCGCAGCACAGACATTCAAGTTCCCGCACACCGCCACACCAAACGGCGTTGTTGCAACTCAATTGAATGCGGTGTTTTACGGCGGCATGAATACCAGATCAGCCGTCGCCTTCACGGAGTCGCGTGGTGAGAACCTCACTGATTTGTCTAACACATATACAGTCAACACAGGCCCTACACACGTTAAATTTATAACAGACACGCCGCTTGATCCGAATGATGAAGAGGCGTCGATTGGATTCGTTTTGGAGCAGTCATAATGGCTATCATAGCAACCGCATCAGAGCCCGAAGAGTTTACTCCAATTGCGGGCACACCTATATCGTGGGGGACGTTCAGCGGCACGTTTGACACAACACTGAGCTACGCATCACTATATCAGGGAAGCTACAGCTTTCGTGACGACTATCTGAAGTTCACAACACCCGCCACGAACACATGCTGGTTCCACTGTACGCTTTACATGAACGGCTCTACAAATATCGCGACAAATGTCATCAATTTCTATGACTCAGCGGGTGGTGTGAACGTCGCCGGGATTCGCACTACAGGCGCAAACGGGGCGGCACAAACGATGGCACTTCATCTAAACGGGACCGTACTAACTAACACGTCGTTTGACGTGTCGTCGAGCACATTACACACAATAGATTTGGAGTATGTTAGAGGCGTCACAGGTTCAATAAAAGTGTATGTCGATGATTCATTGCGCGCCACATTCACTGGCGACACTACGGTCGCCGGGAATACACAGTTCGACGGAGTCAGACTTACGCATAGTTCATCAAACGCGAAGAATTGGTACTACTCACAGCTCATTGTCGATGACACTGTATCAACCATTGGGAAGAAGTTAGCGACTGGTAAACCGAACGCTGCTGGAACGTACAGCGAGTGGACAGGTTCGTATCTGGACGTTGATGACAATCCCGGATTGGACATCAACGATTTTGTATCAACTGAAACGCTGAACGCGCGCTTCACCGCCAATTTCGCGAACATAAGCGCCACATACGTCGGCTACGCGGTTGACGCGTTGGCCATCACAACGACTTCGCGAATAAGCCCGTCGTCTGCTGTAAACGATATACAGCACATGATTCGCAGCGGCGCTACTGATCATGTTACAACAAACCTCGGAATCGTAAAAGACAACTCGGTGCAGCAGCATACAACGCTGCTGGCCACAAGCCCGTTCACTGGACAGCCGTGGACACGCACTGAAATCGACGGAGCAGAGTTCGGCGTCAAAGCCGTATAAGCGAGGCGCACGTTGGCTCTCAACGAAACCCATAAGCAGCATTATAATGCCGCCATAGCACCCGCGCAGGCGGGACAGACTGCTAAGGTGACATATAATGCTGTTTTGTCGCCAACGCAACCTGTCAGCACCGCCAAAGAGCACGAAAATGCTGTAATAGTTCCTCCGTTCACAAACGTCGCCAAGACGTTTTTCAACGCGGTTATATATCAGCCGCAAGGGTCAGACAAGCTCTACAAGCACACTGGCTATGGGACTATGAGCCCGCCAAATGCCTACACATATAAACAGACGGCCTATGCCGCCATGTTTACAGGCACAAAGACTAAACTGCTAAAACATACAGGCTACGCAGGTGTTCAAGAGCCGCAATTCACAAAAGCCCACAAGCTGACATCAACAGTAACGCTGCAACCGCAGCAGCGATTGAAGACATATAAGGCGTCTGCATTTGCGCCACTACAGCGCAATAATGCCTCAAGGGCGTACAAGGTGGTATCCTATGCGCTGTTTGCTGACCCGTTTGTATATACGCAAAAGCAACACGCGAATTTCGTACTGAATCATGGCCCCATAGTTGAGACGAATAAGGCACACACCAATGCCGTCGTAAGCCTGAATAAAGCTGCGCAGGCTGTAAAGGCCCATGCTAATGCTGTGATATATGATCCAGCGCCGCGCGTGCGAATACACGCACACAAGCTCACAGCCTACACTGTGCTACAAGAGCCGCCGCCGGTATTTCCAGCTAAACTGTTCAAGCAAACAGCATTCGCAACAGTTGTTCAGCCAGTCTTGGCGCGTCTACATAAGGCCAGCGCCTACGCCGCCATTCCGACGCCTTTAACAGCGAAGTTGCGAAAAGTCGCCGCCTATGTGGCTGCGCGTGCGCTGACGATAAAGACACACAAGCAGACGTCATACGCCGCGGTTTTTTTCGACGGCGACTTGAAACTGCGCAAACAAACAGCATATGCAGCACTGTACCTGCACCCGCCGACTTATGCGCACAAGCTAACATCATATGCTGCTGTGACGCCTCCAAGCTACGTCAGAGCAAAGAAATTGGCGGCGTATGGTGTCATGAAGGTTGAGGCCCTACGCGCTAGGAAATTGACATCCTATGCCACCGCTAAGCAACGTGTTACGACAGCCAAGAAGATCACAAGCTATGCCACTCTGAACAATTTTGTATGGAATCACGTATATAAACAGACAGCATATGTGGCTATGGAATACGCCATAGCGCCAAACAAGGCGCGCAAACTTTCCGCGTATGTACTGCTGGAGAAACCGTTAGATAAGTCACGCCTCCGTAAGACAACTGGATATGCTGTGTTCGGGAACATCCGTGACATAGCAAAGTCTGCAAAGCTCACAGGGTACAGCGTTGTTGGCCCGCCGCCAGCCACGAATAACATCGCCATTAAACTCAATACATATGCAGTGTTTGACGGACACTATAACATTGTGCTAAAGATAAATGGCTACGCAACGCTTGAGCAGGTATTCCCATTTTATGTCAGAGCCTATAAGGTCCTCACATTCGCAGCACTTGGCCCGCCGCCAGAGCAGCCAAACTTGACATGGGATAAAATTCGTAGTAACGTTGGTTAGACAATTTTTATCGGAGAACGAGTGTGTCACACAAAGCTATCAGGATGAAGGACTTGCGCAGACAGCAGATCAATGATATGTATAAGCTGTTCCGGTACTCCCGCGCGTTTGCAGAACCTATCGGCTATATTAAGTTCAGAAACCACAAAGTTATGCGACAGGTTCGTGAGCGTGAAAACGCCGTCAACGCAACCATGGCCCGCATTCACAAATCGGCAAACAGTCAATGACCATGCTTACTACTCCGCTCGTCACTGTGACCCGATGCGAGTTTGACCTCCCGCACAGTGTTTTTAAGCTTAGCCTTCTCATGACTCTGATGAGTGCGGACCGAAACTTTACGCCGCTGCTCGACACAAGTCCTGAAAACGTTGAGCGCGAACTCGCAATACGTCCAACGTACATTATACACCAGTTAGGTTTGCTTGATGATTAGCGTCGTTTTGCAGGTCCATATAAAAATCACCGCCGATAATTTTCAAGATGTCAGGCGCTTTGTGCATAATAGTTTTCGCGTAATAAAGCACATCGAATCAGACGCCGCCAGTAACACTATAATTATTGCATTACCTATGCTTTTTCCCGCAGAGATTTTTTATGCAACAACCACAACTTGATCATGAATTCGCTGAAAAGATGCGTATAGCCGCCATGACGTATCAGCGAGATAACGCAACACAGTTCACCCGCGATAGAAGTAAGAGCGTCGGAGCATCTGAAGCATTTAACTGTCCAAGAGCACTCTATATAACGAAGCAGGACATCGCAAAGCAAAACGCCAATCCAAACGACGAAGCGCCGTTGATGGAGAACGGCGGCTTTATGATGCGCGGCAAGGTTATGGAGGATGCGTATGTTGCACCGCTGTTGAAGTTCTTGTTCGGCGACGCCATATCGCACGTCGGTGATGATCAGGAAACGCTGTTGAGCCCAGACACGCCAAACCTCACAGCAACGCCAGACGGAATCCTCACCGAACCCGATGGATCGAAGTCGCTCATCGAAATCAAAACAATTGACCCGCGCGCCTCTTTGACGCAGCCGAAACTCAACCATGTGCTGCAAACCCATGTTCAGATGGGTGTTACCGGCATAAAGACGTACACCAGACTTATGTACGTGGATGCTAGTGACTACTTCAACTTCACAGTATTCAAGATACCGTATGATGACGCGGTTTATAAAGCAGCAGTTGTGAATGCTGACATCGTAATGAATGCGCACGATGGTCTGGACATTGATACGACAGCGGCTATGATGAAAAACGAATGTGCAAGTTGTAAATACAACGCAGATGAAAGGTGTGGATTGAAATGATTGATCGGGATGGCGTCAGTGCCTATGTTCATGACATAGTGGATTGTGTAGATCAGATTGATGTCCACAAGAGACGCAAACAGGAACTCGAAGCAGCTATTGCGGAGTATTTGACAGTCACCGGCGATAATGATATAGTCGTCGATGGCTACATTGTGAGCTACTCATATCCAACGCCAAGAGCACGGCTGGATAAAAAGCGCATCATGGATGAATTAGGTGTTGACACGCTTGATGACTACATGATATCACCCACTGACGCAAAATCGACGCCGTCGGTGAAAGTGAAACCTGTTAAGCGTCGGTGAAGTATAGAAGGTTAACGTATATGGCAAAAAGTTTAGCGGTTAAAGAAGATACAGCAACAGAACTAGCAGGGGCATTAGGGATCAGCATTCCCGATGACGTCCTCGGCGAGGTACAGAGCCAGCACGCAGCATCGTCAGGCGCACCGTTTGTACGGCTTAATGGTGTCACTGGGGAGTTTGTCACCTCAGACGGTGATGAGTTCACTGTCCCTAAACAAGGGCTTGCGCTAAACATGCTAAGCATGAAAGCTGAAGTCTCCGTGTGGGATGCGGACAACCAGCGCGTTTGCGCAGTTGACAGAACCGTATTCATGAACCCACGCCCAATTCAATGGGATGAGGTTGTGAAGTCGGTTGAAACGCTAAACGAGCTCACTGACGTAAGTGTTGAAAGTGAGCGTGACAAGGCTACAGTGTCTGGCACAAAGCCCGACGGTACACAGGTCAAATATGAGCTCAATCGTGGTTATCGTATGTGTCTGCGCAACACGGAGGCAGACAGCGAACACGTACTGACGGTGAAAAACACCACAGGGAACATCGCTGTTAAAGGGCTCATTGGCCAGTTACTTGCTCCGGGTTCTAAGTGGCGCTCACACATCCCGATGATTGACATTGAAGTTGTCAGGATGAAGAATTCGTTTGGATCATATACACATAAACCCGTCTTCTCGATTAAGGACTGGTCTGCCGAAGGTATTGAGTTCCAGACGCCTGTTACTGAGGACTCAGTTTAACCACACACACAGCGCGCCGGGCAAATGCCCGGCGTGTCTTATTATTCTTTTCGTAATTGGAACGAACATGCAACGGATCAGTGATAAGGGCCTAGCCCTAATAAAAAGTTTTGAAGGCTTATACCTTAAGGCGTATAAAGATGTCGTCGGCGTTTGGACAATCGGATGGGGCTGCACCGAAGGCGTAAAGCGCGGTATGCGTATCACACGCAAACAGGCTGAAGAAATGCTGCGCGCTGAGCTTGCCAAGCATGAGAAATGTGTAAATAAATACACCACTGTTCCACTGACGCAGGGACAGTTTGATGCTCTTGTCAGCTTCTCATACAACCTAGGCTGCGGCGCTTTCCGCAAGTCCACGCTTCGCCGCAAGCTGAACCGTGGTGATTATGAAGGTGCTGCTGAACAGTTCATCCGCTGGGTGCACGCCGGTGGAAGGGTGTATAAAGGCTTGGTACGGCGGCGGCGCGCTGAGACAGCTCTATTCATGGATGACGAGTCCACACCTAAGGTAAACACGGCGACAAAGAAGGAAAAACTGCCAAAATCAGATAATCCGCAACCTGTAAATAAGTCACCCGCTAAGCAACTCATTAAGCATAGTACAACATTTAGGGCGGCTGTAGCGCAAGTATTACTTGCTTTTGCTGGCGCTGCTGGTATTGTGCTCGACGTAGCAACTGACCCACGCTTCTTGGCCGGTATAGGCATCGGAGTTGTGGTTGCTGCTATGTTTATCATTTACCGCAGATACCAAGATATCAGAGAAGGCTAATCGCCAATGATTTCGAGCATACTTAAAAACGCTTTTGGCAGCAATCACAACAGCGACAGCACTGACTCCGATAAATTATTGGAGCTGATGCGACTGTATATTCACATCCTGACATTGGTAGCGACAGCGGCCAGAGTGTTTAGAGGTTTTGATAATGCTGCGAAGGGTTCATCAACGACGTCGCTGACAGCGCTCAGCGGGGCCTTGTTCTGTGACGACAGCCTAACCCCCGCTGGGCGTGCGTTTATAAAGCGTAAGCTAGAAGAAAGTGCAGACCGCCACAGTACGCGCAACGAAATAGAGTCAGTATTGGAGGTTCTGAAGTCTCATGAACCTTGCGACGTCGAGTCAACACCATCAGATGAGCGTGTTAATGAATTCAGGCGGCTAATATGTGATGTATGTAATAGCGGCTTGATCACTGACAACTGGCTTAAGCGTTTTATGATGAACCTTGCCGAAACGAAGAACAACAGCAATGGTGAAATGCCAACTGTGTCAGAAGTACTGGCTGAATTGGCAATAAACTTCAACGAGGTTTCATCTGTTTCGGACTGGATGCAAGATTTGCGTAGCGCCTCCGAAAATGACCAAACTGTAGTTGAGGCTGTATGTAAACTGTATCCCGCGCTGACAAACGCATCGGTGAATAAAAGCCTTATCGCTGACATCCACGACACTGACCCAAATGGCGACGCACACAAGTACATCGAAACAGCATTGACGGCAATCACCACGGCGCTAACGACCGAGCTCAGCCGATGCACTGGTGAAATATTCTCACTACAGGATGCTCCGGCTGATGTACGCGCAGCACTCGTGCCGCACATCATTGCGTGTATAAAGACTATCGGTGTGTCGATAACACTGACATGCCTGACGGTATGGTCCGCTGAGAGAACGGTATCCATCGCACAGCGCGGCCAACTTATGAGCGACGAAGAAACGCAGTATATGGCAAATCAATAGCAACATGATGAGTCCGCGCCTAAGGTAAACACGGTTTTTCCCGTCGTCGAAGACTTGTTCGAACTGTGGCACCATCGACGACAAGCTGACTCTTAGCCATCGCCAATTCAACTGTAATAGCTGTGGAATTTCTCTTGACAGAGACTTAAACGCAGCGTATAATCTAAACACGCTCGCCAAAGGTTCAGAAGAGAGCTTAAACGCACATAAGAGTCTAAGTCCCTGCGCTTGCGTAAACTAAGACGTTGACGATGTGAACTTTGTTATAAGTATTTATAATTAATTATGGCCCACAGCTATATATTCGACATCGAGACTGATGGCCTGTTGCCATCGATGACAAAAATCCACTGCATACACGTCATGCGTGTAGGCAGTGATGAAGTTGTGCGGTTTGACAAGGAAGATGTACCAAAGGCTGTAGAGCTGTTGTCAAACGCTGATGCACTTGTTGGTCACAACATCATCGCGTTTGACTTACCGGCAATCGCCAAAGTTTTCAAGGATTTCAAGTTCAGCGGCACTGTATACGACACGTTGGTTTATTGTCAGGTGTTGTTCAGCACTGTTTCCGACGATGATTACCGCAAACACATCGCCTCAGGCTTACCGCGCAGATTAACAGGCTCACAATCCCTCGAAGCATGGGGCTATCGCTTCGGTATGTTGAAGGGGGACTATGCAAAAGAGCGCGCAGCCGAAGCGGAAAAGCTCGGCGTTGACGTGATTGAGCACACATGGGGCGTCTGGAACCAAGCCATGTCAGACTACTGCGAGCAGGATGTGCGCGTGTCTGCAAAGCTGTTTTCCCATATCATAGAACATAATACTGCTCAGGATGACGTAGCTATTCAAGCCGAACAGCGCGTGCATGAAGTCTTTGCACAGATGCAGCGTGACGGGTTCCCAGTGCATCTTGACAGATTGCGTGCATTGATTAGTGCCGTGTCAACAACCGTTAATAGCCTCCACGAAAAATTGGTCAATCATTTCGGAACATGGTACACAGCGGCGAAAAAGAAGGAGGCGTGGCCTGCCTTTGATGAGGACAACAAGCTTGACTTCGATATATTCTTGGATGGTATGCGCAAACCACCAGTCGGCGCAGATCATGCCGCAATGTTGCGCGCCACTACGAGCGCCGGCGTCAGCGTACCGGTGATCCGCGAGAGAAGTTTTTGGAAATATAAAAGCCGCGCGCTGTTGTTCTGGCAAGACAGGACAATTCCCGAAAAACAAATCATACTCAACGCCTTCAGAAAACATGGCTTCATTGCGGCAGACACAAAGTGTCAGGTTGACAAGTATGAAGCGCACAACCCCGAACACGGTGAAGACGGGTCTAGACGTTGGTGGGGTGCTGTGTATGTTAGCAAACGCACAGTAAATTATAAGAAGCTGTTCAAGCTTGATAAAGACGGCAACAGGGTCTACTTCTTCAATACGACGGAAGGTGCTAAGTCCTGTAAGCTGAAGCGTGTGACATTTAATCCTGCAAGTCGCCCACAAATCGTCAACAGGCTGACAACACTGTACGATTGGCAGCCAACAGAATTCACAGACAAGGGCACGCCGCAAGTCACTGTTGACACCCTTGACAGCATCGACATCGACGACGCTGTAGGCATGGACATGATAAAGTCTATCGCGGACTATCTGTTCCACGCAAAACTTCTAGGTCAGATATCAACAGGGAGACAGGCTTGGATAAAACACGTTGATGACAAAGGCATCGCGCATTGCCGAACTAACGCAGGCGGGACAGTCACAGGGCGGTGCAGTCACTCAAATTTCAACATTGGCCAAGTACCAAGTCTCGAAACAGGCTTCGTCGAGAATGGCGTTGCGCGCACCAAGAAAGGCCCTCTGGAGCCTCATGAGTACCGCCAGTTACCCGATGGAACCGTTGCTGTGCTAGGCAAGCGTGGGCGGTTTGGCGCTGAGTGCAGAGATTGTTTTATCCCTCATGAAGGCCATGTCATGCTCGGCGCGGATTTGAAGAATATCGAGGTCAGGTGCTTGGCGGATGTATGCTCAACATTCGACGACGGCGAGCTTATTGACATCGTGCTTAACAACGATGTGCACAGTGTTAATCTTGAGCGCACCGGTGTACGCTCAAAAGCAATTGTGAAGCGGTGTCTTTTTGGCCTGCTTTACGGCGCTGGAGATTGGAAACTAGGCCACACGGCAGAACCAACTGCGCCGGACGCATCAAAGCGACAAATCGGCGCGGACATTCGCGCTAAGCTGCTCAGAAGCGTACCCGGACTAGCGCCAGCAATCGCCGCCGTGCGTGCTGAGGCTGAGCGAGGTTATATCATTGGTCTTGATGGCAGACGTATCCGCATAAGGTCAATGTACGGCGCACTCAACACGAAGCTTCAGGGACAGGCTGCTGCGGTGGCGAAACTCTGGGCAGTAAAAGTATTTGACAATATGCGCGAATTGGGGTGTCCAATGGGTATTGAGCAGGGCTATTGGACTATGTTGGCACATATCCACGATGAGATACAGTGTAGCGTAGCGCCTGACATAGCCGATGTTCTTGCAGATGTGCTTAGCAAATCTGCTGTTGAAGCGGGCAGTGAATTGGGTATGCGTTGCCCTGTCGCTGCTGATGTTAAGCGAGGTATGAGTTGGCTGGAAACGCATTAATCATCTGTTTGGCAATCATATACATTTGGAGCAACTTCTGTGAACGGTAAAGTGGTAATTGCAATTGTAGGAAAGCGCGGAAGCGGTAAGGATGCCTTTGCTGATGTACTGTCAACTGAGCGTGGATATTTTAAGTTCAAGCTGGCTACACCGATCAAGACTACGATGGCGCATCTCATGGCCACACTTGTAGGCGAGCCGAGCACGGCTAACAAATACGAAGCATTTATGGAGGACAGATGGCGCAAGGAGATGGACTTCGTACCATTCTCTGACAAAGTTACGCTTAGGCGCTGTATGCAGTTGTTCGGAACAGAGTTCGGCCGTGACGTTCTAGGCAAAGACATATGGGTAAAGTCCTTATTGCGCCGAATTAACAAGTCACTATGTGACTATGTAGTGGTCAGCGATGTGCGCTATGTCAATGAGGCGGAAGCCCTCAGTGATGCCGGGGCATACATTATCCGTGTTGTTAGAGATGTGCCTAAGCTAGACGGTGCGGCGGACGAGCACCCCTCTGAGACAGAGATGGATGGCATCGTCGCAGATCACACAGTATACAACAACGGTTCTTTGGATGACTTACGTAAAGAGGCGTTAACAATTTCCGATATTATCGACAGTCAAAACAGTGGAGTTAGATTTGCGTAGTTTTGAACGGTTTGTACTTGCTATAGTCGTCACTCTTATTTCTGTGACACTATACGTGATGGCGACACACGCGGCTACACGGCGCGTGCCTAGAGTGTTTGACTCCGCATATATGGCACAGGTCGTGCGCGTTGTCGATGGTGATACAATTGTAGCCAACGTTGAGGTTTGGCCGCGTGTATTGATCAAAACATCAGTGAGATTGGCGGGTGTCGATACACCTGAAAGCTCACGCCGTTTTGCGAAGTGTGACGAAGAAAGGGTGCTAGGCGTCAAAGCAAAGCAATATGTTCGGGATTTGATAAAACCCGGTGATCCAATAATTGTTGTAAATCCTAAACTCGGAAAGTACGCAGGCCGGGTTGTCGCTGATATCAAATATCAACAGTTTTTTGCGAACTACGCCGACTTGGCCGAGCTGCTGAAGACTGCTGGTTTTGCTAGACCATATGACGGCGGCAAGAAAAGCGATTGGTGTAGCAAAGGCGGGCCACGATGACAGCGTTGATTGTTGCACTAGACTTTGCCAGTTGCCGCGACGCGCTTACCGTTGTTGACAAGATAGGTGAAGCCGTCGGTGTGTATAAGGTTGGACCTGAACTGATGTTTGGCGACGGCGTAGCGCTGATAAAGGAGCTGAAGCGCCGTGGTAAATCTGTGTTCTTGGATGCGAAACTACATGACATCCCTAACACTGTGGAAAAAGCGGTGGCGCGCGCGGCGCTTTTAGGCGTTGACTTTCTCACAGTGCACAGTGCGGGATCAGAGATACTGCGAGCCGCCGTGCGAGGGCGGGGTAAATCCCGCCTCAAGTTGCTAGCAGTGTCCGTGCTAACGCATGTAGGCGCAAGTGAGCTGTTATTGGAGCATGGCATGGCCGTGAGCGTTTCCAAACTAGCTCGGCTGCGCACCACTTTAGCCGACACTTTGGGCTTTGATGGCGCTGTGTTGTCAGCGAATGAGTTGCCCCTCATTAAACCGCATGTGTCTGGCGATTTCGCTATGGTGACGCCCGGCATACGTTTCCCCGGAGACGCGCCGGGTGATCAAAAACGCATCGCCACTCCCGCATCAGCCGCAAGCGCCGGAGCTACGTATATTGTTGTGGGAAGGCCGATAACACGCGCCGAAGACCCGGCGAAATCCGCTAATCTGTTCAACGTAGCCATCATCGGAGACAACCAATGACGACAATTGCAATGGACTACAACACAATTGCCGCCGATACACAGGTCAACGCCGGTGACCTGCGCCTTGGCACGCCGTTTTTGAAGATATTTTCAAACGACGAAGTTGTGTGTGCCTTTTCAGGTTCATTGTCGGCATCACATCCTATAGTCTATGCTATACTAGCCAACGTCCCATTGGAACATGTGCCGCGCACCGTCGCCGACGGTGATCAATCCACAATTGTGTGGCGTCTTCGTAGTGACCCATCTGTAGTGTGGGTTTGCGAGGGTGCGAGTGTGACACCGTATCCGATTGTGCTTAAGCGTAACAGCGGTTATCTATGTGAGGGCTCCGGTGCGGTTGCCGCAAGCGCAGCTATGCGAGAGTGCCATGATCCAGCAGCATCCGTTGTGGCTGCATCAAAGGTTATATCAAGCACCGGAAGCGGCGTCGTCGCATTCGACATTAACACATGGCAATATGTGCCACGCCTGTCACCATCGTTGAAGAAGCAAAATGCGGTTGTTTGCGAACTCGCAACACGTCTATCTAATGTAGCGCAGGAGAGCAATCTGTGACAAAACGTAACACACGCATGGAGGAACTTAGCGATGCCGATGTGCTGGCACGCCTCAACACCTTCGACGGCAATAAAACACTAACGGCTAAGGCGTTGGGTGTACCGCGCACAACACTTAGGCGACGCTTGTCAAACATCCATGAAGATATGTGGCACCGTACAGTTGCCAGCGCACAACCGCACAACACACGAACCACGCACAAGAACTTGCTAGTGACATTTGCAGCAGGTGATGACGCACATACACATGAAACATTCATGACAAATCTGCGGGCTTACGCTGTGCGTATAAAGGCTGAGCTTGTTGTGCTCGGCAAGGAGGCTGTCGATAACATCATACATGAGCCAACGAACACAGAAGTGTGTAGTAACGTAGCCATTAATCCTACCAGCGTTAAGCCGCTAGTCGGTATGGAAACATTCAGCGGCGCACGTTCCGCTGTGTTCGCGCACACCAAGATTTGTCTGGCGAGTATTCCAAGGCAGAAAGGTGAGCCGCCGAAGATCATTCAGACAACCGGCGCTTGTACGTTACCTGACTACAACCTCACCACAAAGATCGGCGTGCGCGCCGGTTATCATCACTGTATAGGTGCGGTTGTTCTCGACAAGCGCGGTGTACGCAGCATTAGAGCCGATGATGACGGCAGCTTTTATGACATGCAATATTTTGTAAACCATGGCGTTGTTACTAAGCCAAAAGAAGGCACTGCTGAAGCTGTGGTACTTGGTGACATCCACTTTGAGAGGCGTGACAGACGCGCGGTTACTGCGGCGCTTAAGCTATGCAAGCGGCTCAAACCCCGGACTATTGCGCTTCACGACGTGTTTGACTTCTCAGCACGCGCCAAGTACAGCATGAATGACGCGCTGAAGCGCCACACACAGTACTGGCACCCTGATACAGATCAACCAATTGACGAGACAATTATCGAGGTGTGTAGTTGGCTTAAAGACTTAAGCGACACACATCCAGACACAGACATCGTTGTTGTTGACAGCAACCACGATTATCACTTCGACTATTGGCTCGACAATTGCGATTATAAAACAGACCACAAGAACACGGAGCTTTTCCTGCAATGCGAACTTTACAGGTTCCGCGCAGCTCGCCGAGGCGTTAGTTCACCGAACGCGCTTCATTGGGCAATGATATCGCTCGGTGGCGTGCACTGCAATCCATCGTACAGACGACGCATAAAATTGCTGAAGCAGGATGAGAGCTATGTTGTTAATGGCGTCGAACTCGGCATACATGGTCACAACGGCGCGAATGGAGCACGCGCAACGCCTATGAGTTTTACACGCATGGGGAAGAAAACGATATCAGCACACACGCACAGTCCGTTTGTGCATGAAGGCGTATTTGTTGCAGGCACTTTGTCTCAATTGGATATGGGCTACAATGTGGGGCTGAGTTCATGGGCTCACGCGAGCGTTGTTATGTATCGAAATGGCGCGCGCACAATCGTGTTTCACTAATTGACATTTTTTTAAGTCTGTGCTACATTACTTGCGTCGGTGCATATATCCCCGCCATGCTTTTTCCAGTGGCCTTGACAGGAAGTATGCGCCGACAATCCAGCCGCCCCATTCCATTACTGAAGCCGGTAAAGGTCTCAAGTTCCAGCCCATATCAAAGATGACATCTATAGCGGCGAACCACACATAGAATATGAACGGAAGAGCAAACATTGGTCTGATAAGCGCTGTAAGCCACCATCCCTGCTCAACCTTCACAATTTCAGCATTCACTTTACGTAGCTCAAGCTCTGCATCAATCGCTTTTTTGACGACCTCTGTTTCTAACCTCTTGACGTCGTTGGCCAGTTCAGCCTTTTTATCGAGGTGACGCATGATACTTTTCAAAGCGCCGCCGCCTAAAAAACCTAGTACTTGTGTAAGGATGCTTATAAACATTTTTACCTGTCCAATTAAATAAAACAATGAGTTCAACAACAGCGAAGAATGTGAAACTCAGCGCACTGATTGCTAAGTTTCAAAACACTGAGCAAGACGCACTATTCTCTGAGATTGTGCAGATCATGCACCCGTACCTATTGTACTATAGCACACGTTTGTCTGCGTCAGTGAATGAGGCGGTATCTGCTGATGACCTGTACGCCGAAGGTTTGATCGGCCTGCTAAACGCCGCAAGACGGTACGCTGAGGACAACGTTAAACAAGCAAGTTTCACCACGTTTGCCGTCGCGCACATTAGGGGGAGAATGCTAAACACATGCGCAAAAAGCCGCCGTGCAGTAGATACTGTCCCAATTGAGGAAGCGCGTAATGCCCGTGCAACGCAATTAGACCCAGAGTCTAACACACTGATGCGCGAAAGTCAAGCGTTGTTGAGTCGTAAACTTGAGGCGTTACCCGATGAGTATGTGGACATCTTCATAATGCGTAGCATAAGAGGCTTGACTTTTGAAGAGATTTCGAATAGGCTGAACATGTCAAGAGACGCCATACGCGCTAAGTATGGGATGATATTGGATTTGATTAAAGAGTTGTTATAGTGCCGATTGCTACAAAGATAACTACATGCGACAGCATGTATTCTGTGGATCAGTGGCGCGCTACGAAGACGTTTGCCGAGCTATTCAAGGCGACAAGTCACCTTGAAGTTCCGTCGAAAGAGCGCACGCCGTGCTTCAGCATGGCTGAGTTCAGAGACAATCGCCGCAAGAAGCGTAATGTCATTAGTGTAGCTGGACTCGTGTATGACTTCGACGCCAGTAATGCTACGCCATTTGACGTGGCTGTGTCAGCGCTGCGTGAAGGCAACCTAACAAGCTATGTCTACACTACATATTCGCATCTGTCAGACGGCAAGACGCCGAAATACCGCGTAGTCATCCCTTTTGCTGAAAAAGTCAATGAGCCAAAACAGCGCTGGTATGCGGATTTCCACGCGCACATAGCGGCTAGCTTAGGCTTCGTAAATTATGATATAACGAGCAATCAGCTTGAGCGTATGTACTTCGTCGCAAGTAAGCCTGCGAACTCTACAGTGCAGCACACCAGCACGTTCATTGATGCTGAAGCGCTTGTCCCGGATTTAAGCATACAGAATGTTGAGGCGTCAGGCATAGCGCCAAACCATCAAAACAACAGACGCACGGCCAGCGGCGATGCGCTGTGGATTACGCACGACAACCAGACTGTGGATGTTAGGGAGTGGTTCGACATCAACAGCACTGTTGACATCGCACAAGTCATCAACGACAACT
Source organism: Gammaproteobacteria bacterium (assembly GCA_026995045.1). GTDB lineage: Bacteria > Pseudomonadota > Gammaproteobacteria > SZUA-229 > SZUA-229 > S139-92. The sequence continues at coordinate 45,687 of JALWPK010000042.1, read as the reverse complement.
GCCCTGAAATCATTATAAGCGACAGGGATTCCGGCGGGTATCACATAAGATGCCCGTTTGAACATGAGCACAGCACGCAGCGAGACGGTGACAAAGCATGTTTCGCCGCGCCGCCAAACGATGAATATTGCTTTGCGACGATAAGCTGTTTACATGAACATTGCAACGATCGTGATACACCTACATTCATTCACAGACTACTGACTGATGGCACGTTGTCCTTCGACGCGCTGAGCGCCGCTGCACCGCCGAACATTCTAGACTTTCCGCTCAGTGAAGTACAGGTCAAGGAAAACTTTGTACCTGACGACACCGCTGTGTTCAAACCAATCGAGTATGTTGACCCGGCCGTCGCCAGTGAGTACGATGCCGACGTATTTACACAAAAAGTACTGTCAGACGCCAAGTGGTCGAAAGCTCTGTTTGACTGTGAGGATATCCCGACATTTCAAGAGCTGTGCAAAGACAGAGACTTGTCGGATAGCGATAAACTCTATGCGTTAGCGTTTACCGCTGTACCCCTCACTGATGCGCTTACACACGGCGTTGTTGCGCGTACTGACATGTTGAAGGCTTATCGCCTACAGTGTCGTAGCCTCCCGTCTGCTGTGCGTAGGATAATCACTACGCAGCATTTTCTCACTGATTACAGTAAACCAATCACAAAGCTAATGGATGTGTACGGGTTGGACTACGACACGATTGCCGATGTCTTCACAGGTGTGCGTGTGGAAGAATTCGTGGATCAGGCGTATGCCTTCACCAGTACGGAACATGCGAAAGCGTACATCGACACATTCAAAGCGCTTGATAAAAACATGCGCCGCGTCAATAAATCCGTTGTCGCGAAACAGGCGTTGACTGGTGTGCTATACGTTGACATGGCCCGCACTATGAACACAATCGCGCCCCGCGTCGGCGTATATAATGAAGAGGCGTTAGTCGAACTCCATAGGGGTATGCGAGTGTTCGACGCGCGCATAGAAAATGACGTAAACGTAGTGTCATACTGGCTGAGGCTGCCGTACATATATCCTGAGATAGAAGCCATCACTTGTACGCCGAAGCATAAGTTCGGGAGTATGCCTGATCTTGTGACCTTCAACACATATGACCCCGAAGCCAACATAAAAAGCATCCCCTGCGACATGAATGAGTTCTATGACAAAGAACTCGCCTTGTTTAAAGAAGTGCTTGCGTGCAATGATGAAGACGCCTTCAACTATATGCTGGCGTGGTGTGCCCATACGCATCAATTCACAAGCAAGAAGTTGCCGACGTGTATGTTCTTTGAAGGTATCCAAGGCGCAGGTAAGAGTGTGCTAATAAAGGCAATGTTTGTTGAGCCCCACGGTGACTTCGGACTGGCTGCGTCTGCTAAACGTGAGATTTTCTCCAACTTCAATGCCCTCCTCGCCGGTAAACATATGGTCTTTTACGATGAGGTGTCGGAGACACTGAACTTCAAAGACGATGGCCAGTTGAAGTACTTCATCACGTCAGACAAGATACGCATTGAGCCTAAGGGTGTGGACTCTGTTGAGATAGACAGTTTTCACCACTTAGTCATGGCCTCCAACAACCACAATGTCGTTGTTCTTGATGATCATGACAGGCGCTTATCCTACTTCGTCGTCAATCGCAAATACAGCAATGCACCGACGTTTTGGGCAGAGCAAATCGCGCGCGTACAGGACCCTGTATTCATCGGAAAGATGAAGTACTTCCTTCGCAATTTCCGCCCAGAAGATCACGGTATGAATTGGCAAATCCTGTCAAGGCCCTTCGAGAATAATGAACGGCGCAGACGTATCACAGCGCCAAAGGACACGGTGGATTATTTTCTCGACGGCTTCCTAGCCGGTGACAGCGCTGTCGCTGTGGGCGCGACAGGCGCGCTGGATACAATTGTGTCAAAAGACACAGTGTCGAAGATTGATGGCAAGTACGTCATCAATACACGCACAATCGCTGGCGCACATCTGGCAAAACGCGGTAAGCACGTAACCAACGACGTTACGACGATTACGCGCATGACGAAGTTCAAAGAAGACGCGGGCATAGTTATCGAGGATGGTTATATATACATCCCAGAGGAAAAGGTTGACAAATAAGCTATAAAAGGCTATATGAATACGCTTAAGTTATGAACAATAAGGCTTAGGCAGGACTTCAGCTTCTTAAATGAGACATCCCGCGCTATGCAACAGTGCGCTGTTCTTGATCTCGATACATCAGTTGCCAAATCGACGACAAGCTGACTCTTAGCCATCGCCAATTCAATTGTAAGAGCTGTGGAATTTCTCTTGACAGAGACTTAAACGCAGCGTATAATCTAAACACGCTCGCCCAAGGTTCAGAGGAGAGCTTAAACGCACATAAGAGTTTCGGTCCCTGCGCTTGCGTAAACTGAAATGTCGACAATGTGAACTTTGTTATAGGAGTTATAACAAATTATGGCCCCAAGGCTCCTACTCGATGAGGCGGTTACTAATCGCCTCACATCTATAGATGAGTTAAAAGCACAGGGATTGTGGTTCGACACATGGGCTGAGCGTGCGAAAGAGCGCGCCAAGGTCATGTTCCTGCACGACTTGTATACACAAATACAGGAAGGAAGAACCACGCATGATCTCAAACCAATAGAACAACAATTCCTGAATAACCACCCGAACATAAATCTGTTCCAGACATTTTCGAGTGAAGAAGACCGGTACTTCAGAGTGCTGGCGGCAATGGCGCAGCACGACATAACAGCATACCATGAGTATATAAATCCGACTGAAGTGCCAGCGGAGCATCACCGGTATATGTGTAATAAGATGCAGGACTTAGAAAGCCGTAAGACAAAGATCATCCTGTTAAGCCTGCCGCCGGGTTCTGCAAAAAGTTCATACGCATCAAAGAGCTTTGTTCAGTGGTACATGGGCCGTAACCCAACTCACAAAGTGTTGGCTGGCGGCTACGGAATGAACTTTGTCTGTAGAGAGTTCTCCATACCGAACAGGGAGACGCTGAAGACTGCAGATTACTTGACGATATTCCCAGATATAAGTATCGACACATCGTTTAGATCATCTGATCTTTGGGCACTAGATGGCTTCGGAGGCCGCTATACAGTAAGATCAGTAGGCGCAAACACGTCTGGGATACGCGCCAATCTAATCGTTCTTGACGACATTGTTGGCGGGGCTGAGAGTGCTTTGTCGCCTAAAGAGCGGCGGCGCGCTATTCAGTGGCTCACTGCTGACGTATTTCCGCGTGTATTGCCGGGAGCTGTTGTGCTGTTGATCGGCACACGCTGGATGTCAGAGGACCCTATGGGGTATGTTGAAAAAATGCTTATAGAGCACCCTGACACGATGCCGTCGCCATATGAGATTGTGAACATCAGCGCTGAGGGTTCTGAAGATCACCAGTTTGTTAAACCCGGACATTGGCTGTGGGAAGAGTTCTACGGCGCACAACACTATATCAACATCAAGACAACACTGACACCCGCGCTGTGGAGTGCTACTTATCTAGGCGTACCGATGGACGAACTCGGCGATTATGTCGAGCACGGTGATTTCAAATACTACGACAAATTACCAAAAGGCGACGCAACTGTGACAATCACAGTTGACGCCGCTCAGAAAAGCACAACAGGATCGAACAGAACCGCGATTGTCGCCGTAGCGCGCTATAAAGACAAAACCAGTTATGTTCTTGAGGCAACGGCTGTTCAGAAGCCGTTGTTTGAGATCGTAAGCATCATAGGCAAAATGGCAAAAACGCACGGTGCGCATGTGATACTTGTCGAAGACGCCGCCATGGGTTCGCAGATAATCGAAAACTACAGCAAAGCATTCATCTGTCCTGTAAAGCCTGTGAGCGCCCAGAATAAGGGCTCAAAAGCGTTCAACGTCGAAAGTTACCTATTGCCCGCCATTCAGTCAGGCTCCCTTATATTCCCTAAAAAAGCTTCGTGGCTCGCCGATATTGTCAACGAAATTGTCGCCTTCCCAAATGGGAAATATGACGACTACCCCGACGCGCTTTCGCAATATGTCAGGGATAATACAAAACGGCGCGCCTATGGCGCAAAGCCGTTGAGTATCCACTACTAGGCCTTTGGCGCGAACGCGCAATATGTACCTGTCTTCAACAGCCTGTTTGACTCCCTGACGATTGCTGCGTACGTCGTCGCCTTACGCACACGCATCGCATTTACAGGTGGCGTGTATTTAGGCACAACCAGCGTCATCGAGAACATGGAGCACCCGACGCCGAGTTCCTCAATCAGCGCGTATGTTGTGCTCTTATGTACCTTAGCTGAGTTGTTCAGCCTGTCTGTTACACACCATTCATGCTTCTTTGCTGGCGCAACACCTTCCAGCAGTTCAAAGTGCCCGAGCGTGCCGTCAGTCTGTACTTCAGCAATGATGATGCCGATTTTCTCAGCGTTGTGCAGCGCCAAATAATGCTCTGTGTCCTTATACAGTGCTTCGTTTACTAGCGCATTCAGGTGAGTACTGGCGGCATCGTGCGTCTGTAGTGTGTATAGTCCGCCCAGTCCGTACTCGTTGAGAAGTGTTTTGTCGGCTGCTGAAGGTGTCTGTACGCCATAGAATTGATCCAGCAGAATACGCGCGACATGAAGTTTTTCAGTGAATGGGCTACTGTATCTAGGCATTCCGCCGGGCTCGTTATACAGTGTTGTGTTTGGATTGTGATACTCAGTTCTGTTGAGTGCGACATCTACCAACGGGAAACGCTGTGATGCGAGCTTATACAAGAACAGGCTTAGAAAGTGACGGATTGGGAACACTGTGGAAGGAACGGGAAACGCTGGAAACCACGTTTCAGCAAGTTTTCCCACATCCGCAGCCGGATACACAACTTTTCCGGGATTCTTAGCGCCGTCGCCATAGTAGTCATAAAGCCCAGTCAGCTTGGGCAGCTCGGGCATTACCTGAATAACATCACCAGCGCCGTCCCATGTCCAATGCCAGCCGTTATATGAAGGGACGAGCAGCCGCTTCATCCACTCATAAAATGCCGGATGCGCGGGACTGGTGCCGCGTACAAAGCCTTTCCAGTATGCAGGATGGTTCAAGGCTGTGAGCGCCGCTGCGACGGCCTGCTCGGTATCAGAGTAGAACCACCATCCATTATCTGTCTGGAAGGGTATTGATGTATCAGGTATGTCAATCGGCGTCACCGTGTGTTTGGTGATACTGTCAACCAGATTCGCCTTATAGTCTTTTGGGAACAACATATCAGTGCCGGTGACATACTTCGCGTGTAGGAATCTGTTCTCACCTTTATATAGAACATCGTTGTAAGATTCAGGGTTTGTCCTTGATAATGTGTTGAGCAAATACAACGCATCCATACCGTCGCGCATATAGCCCCAGAAGAACCCTACAATATATTCACCTGTGCCAAGCTGCCTGTCGTCTATGATGTTTTGCGAAGTCCAACTAATGACATCCTCGCCAACGACAATATTGGTCGGTGCAGGAATTTTGTTGTAGAAGCGTGTTTGCAGCGGAACTTGCGCAGACATGGCATGTTGTGGCAAAACAATAGCGTTGTCGATGGCTGCTGGTTTGGCCGGTAGCGCGTATGTATCAGGAACAGCGCGCACTAGCCAGACACCGTCGTCTTTGTCATTGTCAGCATAACGTATGTTAAAATCTCTAGCGTAGTGTGAGTGGTGTACGCCTCTACGTGCGTTCTGCAACGTGTATGTGTTGCCAGATACATGCACAGCCGCGTCGAACAGTATCCACTCGTTGTTGCGCAGCCCGAACAGCCCCTTAGCGGTGTTTAACGTTGCGGCATCCGCTGTGCCGTAGGCTGTGAAGGTCAGATCAAAACTGTTTGGGATTGTAGCTATTTTTCCCCAGTTAAGCTGTCCAATGTCGTTCAATGTATCTGTACCGTCAAACACTGGACGTGCGACGTCGGCAGACGCCGCAGCGTCAGTTGTGAATATCAGCAAGGCGTCGGCACCGGATGGATATTTGACCAAACCATCCCTGTAACGTTGTTCAACGCCAGCGCTGAACTTTGCAGTGTCAAAGGTAATGTCCTCATACGGACTCGCCAGCGCTTCGGCAACAGACAGTACAATCGTGTCGCCGTCAGACCGGCGTTTTGCGAGTTCCTGCGCGTTGTCCACCACCGACGCGATGTCCCAAACACTCGCATTGGTCTTCATGCTTAGGAGTTTGGATGTGTCTGCTGTACGCGTGTATAGTTCCCTCACACCGTGCGCCGGTTCCAAGTACGATATATCAACCGTGGGAGTCTCTTCAGGTTCATCGGCAAAGATAATATGATCTCTATAGTACTTGTGCTGCTGTATATCCAGCTTCAGCGTTTCGGCTTTGCGCACCTCTACGACGTCTGTGCCTGTATTGAAATCAGCTACAACACCCGTTGCATAGTACAGATTCTTCAACAACTCAACAGTGGAATCGCCTATCAGCGCAAAGCCGGTCAAGAACGACGGCACAGAGTCAACCGCATTTGCCTTAATACCAAGGAAGCTGAACATTTTCACAAGGCCTGCGGCGACATCGAAGAACACGGCACTGCTGTTTGGCGTAACAGCATTTACCGCGCCGTCGTCTGTTGTGTAGATCACGGTGCCGCCGTCGTACGTTGTGTATGTCTGTGACGTTATGTTGCGCGCTTCGTTTACGACACCGACTTTGCGCCAAGTGTCATTGGCGACATCAAACTCAATCATGTCTCCATTTGTGTCTATGTACTGAAATACCGCTTCGCGCCCCATGCTGATGCGGGAATCGGATGTAACACTGAGTGTCACTCTAGCAGCAGGCTGAGGTGCATTGATCTGCTTCATGTATGATTGTGCCATAGACACTGAAGCGTTGGCTGAGTTGAATAAACCTGCTTCGAACAAACTAAGGCGATGCTCCGCAATGAACCAATTCGCGCCGTCGTTGACCACTAGCTTTTGATATTCAGGTGAGAATAGTACTTGACCAACGCCGTTGTCTCTGGTGAAAAAACGCTGAGGCGTCAGGTATGTTGTCCGGCTGTGCGCCGCCATTCCGGTCTTCAGGTTGCTGTTGAAGTCGTAGTCCACCGCATAAGCCGCAACCGTGTCAATCAACGGCGCGTTAGCGGCGGTGTAGTTCTTAGCAAACTCCGCAACCGTTATGCTGAAAGAATTCTCGTTGTGAAGGATAAACACATCGGAGCCGTACTCATCAACAGACACACCGCCACGTAACTCACCTCCGGGGAATACATCCTTATAATACGTTTGCGCGTCGGCTAAATCAGCATCAATAACGTGCGCTGGCACAGATATGACCTTTGCGGTGTCACTGCCGTGGTTGCTGTGAATGTTGTAAGCTGACGTGTACGCCTCGCCAGCTTTTAGCGGTATCCATGTATCGAATTCTGCGCGCGGATTACCTCGCAATGTCTCGTACTGGTAACGCTTCGACTTTACAAGATTCACAGCACCGCTCAACGAGTAGCTGAAATCCGCCGTTGCTGGATTTACGACATTCGCAAAGGTTTTTAGCGTATCTGTGGCCGGGATATATAGATCAACATCACCAGTGCCGTTGCGCTTTATAACAACATCCCCAACAGGTGTTACGTCCCAGACATCACCGGCGTTGATTATGACGTTGAGTGTTTCTAGCTTCGCACCTGTCACTATACTATAGACGTCAACCGCATTGGTAGTTGTGTTCACATATACGCGACGCATATCAGCGCGTACAACGGTACTGCGCGTGCTTACAGCTATGTCAGACCGTAGCTTTACAGTTGGAACAAGCTCCACCGCTGTGTATGTGTCGAACACAACATCTAACGTGCCCTCGGCCTTCAGCCACTCTTTAGGCACGCCGAACATACGCACAGCGCTATGACCATCAGCGGTGTAAAACAACTCAAACGCTACATCATTCGTAACATCAGCGCCTAGTCGAAGAATGCGCACAACCTTATCTACGCGATTGGCGGCAAGCTTCACAACACAGTCAAACCTAGGATGAGCTAAGCCGCACGCCGCCGCCTGCTCTTCGTCAACGGTTATAACTGTGCCGCGTATGATTATCCGCCCAACGACATAAGGGAGAATCACACCTACGCTTTCAGCTTCACTTGTCGCGATTAAGTCATCCGGTGATGTGTTGGCCTTACGCTCAAGTGCGGCGGTGACTAGCGCCGCTTGTGCGCCTTCCGTTGATGAACTGTCATATGACTTGTTCTGCACAACAAGACACTTGCTGCACGAGCAGTCAGTTAGCTCACCTTTCGCCGGACCAAGCGCCTCCATAACATGACTACGAATAAGTCTACGCACATTCAACCGTTGATCATATTTGGCAACACCGGACTGTGCAGCTAGAGGATTGATATCCGTTATAATGTCTACGGTATTTTGCTTCGGCACAACGGCTGTATCCAAGCAGAACTGTGGCTCTGTGTCCGTCGCCTGTTTGTCAGAATCGTTTTCGTCGCGGCGTCTTGTCACAGAGCGTGTGTCCTGCCGCCAATCAACGGGGTCATCCCCCTGATACGTCAGCGCAGACATACACTCTTCAACACTTGTCACTCTGTGGAACGGAATAGCTAACTCATGGAATGGCTGGGATACAGCAATCCCTTTAGCACCACGCGCACGTAGCCGCTTGTCGGCTTCATAGTCCAACCTGTTCGCGTGATTTGTCTCAGCCACTTCCAACGCACGCTCAGCAGCCGCCTTCTGATCTTCCAAAAACTTTACAACGCATCCCATATACGCATCGTGATAACATATGCGCGCCTCTTTCTCGCCTTGCTCTTTACTAGGATTACAGTTAGGACCATATCCAAGCGGTATTTGAGACAGGCCAAGTTTTGAGGCTACTGCTTCAGGGTACATCGCGTTGAACTGCGCTGTGTTGCACTGCTGAGATAACACAACATCCGACGAAAACACATCACTGACATCAATGGCATCGCTCTTTATCGAGCGATAATCCTCAAGCACATGCGCCTTATGCCCATCCTTCGACTTTTTGAGTTTCTTCTTCTTCTTCGCCGGTTTAGGCTTGTCTAATGAATACGTGTACCGCACGCCGTCGCGCACATCTGTTTCAGCCACACCTGACAACTCTTCATCAGGTACGAATCCGTCTCTTAGCGGTGTCCCCCGTCGCGCAGACATCTGGACCTGCGTAGCCGCTGTACGCTTCTCTGGCGACGCGCTCGGCGTACAGCCAAAACTGCGCAGTCTGGCCTGCACACAGGCGTTATACTCCGTCGAAGCAACGCCACTACACGCCGTCTCGGCGCGCTCTATGCACGAGTTTGAACCGTCGTACCCGTCGTTGGGTATATCAGCGATACCTGTGGTGGTCCACTTCTTGGAAAAGTCAATAGCCATTATACCATCGCTACATGTGTGGTTAGTTTGCTAACGCCAGCGCTGTTCCTAGGCGCCGTTACACAATACGCGCCTGTCTTAGTCACGCGCATTGTTCTACTAGTTGGATGCGTCTGTAACACGCCATATGCTGGAAGAGTGTTATCAGCCGTGATCATCCAGTACAGTACATCACCATTGTGTAGGGGCACATCTATCAGGTTTGTTGATGTGCTAACGACCTCGTTCACAGAGAACACATACTCCGACGGCTGGTTCCATATTATGGGACGTGTGCTAAGATACAGAAAACCGTCTGGCTCTTTCGCATTGTATCGTAGCAATATACGACGCTGCCTACTGTCTGTATAGCCAATGCTGTTCACCGTAACTGTATCGTCATATCCCAGAATATCATTCGTTACAAGACGCGCATCGGTTGTAGTGTCGTTGGCGCTTACCATGAATGATCTGTTATTTACGGTGATCGGCACAACCGTGTCTGAAGAATATACAAAGCACAACTCACCAGCGCGGTGGAAGTTAGTGAAGAATGCGGTATTCATCCGCCCTCTCAACAGTCCTGTGAACTTCACAGTAACGTTGTCCGGCATCAAAACAAAGTCGGTGAACTGGATGGCTTCATACCCAACGAACAACAGATTCAGATAAGCGTCATCGAGCAGTTGTGTGTACGTTGCGGCGCTTAAACTTGCGGAAGGATTCACATCGAATTTCACATATACAAAGTCATCTACAGCCATAGCGCCGTTAAATGTATTATATCTGGGCATCGGTGGCACAAGCACGCCTGACAACACCATTGGCTGCGCCGGTGGCGCTACAGTGCAGTCCCCATCAACGCACAACGCTGATGGCTTTGCGCCTCTATAGCATAGACTGGATGTGCTTGTGTCTGTTATACGTATAGGAATGTGTAGCAGCTCTGTATTATCAAAGTCCCATGTGATAACAGCTTCAGACGACTGCGCAGTGTCTTCGACAACAGCGTTATACGGTGCCTGTGTCACTTCTGGAACTGCTGCCCTGTGTGCTTTATAACTGACTATGCCGTCAATACCGACTGTATAGTCATATATAACATACAACACTCCATTAGGCGCGCGGATTGTATCCCCAAGCTCCTCAGCAAGTGATCTAGTCGTGATCTCGACAACGTCATTGCGCGCAACAAACTGTTCAAAAGCGTTAGCCGCCGCCAAGCTTGCCTGCGTGTCAGAGTAGAATGCGTTTATGCGGATGTCCTGAGTGGTTCCGCCTGACGTATTATTGCGTCGATATTCCGCTGTGACCAAGCCGTCGTCGTCATTGATTGACGTGCTCTTGTACGTGATGGACAGTGCAGTTGTGTCATCGACATATGTTGTAGCCTTTGTATCGTACAAGTTTTGCGATGCTGATATGTCCACTGTCGGCACACCGGATGACGCACGCGGATGACTATACACACGCAGCAGCGCATCCATGGCCTCAACGTTGTTGTTTGATGTGAAGCCCCGCATAAACACATCCGCATAGTCTGGTTTTGGGTGCCCAAGCGCGGTTAGTATGTCCTTCACAGCGACGTCAGCGCCATAACCTGTAACAGCGCTCACTGTTGCAATCCGTATAATATCATCGGCGCAAAGGCACAGTAACTCGCCATCCTTATATGCCTGTAGCTTTGGCGCCGCAAATACCGCATCAGGCAGCGCGTGCATGTTTATGTTATAAGTATTCATATCAACGACGTACAGGGACATACCGGATACATACGCATACGTATTCGTGTTCTCAGAGTACGTACTTGCGGCTATGATTGTCCCAACGGTACTCGGCGCTGCTTTGATGCGCTTCATGTGCGTGATGTCAGATAGGCGGTATACATCGAGGCCGTCGTCGCTGAACACCAGATACCTGTCCGCCGTGCTGGCGACATTCGCCACGTTTGTTGCGTTGATCAGGTTAAACTGCGTAGCCGACACACCGCCGGTCAGCTCGATGCGGAGAACTGCGGAATAGTTGTTGACGAACACGTCTACGAATGCGTCGTCAAACACAACTGCCTTAGAGACTGTTGTACCTGCTGGATAATCAATACGTGTGACGTTGCCACCTAGCGGCGCTACAACGAGTTGACTGTTGGCCACATCATCAAAGCACAGTGTGTTGTTTCCTAACTTCACAAACGTCGGCGATGCTGTGAGGTTATGAAACAACGTTGTCGCAACACCTGTTGCCGATGTCTTTATAATAGAGCTATTGGCTGCGTCGTAATACACAACTGTTCCGTCATTAGCGACATCGTACAGTGTGACACCTGCTGGGAGCTGTATGTCATAGCTGGCAGGCGCTTCTGTGTATGGCGGTATGCGCGACACCTGTCTAAGCGTGTTTGTTGTAGTGTTGCGATATAATACGCTATTGCGTAAGAATTTAAGCGCTGGATCAGGTGTCTGAAGCGGTGCAGCGCCTTGTTGAAACGGACTCTTCGGATTCAGCACTTTCGAAAACGACGCCAATGCCTGTATCTTAAGGTCCGTTGTAACCTCAACACCTTCAACTATCAGCGTTGTCAGGTCTTTGTACGCTGGGATGTAATGCAGTGCATTCAAGTCCCCATTATGCGCGAATGATACACCGTTCCCAAACCTGTATTTGTCCTGACTTATCGGTGCGCCGTTGACGTACACCGTGAGAATTGATGCAGGTTTGCGTACGCCTAGACTTATGATCACGTTTGTACGCGCAATACGTTTTTTCGTCAGGCGTTTGTTAGGTACAGGCGCCCTATCGAGCACGGTCACAGATGACGCGTCAAAAGAATCCTTGCCTGCAAAAGTCTTTGCTGCGTTGTTAGGTCCCTGCAAAGCCGGGTCATCGGCAATTGCTGCACGCTGCACATCGTTGTAAAAATGTGTTGTAACGTCATAGTACGGCGTGTCCATCCATATGATGTCACCAGTCAACAGCACTGTCCCATACTGCTCAGGGATTACAACGCCCTCTATATCAGCACGCGCGATAGACGGCTGCGTGAATTCATCGGTGACTGTTACACTATTGGCAGTCAGCGTATCTGTGTTTACACTGTCCTCGGCATTCGCATCTGCGCCGAGCGTTGTTGTACTGTTATCCTTATCGGTTTCGGCGTAGCTGTAATTTAAGCAGAAGCAGTCCTCTTCATGCGGGTACTCGCCAAACTTCTCTATAGTGTCCTCAGCACAAAACGCCGCAACACCGGCGTGGTTCAGCCCATTCAGGTTGCTGAGCATATGGCCCAACACAGGTGACACTTCATTGCCGTCGTAGCCTTCCTTGATCATAGCGGCGATGGCAGCGGGCTCATATTCATCGTTGGGCTTATATGTTGCAAGGTTGTAGTCAATACAATCCGCTTGTGGCATGTCCCTGCATATGTCATTGACAGGCACTTGCCGCGTGTACCACGCAGCGTTGAGATGATCATCCTCGGTGAATTTGCGTCGTGCCAACTTACTTCTTCTTCTTACGTTTACGCGCCCGCGCTTTCTCAGCGGCGGTAATGCGCTTTGCTATGGCTGTATCATAGTCGTCTGAGTAGGAATCAAACGGCGGATCATATTTATTGTCCAAATGATCAATGACCTTTTGACGCTCAGTGTCAGCGCGCGAAAAAGCGTTGTTATAAAACGCTATGCAGAATGAGATGCCGCCTGATCCTGTTGGGCTGATATATGGATGCTCATCATAATACGCTGCGGTTCCGTCAATACACTGCTGAACCAACGTGGTCAGTATCTCATCATGTGAGTACTCTAGGCAGTAAAAGCGCGCTTCCTGCTTTATATAAGGATCAGTGGCGATTGTGTCTACCCGATTGTCGGGCTTATAGAGACGCGCTTTTAGCTTGACTGTAGGGCCTTTCTCAGCCTCAGCCGCATCCGTCGTTGGGCCGCGCCACCACTTCTCAGGCGCGCGAGAGCGTTGGTGATAACACCGTCTGCACTCCCTGACTATTTCACCAGTTGGTGCGCATCTGTCTTTAACACGGGCCACGATTGTGCGCAACACATACGCGCCAGTGGCCCTGCACATATTATAGTGCTGCGTGCGCTCAGATATACGGGCTTCTGCACATTCCGATTCCTGCGCACTCAGATTGCTGTTTATCGTTGAGCATTCCTGCTCAGACACAGGATGGGACTGGAATGAGTATGTAGGGTTTATTGTGAGCTTTTGCGTATCCGCCCGCTCTTTAATGTCCGACGCCGCCCCGCCATCAGGTACACCTGTTGACGTACTAAAATCGCCATACGTTTCAAGCGTAGGGTCATAATACAGCGCGGCCGGATACTGCTTGACGCAAGCCATAAGCTAAATCCTGTATCGGTAATTTATAGTGTCGTTGAGAATAGCGGCGTTAAACTGAACTTGCGCTGTCAGAAGCCACGCACCTGCGGACATAGACGTGCCCGATGACATTGGCGTGTCTGGATATGCGGAGAATTCTAATACTGGTGGGTTTACTTCGAAGTTGAACTTCTCAGTCACAAAGCGCCAATCCTCACCAAACAAGCTTTGAGGGGCTATGAGGACTTCTGGCCTTAGCCCTTGATCTACGCTAATCTCTGTTATTGTAGCTTGTGTTAACCTGTTTGTCAAGTCAGAACCTGTTTCGCCCGTTGTGTCAGAAGACATCACATTGAACTGCTTCGCAAGCTCAAAATACGCATCGTCTGCACTGTATATCAGCGCCTTCTTCAACGCGGCGTTGGTTACGTGATTGATGTCAGTCAGCAACGCTTGCTCAACCATCGCTGTGAATATCTGAGTCGGCGTAGCTTGCTTGGCGTTGAACAGCCTTGTGCCTGTATCCCTAGCCGCGCTGAGACCGGCGGTGAAGGATGTCGCGAACACTGTCTTGAAGGCGTCACGCGCAGCATTACGCGCTGCCTGTTTGGCCAATTGTGTCAATAGGATTTTATCCTCCGCGCTGTATGTCTGCAATGCCGCCGTGAGTGCATTCGTCTGCGTTGTCTCAGATACATCGGTGCCTGCCAGTGCCGCATCCTTCACAGGCGTGAAAACATTGCCGTATATCTTTGATAACAGCAAAGCTACGTGCTCAGGTGTGTGGTTACATGGGCCGCTCAGGCGTATTACACCAATGTATTCGACACCGGCGCCGAGCTTCGGTTGCGTGTAGTGCTTACCGGCGACACCTTTGACATTAGCTGGATTTGCTTTGCCGGGTATCTGACTGACATCGACTTCGGAGGTTGTTAGTACGTCATACAGACGCGCAAAACCTGCATTTGGCACAGGCACTATTGTTTTATCACTACATGGCGATGCAGCACTAACGCCGACTGCGCCGGTGTGCGTGAGCCCGTGCTTACGGGATGATGTGTTAAGCGTTAGTGCGTCTGTCTTTACGCACTTTATGCACTCAGGCAGGTACCCATCGCGCTTAGCGACTTCGTACTCCACCTTCTGCTCGTTAAACCGAATGTACCGGGTCATAATTTGCTATAAAATCCTATAACAAAGTTCACATCGTCAACGTCTTAGTTTACGCAAGCGCAGGGACTTAGACTCTTATGTGCGCTTAAGCTCTCCTCTGAACCTTAGGCGAGCTGTTTAGATTATACGCTGCGTTTAAGTCCCGGTCTATAGAAACTCCACAGCTCTTACAGTTGAATTGGCGGTGGCCAAGCGTCAGCTTATCGTCGATTTGGCAACTGGTGTATCGCAATGTCCAGTGTCTCCGTAAGGGGATTGAAGTCAGGTGTCACCACCCACGCATCGGTGTACGTGTCGCCGAGCAATGAAGTATCCACAAGCGTGCGCACGCCAAACTGGAAAGTCTCATCAACGAGCACACGGTTGTTCAACTTTATGACACCCCTGACATTGCCCGTGTCGTGCAGTGATGTGTAGGAGATATGAGTGTTGTCATACTTTTTATAAGGGAGCCACCATCCGCTTGTGAACTTTGTACCTCTGTTCAAAAGAAAAAGCTGAACATCGGCATCAGCCGGAAACGCATCATTTGCCGCTGCTGATATTTCCTGAACTCTATTTGGTACATCGTAATATGTCGGCTCATACTGCTTATCGGTATATACGTTATAGCCGTCGGCGTAGAATCGCTCTTTCAGAACATCACGTATATCTATAATCCTCCCAGCCGCTACAAGACGCATCCAATACTTCAACTCTGCTTCAGATATCTGGAAATAGTTTACGCTCGCATCGAAGTTGTGCACCACATCTGTAATATGTATAGCCGGAACTTCCAGCGTCGGTGCGTTTACGTTTACAGCATCCTTACACGATATTGAATTGTAGAACACAATGACATCACCTGCTTGCGCGCGTGTTTCCCTCGGCGTCGTTCCGAACCTCCCGCGCATGATTCCGTCTAAGCGAATCCTCGTCGGACTCACCACGGTGACTGTTTGAAACTGTATCCACTCAATGCCGCCAATACAGGCTGTATTGAGCTTTTCATCTGCAAGCAGTTGCTCATACGTCACCGTTGTCGGTAAACTAGTCGGCGCTGTCAGGAAGTCCACTTCTATAAAGGTGTCATAGTGCTGCTGAAGACGCCAAACATGTTGCGTAGGTAACTGTGTAATGACTTTACCAACGAGTAGATTGTCGTCGTATTTGCATATTGTTTCATGCGGGACGATCAACGCACCCGTCGCCATTCCGGGGAGAATTGTCTTGATGTCTGTAGTGAGGCTCGGTGTCGGCGTCGGCGCTGTCAGTGTGTAGGATACATCGACACCTAGTTTCTCACTCTCAAGCTCATATGCTGTACCGTCTGGGCTGAATACGTACTTGTCTACGTTACCACCAGCGCCGACTTGTATATTGCGAAATGGCGCGGCTGTTGTTGTAGACATATTGACAACAGTACGCCCCCTGTTGGCATATGCCGCTGCTAGTGCGGCGGCTGTCGCGTCGTCGGACACCATTGCTGTAGTCGCGAAGTCACTGAGTGGATTTGTGTCACTAACTGGCGCGGTGTCTATATCACGCACGGAATAGTCTGTTCTGACGTTGGAGAACGTCACAGCCTCCACAATAGCTGTTGCGTCTGACGCAACAACAATCGGCTTTGTAACAGTGTCGCGCGTCAGCTCAAGCACTGGTTGGTTGGCGTTGTCTGACGTACTCAGCACGCCAGCGCCGCCGTAGTTTGTGGTGTATCTGTTGTAAGCGTTTGCGAAGTCTGTGGTGAGATAATCAAGATAAGAACGCTCAGGGTCAGACAGTAGATGTCCATAGAGCACATCCGCTGTCCCACTGAATACACCATCAGACGCCGCCGTCACCATATTATCAAACGTCGTGGCTGTGTTCGCATCCGGTATGCTGACATACACAACGTCGCCGCCTGTAGTCTCACCTACGATTGTGTTACCGAAATCTACATATCGCGTTAGGCTGACCGGTGCCGACACGCCAGTATCCCGCACATCCCCAGTCTGTAAGTCGGTTGTCAATATGCGATTGTCGCTAAGGCGTACTATGTTTATCGCGCCCTTGCTGAACCTAGGCCCGCTGATGTGTGGAACAATAGCTGCGCCGAACTGAATGCGCCTCATGAACTCTGTGCCTTTGAACACGTGCCCGATGCCGTTCGCTGCGTCAATTAGCACTATGTCGTTGCCGCTGTATGCAAACGTATTGTAGTTCAGCGCTGGCGCGTTTGTCGTGGTGTGTGTTAGCGCTTTTTCATCTACCGTGTATAGTGTAGCGCCGTCCGATGACACGCCGATGTTACCTGCATAAAACGCGGCATTGGGATTAGGTGCTAGAAGGCCAAACGCCTTGTCTGTGTGTAGATTATAGACCTGTGAATTTGTGATCAACACAGTCTCACCGACGGAGTTATGATGCACGCCTATAGGCGGGGTCATTATCGGTGAAACAGTCCGAACAGATGCAGCAAATATGTTCACAACTTTATCGTTGATATATACACTGTCTCCGACAAGTGCTGCACCCGCTGTGCGTACAAGCGCGTTTGCCGGATCAGCGCTTGTAATGGTTATAGTGTCGTCAACAATGACATCACCATTGGCATCAGTTACAAGTAACGCACCGGATGACGCATCGACTGCTGTTATGCTTGCTCCAGCAATTGTCTTATACACCGGAGCGACCGACGTGCCTGATGCCGCACCTTCAACTACTTCTGCGTAGACCAAACCACCGTACTCTGTCACAATGCGAGACACGTTTATACCGTGCAACGTCACTGTGAAAAGATCACGATACCCTATTGCGTTTACTGTGACACCGGCAATAAGTGACGGCTCCACCACAGCGCCTCGCTCAAACACAGTGACATCATTGAACATTATACGTAAAAGGCGGATATTGTCCTTGGCCAAGCATACGCCGAACACATCGCCATCTGTGCGTCTCTCAATCAGGTTGCACTTTATCCGATATCTGCCATACACATCAGGGATTGCGCGGGATACTTGACTTATGTTGTCTGCGCCGTTACCAGATACGGTGTTGTTGTCTTCGCCACTACGCGGCGCCGTGTCGTCTGTTTTATCAGCGCTATCTGGTTGTGTCTGCGCATCGCCAAACGGGTAGCGGGTTATCTCCTCATTGACATACTCATTACAATAACACGGCTCTATTAGTCCTGAAAAATAATCAAGATCAATGGCGACTTTGTTCACCGTGTTAAGCTTCTCTTCGCTGATCTTCAATACGTCGTCAGCCTTCAGTACGCCGACGGGGCGGCGCGTCAGGTTCTCGCTGTATTTCAGATTATATCCGCGCTTGAAGTTTGCTCTGTTTGAAACAATCTGAGTCGATATTGAATAAGCTGTCTGATCATACGATGTATTGTTGATGGCTTCTTCAAACTCATTACCATACAGTCCTTCAGTTGGAATAAGTCCGTCAGTAGTTAAGTTGGCGGTTGCGCCGTGCAACACATCGTTCATGATCTTTGTGTACTGAAGCTTGGCGTGCTGTAGGCACCACTTCTTAGTGTACTCACCGGGTGCTCCCGGATAGCACTCAGGGCCAACACCGCCTTGCTTGCGCAAGAACTTGTTGATCAGTTTCGCAGTTTTGATTGCCATTATTAATTGCGGATTGTGCGCACTGCGCGTGTTACGCTGCGTTGTAGGTCAAGATATATTTGATCCTGAGACCTGTTGAATGACGCAGCATCTTGTGCCTGTATGTTCACAGTCAAGTTCACGTTGGTGTTGCCTGCTTCGCGGTTCACATTAGGACTTGATGCCTGATTGAGAACTTCACCGCCAGCGGGGAAATCAATCTTCACAGGAATGTTCCTGCCATCCGGTAACGGTACAACCGCCTCGCCCTGATGGAGAATTGCAGGGAAACCGCCATCGCCGCCAGTTGCCAATGTAGCGAGTTGACTTGTGGTGTTCGGCGTACCAGATGCAAAGCTAGGGACAACCCCACCGTTGCGCGCTTGCGGGATATCATTCCCAGCGTTGGTGGGTATATTCTTCGCTTTAACCGGCGTGCTGTTGTACCGGAATATTGCATCAATAACACGGTTCATCGCGTCAACGAAGGAGTCTGCAAAGCTCTGAATTGGATTAGTTGTGTTTAACGTCTTCAAACGTTTATCCAAACCGTCTATTGCGTTAGCTGCGTTAATCGCTGGTTCGTGAGTCCCGTTAAGGCTAGTGCTCAGATCATCTATCAGTTTCAAAGCACGTAATACGCCGTCAACATCGCCTTCAGCTATTTTCAGGCGGAGGGCTGGGCGTGCACTTAATTCATCGAGCTTCTCACCAGCCTTGGTTATAGCATTTACTCCGTCGGCCAAGCCGTCGGCCTGAACACGTAGTATGGCTGTTTTTCCGCGTAGTTTGTTACTGAAGTCTACCAGCTTCTTGAGTTCTGCTGTTTGCGCGACAACTGACTGCTCATTCTTTTTGCGCTCAGCGACTTCTTGCGCCAAAATAAACACACGCGCTTCAATTGCCCGCTGGATACGCTCATTGACCTTGATCTGTTTCTCGTACTCAGCCAGCAACTTATCATTGACAGTGACAAGTCCCTCGGATATTATGACAAGCTGCGCGTATTCCTGACCCATACTCTTAGCTTGCGTTTTGTTTGCACCGAACTCTGATGCCAGATTTTTGATGGTGTTAGTAAGGGCGTCGAATTTCTTCTGCGTAGACTCGCTCAGCCCGTCTATAGGTATTTCAAGCTTAGGTATTCTGAAGTTTTGCAAACTCAGCAACCGTTTGGCGTACTGCCCAGAGCTTATAGCACCAGCGCGAAGCCCTATGTTGAGTTTGGCTATTTCAGGATACAGCGCAGCCATGGATTTCTTAGTCTCATCGGCGCTTTTACGGTATGCTACAAACGCCGCCGCTGCTCCAGCCGCCAACGATATTATAAGTCCAATAGCGTTAGCCCGCATAACCGCAGTCAGCGCTATGAATCCATTCTTTAGCGCATTAACTGCGCCGCCTAGCACCGTCATAGCCGTTGCCATAAGGCCGTACTTTGTTATACTAGTTGACAGTGCGGACAACATAGCGCCGCCGAAGAACTGCGCCTGCATGAATGAGGTGGTAAGCGTTAGCGCTGTAACCGCCTTTGATGCCATACCGACTGCGCTTGAAAGCGCGCCCAATGCGCCAGTCCACCTCAATAACTTGCCTAGTAATGGCAATGTTATAAACGCTTGTACGCCAGCAATAAACGCGTCGAATACACGCGACAGCGTAGTCACTTTACTGTCCATGTTCTCTAGCGCGCTAGCGCTATCTTCAGTGCCGAATACAAGCTTGTTCAACCAGTCAAGTGCAGTAGATATAGTTGAACCTATAGCAGCCAATCCGTTGTTAACGATAATCAACGGCTGCGCTAAGATGTTCAAAGCGGCGGTAAGGGCTGTAACGGCTGACACAACAGCCGCGATGCCGAGCCCAGCAAGCGTAGCGCCGAACTCTATAAGCGCCTGTATGCCGTCGCCTTTTATAGCGGCTGTAAATAATGCTATGCTCGTGGCCAACGATCCGAAGAACTTCTGACCGCCTGTTACTTGTAACTGCTCCAGCACATTGCCTAGGCGTGTGAAGGCGACGATTGGTGAGCGCAACGCTTCAGCCAAGCCCCCTTTGAATTTTTCGTTCAACAGGTCTATGAATGGGATAATGCGCTCGACACCGACCTCACCGCGTCGCAGCATTTGATCTAACTGACCAGACGTGACGCCAATGCTTTCAGCCATAATATTGAACGCGCCGGGGATGGCATCGCCCAACTGCCTTCGCAGTTCTTCAGTCGCTACTTTACCCTTAGAGAACATCTGTTCGAGGGCTAGAAACACGCGACTTGTCTGCGAGGAATTGGCGTGGAGCACAGTAAGTACTTCGGACATCTTGGCGTATGCCGAGCGCGCTTTGTTCGTAGCGACACCGGACAACGATGCTGACGCTATGAACTTGCGGAAACCATCTACGCTGGCCTTGAAGCCTAGACCCAAACGTTCAGAAGTGCGCCTAACAAACTCGAGGTTCTTGTCCGCTTCCTTTGTGGACCCGGTTATCGCTGTTAACGCATTCTTGAAGCCTTGTGTAACAGTTATTGCTTCAAACGACGTTTGTACGAAATGTTTTATAGCGGCAACTATTCGAAACAATGCAAAACCAGCGAATGCGCCCACTAGGCCCAGTACAGCGCCCGCTAAACGTCTTGTGGCGCTCCCTGACTCACGCGAAGCGGCTACATACCCACGCAGATTTGTGGCTATCCTTGTGAAAGTATCGAGGCCCCTGCCGCCTATCAGGGTCATTGCTGCGCCTAAGCGTGTTGACGAAACGGTTGCCTCATCCATACCACGTGCTGTGCGCGCCATCTGCTCGCGCATACGTTCTGTTGCGGCGTGACTTGCCCGTGCCCTTGCACCCATTCTGGCGAGGCTCCGGTTTAGACCTGTTGATGCTCTTACATATGTTGCAGTTGCACGTGTGGCGCGCTCTGTAGCGCTCACATTCGCGTTGAATGCTTGATTCAGTCTGTCAAGCTGTGTAATGCCTCCGACTGAATTAAGAGCGGCGAAGGCAGTGCGTAGGCGCGCAAGGCGGGCCTCCAACGCAGAGATTGCCAGCCGCGCTGCGCGTGTCTCGACTTGTATATTGAGTTGTTGGATTGCCATGGCTTATTTCGAATTCTTGCGGGCTTCTTCAGCGGCGAACTTTAGCCATATCTCATCCAGCTTGATGATGAAGTCCATGTATATACATCTTTCGTATTCGTCAACATTGTATATGTTGAACAACGCGGCGATATCTGATATACTTATGGGCTTCAGCTTATCACCGCGCTGTGTGTGCAGGTATATATACAACTGATAGATGAAGCGCGCTTCATCGTTAACCAGTTCAGGCACTTCGATCTTCTTACCAGTCTGACGTTCTATACGGTCCTTATACTGGAGTTTCTTCCTATTACGAAGTTGAAAATCAAAGTGCTTGGTTAGTTTTTTGCCGTAGCGGTGTCGTCAACTCTATAGTTATTGTCGTCAATGGAAATACTGGCAACGAACTCCGCCAAATCAGGTAAGTCATTGAGTAGGTCCAGCATCAAATCCGCATCGTACTCCGGTGCTTCTTCGCCGTCGATTTCGATGCCTTTCCAATCAACAATGATGCCGTAAGCTAAGTTCTTCAGCCCGTTCTCATGCTGCATTTCTTCTGGGATACCGGCAGGAAAACCTGCTGCGAGTTTGCGTCGAATGTCTGCGGCCTTTTTAGAAGTAGCCTTCCGAATCTTCAACTCAATGCCCGGTGCGACCGGGAACCATTTGCCATTCTCAACAGCATCTCTGTCGCTGCGAAAAAATTTACTGATGTTTACGTTCGGCTTCGTCATGTGTGGTGTCCTTTGGTAGTATAGTTGTTATAGGGAAGCGTCTATTAACACTGTCTCTCAGTGCAATATTTACAATTGTACCTATTGCATCGTCAAGCAGTGCTTGGCTGTCCTCAGCCAGTACTTTGGCTGAGGATATGATCTTCTCTGTAGTGTCGTGTGGATGTTCCATACTTAGCTCTACGCTGTAGGGGGAGTTGTGCTGGAGAATCGCGAGAATACAATCTCTGTCTGCGACAGATTAGTGTCAATATTTGCCGTAGTCTCGATGGTCTCCATCACATCTTCATCAATGCCGCCGATACCGTTTAGGCTCTCTGTTGCGGGAAAAACACGGGGCAATGATATTACGTATGCCCACGAGTCCGTATCCTCTACAGTGACGTCGATGCCGAACTCTGTGTTATTGATGAAGTCGTTATACATTGTAGCATTTTGGAAGTAAATGTCAAGTGTTGCCTTTACATCCAGCCGTCCTTGTCCAACACCAACGTTCCAGTACGCACCAAGCTTGCTCTGCTTACGTAAGTTCGTTGCCATGTTCAGCTTCAGTGACATCACTGCGGCTGGCATGGGTGCGCCATTACGTGTGATGTCCTTCAAATTCGCCGTTGAGTTATAGACTGGCGATGTCAGCGCGGCGCGCTGAACATGAGGCGCGGCGCCCAGCACAGTCTGCGTACCGTTAGTCACCTCAGAGCCCATGAATGACACTTTACCACTAACAAGGTCATTCGCACTGAAGTCCATCTCGATTGACTCAACGCGCTGACCCTTGAACAGGAACACCTCATTGATATCGGTGTGTTCACGTTCTAACTGGAATGCAATCTTCTCGATTTGCGTAGGGTCACTCGGCGGTGCGACATGACTGCCTTTCAGTACAACCAGCTTTGCGGCGGCGTTTGTATTAGTCGTCGGCGCAGGTGATACATTCAACTGCGTGTCAGTGGCGCTGAGAATTGTGAAATATCCGTTGACAGTCGCGTCACCACCAGCAAACGCTGCAATGGTCACGTTGGTTACTGTCCCCGTCAAAGAACCGCCTCCGAGACGGTTTAGGTTCCGAACAGTCAACACACTGCCCGTCGGATTGAAGGATGCACTACACTTTAGCGCGCCGTCGTTGAGTGCCTTCATAATTGCCGCTTCAGTCGCGGTGCCAGTCGCGTTAGCTGTTGCGCCAATGACGATTTCGCGCGTGTTTGGGAGACCTGTTCCAGCGGTTGTGACGTACTCAAAAGTCACGCTGTTGCCAGTCCCGTCAGCCACAACGAATGTCTCAGCGTTGGTTGGCAAACCTGCGAAAGTCAAAGTACCTTCCTCAAGCCCTAGGCCCTGCGCGTAAATAACCCGCCCCGGCTCCAGTAGACCAGCGGCTCTGGGAGCGGCGAACACAGTCGCGCCACCTGCGTTAAAGCCCGTTGCATTAGTCTGAAGAGTTGTACCGCTGACGATAACATCGTTGGCATCCATCAAAGCAGACGTAGCCGAGCCAGCTTCAACAGTCAGCGTAGTCTCGACTGTGGTGATTGTCGTAACACCCGCAGCAAACGCTATTGACGCAACTGTAAAGTAGCTGTTGTTGCCCGGTGTCGCCCAGCCTTCAAGCTTGATATGATCATTGGCGGCGATAACATTCGTCAAGTCTTTGGTCTGAACAGTGATTGTGTTGTTTGCTGTGACGGCCAGCGCTGTTCCGCGTGTAAGGTGCATGGTCATTGGCTTTGACCAATTCTCTTTGCCTACATACGCCGCGATGAAGTCATCAATTGTACCGCGCGCAAACTCGAAGTCCACAGCACTTGTAGACGACGCACCAAGTGCAAAGGTGCCTGATATCATACGGTCTGCCCTGATTTCTTCGGACACTTTTGTGTTCTTGTCAACCTTGAAATCGAGGCCGTTTGAACGTACTTCGTTAGTGTAAGTCGTGCCGACAGTGCGCAACTTACCATAGCATGTCGGGTCTTCAACTTGGTATCTGACCCTTACACGGTTGGATTCTGAACTCGAAAGTCCGCAATTAGTAGGCATATTAAACTCCAGTTAGTGTGGCTGCGCTAAGGGCAGAGATCACACTCATATGATATAGTAACTTGTATTGTGTATAGTGATTGATATACCGTTATTACGTCGTAGGATATAGAGCGTGTGCGCAAGTACCCGACATTGGGGATATATGTATCAAGCAGCTTGAATGCCTCAACAGTCGTATCCGCATACTCACGAATCGCCTTTGTGCCGGAATCCTCTGGGGCCATACAAAACACGTTTAGCATCCCGGAAATACGCTGCTGTAGTTTGCCAAGTGTCATGTGTCGAATACGTACAGGCTCATCGGCGACGTACACCACAGGCTCAGTTATGTTTGGCAACCTGTCCATACGGATGTTCTCATAGCGGATTGGTGCTGAAGGATGCGCCGCCGCGAACACAGTATTGAACTTTCCGATCAGGTATTGTCTCAGTGATTCAGTCGGGGTCATGTTTTCACCGAAAACGCCGTACCTTTAGCGCCCTGTCGTACTATGTCATCCAACGCCGTCGCACCCATCCTTGGTCTAAATCGGACACCGCATTGTCTGTTTTCGAGATGCCGAAACGCACCAGCAGGTGCCATGCCTAACCAAAGACCATTCCGGCCTGCGCGCGAATCCGCTGTTATCCAAATCGGGTCAAAGGGCCTTGTCGCGCTTACATTATTAAGCAATTGTTGATAAACAGCGTAGTTGGCCTTCTTCTCAAGGTTTTGCCCAGTAGGTACATCGTTTGTTGAGCCGCCTGCGTGTGTGCGCCACTCGGCACACTCTGACCAATCCCGCCTCGCCATCTTCGTTACGCGCGAGCCGTGGCTGACAGTGATGGAGTTCTGCGTCTGTCCAGACCAGACTGACAAACGCTGACGTATTGCCTCAAGTGTTTGCTGTGTCACTCGGCGCTGTTGTGCGGACACTTCACGCTTAATGCTGGCCAGCCACTTATCCGTTGTCTCTTTGCCCTTCGATATACCTAACACGCGCGCGTTGATCATTATGTGGCCTTAGCTATATATAGAATGTATAGTGGCTCAGATGGTGGAGTTGTTACACGCCATATCTCCCAAGCCTCAGTGTCTATACGCACGGAATCATTTGTAGACGGCTTGAAGCCGGGTGTCACATCCGTCTTCGCAATTAGAAGTTTGCGCTTCTCTTGTCCCACTTCGGGGAACTTAGGATACAGCGTCGTCTTCTCGTAGTCGCTGATGTTATAGAGCAACCCACGCAGAATATGATTAGTGATTGTCTCAATAGGACTATCCGTGGTAACATCATATCCTGATTGCGTGTGCTGTTCTATAACGACGTCAACCAAAAACGAATCGGCAATTGTAAGCGCCTTCTTTGTTAAATTCGCTGCTAAGTCTGCCAGCGCCATCAGAAGGCTCCTTGCTTAAACCGCACGCCTAGAGGTTGTCCCATTGCGGTGTAGTCTACAGTTCCTAGGCATTGCAGTGTATTCGCTATGTATCTTGGATACTTGTTTGCAGTTGTTGCGGATATTGCGGACTTCTTCCAAGTGAAACTAAGGACATCGACACGCATGGATTGCAATCCTTCGTCATCGCCGACCTTGTCAGATGCGTTTATCGTTGTGTTAGTTGCGTAGTACCCCGCGATTTCGATGGCTGTCGCCTTTATCGGCTCAGGTATCTCGGTATTGTCGTACAGCTTAGCATCACAATCGAATGCGTTGTCCCTTGGCCAGCGTAAATTCGTGTCAGCACTGGCCAAGGTGCCTGTGTACTTGATAGTCTGATCCATCAGACGACTTGCGTGCATCAAGTACACCTGTTTTTCCGCCGTGGTCAGCGCTGTCCATGCCGTCAAGTATTCTCTTGACAGGCTCAGATAGTCATCAGCCTCCGATACGGAGGCGTATGACGTGGCTGCGTTTGTTGCCGGTGTCCCATCGGCGACTAAAAAGGCGGGCATGTGGTTTACCGATCAAGATTAGCGGGTCTGAAATTTCTTGCCGCCGCTGTCCTTCGCAGGCGCAGCATCTTTCGCAGGTGCCTTGTCCTTTGCAGGCGCAGCATCCTTTGCAGGCGCTTTATCTGGATTGGCTGACGGGTCAATTACGTCGTCACCTTTATCAACAGCCAACGTGTTCTGCGCTTTAGGATCAACAACCTGTTTCCAACCAGCGTTTTTTACGAGATCACGCGCATTTGCAATGGTGTGCTCTTGGATGAGTTTACCGTCTGGGCTCTCAACCCATACGCGCATATCTTCAGGGGCGACTTTTTCCTTAGCCATGAAACATTCCTTGTATGTGGTAAGTTAAGAGTGTGTGTGTATGTTTTGCAAATAAGTGGCGGGGGAGCCCACACACACACTACCCCCGCCACAGTGTCAGCTCGCGGTTTAGTGCGCGCCGACTACAGGGGCAATGAATGCGGCGTAGTCGATGACTGGTGCAGTACCGGCCAACGTCGCAGTCACGCGAATGTATTTAGCGCCCGGAGACAACGTGTCAATAGTATCGCCGTTAAGAGTTACAGTGTAGTAACCCGGTGCGGTGACACTTGCTACAGTACCGACGGTTGCTACGCCGAGGGTGAATGCTGCATCCTGTGCAACTTCCACAGACAAGGCATAGGTCTCCCCGCCAGCCGTGGGCAGTGTGTTCTGCACGTTGAAAACAACGGCGGCGTAGCGGAATGTCTGTTCGTCATTCTGCCAATAAGCACCGCCCTGTGCCTGCAAAGACACAGGTGCTTCAGACGCGGTTGCCGTTTCGGGGGCATCATTGCCGTTGCGCAGCGTTACAAGCGGCTCAACGTCAAACAGGTAATTAGATTGCGAAGTGATGGAGGCCATAATTAACTATGTTCCGTATATAAAGTGTTAAGTTCACATCGTCACCGTCTTAGTTTACGCAAGCGCATTGACTTAGACTCTTATGTGCGTTTAGACTCTCCTCTGACCTTTGGGCGAGTATGGTTGGATTGTAAGTAAGCTACGCAGTAGCCGGAGCGTTGGTGATGCCCCATACGCGCGCGGCTGCACGCTCATGATGAACTGCGAGACCGAGCTGCCACTCAATACGAGTACGCAAGATTGGCTCTGCATGGATTTCGCCGAGGTCTTCGATCATGATGCCGCCGTTCTGCAACAGTGTTACACCGTTTGCACCACTCGACACGATATAAATCGAAGACGTGTTAGCTGCGCCGCCAGCAGGACCGACTTCATTGAAGTCGATGATGCGCTGACCACGGTCATCCATATCTACAACCCAGATAGGTAGACCATCGAAGAAGGTGGTGCGGAAACCGAAGTCATCCTTACCAATCTGGATGGTACCGCCGAGGTTTGCATGTGCAGCCTGCGAAACAATGCGCGCCATGTCTTTGGACATCAAAAATGCCGTTGGATTCATGACGTTATCGCGGGCCTTCAGCAATGCGCTAAGGCTCAGCGGTGAGTTTGCCGTCGGGTTATTGAGGTTGGCTGGAACAGCCATATTGCCGGATACACGTTTACGCAAACCGTCGAACTCAGCAGGGTTCGTGGTGGCGTCACCGTTCATGATGTACCGCTCAGCAGCCAAGGCGATGGCCAAGGCATGGCTCCGCTCTACTTCAGCGCGCGAGCCGGGATGGTTGCGCTCGATGCGCTTATCGACGTCAGCGTCAGAGCCGAGCAGCTTCAACACCTCCGCCTTTTGGTTCACCGTACCTACAGAGCTTTGAAACCCTTGGTTGTAGGCGCGGAACCCGACTTGCGGCAACACAGCCTCAACGTTGTAGGTGTAGGTGTCGCCATTAATGTTTCGGATACCGATGTTCCGCAACAGCGCACTCGTTTCAAACGTGCGCACAATCGCTTCTCTTTTTACGATTCCCGAAGAAATTTTTGACGCTTCATGCGCCGTCAATCTAGCCATTTCGAGTGTCCTGTTGTGCTAAATATAGTTGTGAAGATTACGAATTTGCCGCCATACGCCACAACTCGTCGACAGACATGCTGTTGAGTGCTTCCTGCGTAATGGCGTCATTAGTTTTACCGCCGTCGCCATACGCATTCGCGCCTTGGCTTTGTAGGTACAGATACGGTGCACGCTCGCGAAGCGTGCCCTCAGCCCACTGTTCCAGCGTCAGAGATTTATCCCCGTTTGGCCCCCATACAGTGTTGCCCTGTTTATCGACGGCGAGAATCGTGCCGTCGTCTTTGACGACGAACTGTTCCCGCGCCTCAGCAATAACCGCTTTCTCGGCGGCGGGGTTCAGGCCGAGCTTTTCGTTGTGGAGCAGTGCGCGAATTTCGCCAATCAGGATGTTGTCCTTGATCTGCGCGTCTTTTTCCTGAAGAGCCTTACGCATCTCATTAAGCTGCGCTTCACGCTCCTGAATATCGTTCTGGAAACGCTGCTGCATTTCCTTAGTGCGTTTCTCAACTTCAGCCGTAACTGAATCAGAAGCCTTGAGTTTACCATCTTCCACCTTTTGCTGAAGTTCCCTAAGGTTGTTGAACTCGTTAACAAGCTCTGCGGGGTCCTCGATACCTTCGAGCACAGGCTTCAAAGCCGCTTCGAGTTTTGAGGCGCCCTCAATGCGCTTGGAAAGCTCAACATTGTTGTTTCGCAGTTCTTCGAGTTTTTGATGCGGTACAAGTTTGACTGTAAGGTCTTCGCCGACGAAGTCCTTCAGTTCTGCTGGCACAGCGTCGGCTGAGTCGAATTTCATATCATACATTGTGTATATACATCCTTTCGTGCGTGGTTTGCGTGGTTATTACAATAAGTTATACAAAAATTACTGCGTTTTGCGGGTTTTAGCGGTTTTTGTCCGCTTCGCTGTCCGTTTCTTTGCGGTTTTTGCGGCGGTTTTTACTGCTTTAACCGGCTGTTTTCGCTTGGAATTCTGCGCGTCGTCAACGTTGTTGTCAATCCCGTTGTCCGGTTTATTGTCCGGTTTATTGTCCGTTTTATTGTCCGTTTTATTGTCAGGTGTTGATTGTAGGTTATCGCCAACATCTTCGGGATTATTGCCGGTTTTGCGTAGGATGAGTTCTTCGAACTTCTCTTGCCGACGCTCTTCCCGCTCAGCCATCACAAGGTTCTTATAGTCGTTGAAGCTCGTATCCTCATCAATGAAGTTGTTCGCTTTAAGGATTCTATAAGACTCGCTGAGGGGGAGAAGGCCATCGGCGTGCATAAGTGCTACAGCGCGTAGCTCACGTGCTTCGATGTTGGAGACGCGCAAATCATGGTTGAACTTCACCTGAATGCCCCAATCATCAGGCTTGCCGGGGATACTGTTAAACAGTACATAGTCCTCCAACACCTTCTCCATACCGCGCGTTACAACCTTGGCCATGTCCAAAAGCGTAGACTGCTCAGCGCTGAATAGGATTTTGAAGATTTCCCTGTCCTCATACTTGCTCGTCAAGTCACGCAAGCCGACAAGGCGCGCACTGATCTGCACCATCTGGGATTCGAGCTGGGTCAGGGATTCTCGGAGATGGTTGAGACCCTGACCAAAGAACTCCAGCACCATAGGTTTTGAGGACTCAGGTACTTCCCAAACAACGCTTGGATTCAGCGCATAGCTCGCTGTTTCCGCTGCGTTTTCAGGAACTTGTACCACATATATTGGAAACGCTGTATGTTTCCGGCCAAGCTGCAACAGGGCATAGTTCTGATAATGCGCTATGTTCATATCTGCCACGTCTATGAGTGACGACGACTGAATGCGTGCTGTATTATCTTCGGAACCAAAAAATGTGAATGGGATATGTGTCAGAGCCTTGCCGCGCGCTCTGATAAGTGTTTTCGAAACTGGGTTCAGGCTGTCATCGAACAGCGTTGCGTAGCACAGACCGTCTGTGGGCGATATTTCATACGCCAAGTAGGTTGACTTTGTATAGTTCGATGCGGGATTTGTGGGCTCAATAGGTGCGTTTGCGTCAGTTATCCGTGGGATTTTCAGCATGTTTTGACGGAGCAGCAAATACACCAGCTTACCGTCTGTCGTCTCTTCCCACGACAAAATATTCTCTGTACGGAACAGTAATGCTCGCGCACGTTTGACGGTATCGTTGTAGTCAACCAACACACCCGCCCGGCCCATTGCCAACGTCTCTGAGCACACGTTATGCATGAACTCTGAGAAATCCGCATGAACTAGGCTTATTCCGTCAAAGTTAACCAATCTTTCAGATAAGTTTGACTTCAGAATCGGTTTACGCTTGAATAGCGTACCCAACATGCCCTTATGTACCTTCTGCGTAAAAGGCGTAAAAACTGCGCGGGCAAGGTAGTCTGCGTAGCCCTTAGTCTGAATCGCGTCTTGCGAGAAGCTGGGGAGATATGTCTCACCTTCGGCCTTTATTGTCTCGGCACCTGCCAACACGTCGCGCAGCTTTTGCCATGACGTAGACACGTTTCTATAATCTGGGTGTACCAGATTGCTTATGCGCGCATTAGAGTACTCTATACCGCGAAGGAGCGTGACATTGTTCTTTGGCATATTGGGGGTTATACTGTCTTTTGATGTGTGAGGGTATACTATGTTATACACTTTTTATCGTGTTTTGTGGGCTCTGCGCGTTATTATACTGTTTTCGCTATGTTTTTTGGTACTTCCTGTGACCATGACGCTTATAGGCATTTTTCTTAAAAATTGTTGTTGACACGTTTCGCGGCTTTCGTTATTATCGCCTTTTATAGTCGAGAATTCGAGATCAATGATGAGTAAAAAAACACAAGAAATCACACCATATCAGCATGTTATCCACAAAACACGCTATGCGCGGTGGCGCGAAGAGGACAAACGCCGCGAAACGTTTGATGAAACAAACGCGCGTGTGCTGAAATTCTTTGAAAAGCATATCAAAGATAAACACGGCTACGCTATTCCTGCCAGTGAGATCAAGACCCTCTCAAAAGCCATGAATAATATGGAGATTACGCCTTCAATGCGTGTAGTCGCTACTGCTGGCAAAGCCTTGCGCAGTGCCAACATGGCGGCATTTAACTGCACGGCGCTGCCTATTGATAGTCCACGGAGTTTTTCGGAGCTACTCCATACTTTGGCTACTGGGGCTGGTGTGGGCTTCAGCGTAGAGCGTAAATTCATCCGTAACCTGCCAAAAGTGCCTGAATATCTCGACGATGATGATCAGATCATCGTCGTGGCTGACTCCCGTGAAGGCTGGGCTAAAGCGCTGCTTAAACTCATCAGCGCGCTTTATGAGGGGCGGATTCTGAGATGGGATGTGTCAAAAGTGCGTCCAGCCGGTGCACCTTTGAAGACATTCGGCGGATTCGCATCTGGCCCGGAGCCACTCGTTGAGTTGTTCGAGCACGTTGTTTCCGTGTTCAAAAAAGCTAAGGGGCGGCGTCTGACAAGCGTTGAATGCTTTAGTATTGCCACATTCATTGCGCAGACAATTGTTGTCGGCGGCGTGCGGCGAAGTGCCACCATTTGTCTGTTTGACCAAGATGACGCGCCGATGCGTAATGTGAAAGGTGCTGAGGCAATTATGTATGTGCAAGCTGACGACGGTTCGTGGCAACCGGGGCCTCATGCACACTACGCCATGGCGAATATCAGCGCCGTGTATACCAGCAAACCGTCGCTGCTTGAGTTTATGGCCACGTGGAAAGACCTCATAAAAGGCCGGGCTGGTGAGCCGGGGATATTCAACCGCGCCGGTGCACTTCGTCACGCCAAGGCTAATGGCAGACGTGTTGAAGGTTCCAATGGACAGGAATACGTGTTCCTGACGAATCCTTGTGCTGAGATATTCCTAAGGCCGCACCAAGCGTGTAACCTTTCAACCGCCGTCATCCGTGCCGACGACACATTGGAGACGTTGAAGGAAAAAGTCAGGCTCGCTACTGTGTTGGGGACTTGGCAAAGCACTATCACAGACTTCGACTATGTGCGCAGTGTGTGGAAAAAAACCATTGATGAGGACAGGCTGCTGGGTGTATGCCTTACAGGCTTCTATGATCATCCGGTACTCAGTACAACGTCAGATGAATGTGCTGAATGGCTTCAGGAATTGAAAAAAGTCGCCATTGAGACAAATAAAAAAGAGGCCAAGAAACTAGGTATTCCTCAGTCACAAGCTGTGACAAGCGTAAAACCCGCTGGCAACAGTGGTCAATTGCTGAATGTTGCGAGTGGCATTCATCCGCGCCGTTCGCGCTACATGATCAGAACAATACGCCAATCCGCAACAAGTCCCGTAACAGAATTCCTGAAAGCGCAAGGCGTGCCTTGGGAGATCAGTGTGCAAAACACGCGCGACATCGTGTTTTCGTTCCCAGTTAAAGCTCCTGACGAAGCCAAACTGGTGGCGGATGTATCCGCAGTGCAGCAATGTAGACATTGGCTACATGTGAAGAAGCACTACTCAATGCACACAGTAAGCTGCACTATATATGTGCGTGACCATGAGTGGCTTGACGTTGCCGCATGGGTGTATCGAAACTTCAATGAAATAACAGGGCTGTCATTTTTGCCTCTCGATGACACCGTATACCAGCAAGCGCCAGAGCAGCCAATCACTCGGGTAGAGTATGAAGAAGCTATGAAGGCCATGCCTGACATTGATTGGAGCAAGTTGCGCGATTTCGAAGAGCGCGATACCACCGAAGTGTCACAGGAAATGGCCTGCACTGGCGGGAGTTGTGAATTATGAGTGATGAATGCGTTGTTCATGGCATTGCTTTTTCAGCCGTGCGCAATCCTGATGACGCGCGCTATTGGGTACTTGTGTGTAATGACGTCATTGTGCAAGACGGCGTGTGGCGCACACGCAAAGCTTTGTTGACACGCATCAAAGAGTTGGGTAACCGCGCTTCCCGCGAAACATTTCGTAAGCTTATCATGGAGATGACCAATGAAGAATAGAACTAAAACCGCTGTAATTGGTGTAGATCATAAGCATAACGGCGCTGTGTGTATCATGGAGTTTGTGCCACATACCGCAAGAGCGTCATTCAAGTTTATTGATCTACCGAGTTCACGAGAAAAAATCGACGAAGGTTTGGCGGCATTGCGGACTACGCATGAATTTGCCGACGAAGTTATTGAAGCGGTGGCGTGCGTCATGCCGTTCAACGTAGTTGGCCTGTGCTTCATCGCTGATGATCCGCCAATAGATGACTGGGCCTACAATCCCGGATACGCCACAGACTTGGCACTGCGTAAAGGCGTTGTCACAGCGGCTATGTGTGCGCTTGTTGACGAGAGTGTTGCTCGCGCTGAGCGGGATGTTGAAGAGTTGGTGCTTGACAGCATGGATGTATACGAAACCGCGAAACTATACGCTGGCGAAGAATTGCCTCGCAACCACGCATATAGTTTCCTCGCCGCCAAGCGCGCTCTTGAAGAGTCTGGGCTTATGTGCGACGTCGTTGTTTACTCCAGAGCATAGGAGGCTATATAAATACGCTTAAGTTATGAACAATGCTGATGTCATATATCGAGCTCACGTAGTTGAGCTTAGGCCTACGCCGAATCAGGTGGAGTTTCTTGAGAAGTGCGCGAGTCATTCAAGATTCGTGTATAACAGGACTTTATCCTTTTTCAGCGGACACCCGATATGGCATAAGGGCGTGGCTAGTTTCTTGTTGACGAAGCTTAGGCAGGATTTCAGCTTCTTAAATGAGACATCCTGCGCTATGCAACAGTGCGCCGTCGCTGATCTCGATACGGCATTCCAACACTTCTTCAGGCGTGTAAAGAGCGGCGCTAAGAATCCCGGATTTCCTAAGTTCAAGAAGCGTTTCAGGGCCAAGAAATCCTTCTCATATCGGGATAAGAGGCGGTTTGATTTCAACGAACGTAGGTTGCGCATTGAGAGGCTTAAGACCAAGATAAAGACTAGGCAGAAGCCACGATTTGATGGTGTAGCCATAGAGTGTACGATTTTTGAAAGAGTGGGCAAGTGGTTTGCGTCGATTGTCTATAAACTTGACGCGCCTAAGTTCATACCGGCGCGACAACCAAGCGTTGGCGTGGACTTAGGTATAAAGTCATTTGCAACTCTTTCGACAGGTGAGGTGTTTGCAAACATCCGCCCGTTACAGCGGCAAGCTAAGTTACTGGCGAAGCGACAGCGCCAGTTGGCTAAGAAGATTGCTGGTTCGAATAGATATGTTAAGCTCAAGAAGCAAATCGCCGAGCTGCATTATTATGTGTCTATGAAGCGTAAGGTAATTATTAATGAGATCACGACATATCTTGTTCGGAACTTCAATACTATAGTCATAGAAGACTTGGCTGTTCGTAACATGATGAAGAATAGGAGGCTGGCTAAAGCAATCGGCGACGTCGGATTTGGTATGTTTCGCACCATCCTAACGTATAAAGCTGAAGCTGCAAAGCGAAAACTCGTCGTCGCCGATAGGTTTTTCCCGTCGTCGAAGACTTGTTCGAACTGTGGCATCATCGACGACAAGCTGACTCTTAGCCATCGCCAATTCAACTGTAATAGCTGTGGAATTTCTCTTGACCGAGACTTAAACGCAGCGTATAATCTAAACACGCTCGCCCAAGGTTCAGAGGAGAGCTTAAACGCACATAAGAGTCTAAGTCCCTGCGCTTGCGTAAACTAAGATGTTGACGATGTGAACTTTGTTACAGGATTTTATAACGAATTATGACCCATCACGTTTTTGTTGGAATTGATACCGACGTCAACGGCGCGGTGGCGGTGCTTAAGCAGGACACATCCTACGACGGATATGTCGCCAAACGCTTCGTGTGTTCTACACATGCCATTCCAAGTACAACTGAAAAAGTTGGCGGTAAGAACAGGCGTATCGTCAATGCACGCGATCTTGTAAAGCTATGTAACCGCGTTATTCCGCCATATGCTTACTGTACGTTGGAAAAACAACACGCCGGTTCTGGCCAAGGTGTGTCGTCAATGTTCAGCTTTGGGCGAACATATGGCTCCATCATAACTGCGGTAAGCGGCGTTGGTCATAATAGTGATGATGTGTTCCCGCACATCGAGTTTGTTGCGCCATCTATGTGGAAACGTACCGTTGGTGCGACTCGTGACAAAAAAGCCACGGTGGCGCTTGCCACATCTGTTGCGCCGGACATGGCTGATAACTGGCGGCTTGTTAAGCATACATCCCATGCAGAAGCTTTTTTGATTGCACTGTACGGTTATATGCGATATAGTGGTTGTGACTTTGAAACATTTAGGAGCTGGTACTTTGTTAAAGCTTGACATCAGTGATCTCGTTGAGGGTGTGTATGACGATTTTCCGCTTGACAACGCCGCCGCGCCGTTGGCGGTGTTATTGCGCGCCGCAAGGTTGTGCACACACAACTACGATGTCATGCGTGTTTACCTCCCGCGTACGTCAGAGACGCGCAAAGCGGCTAACGGTGGATGGTTTATGCATATCGAAGGTGATCAGCAGCTCACAAAACGCTCTGTTTTGGCGTTGATGTCAACGATGTATCCCAATGCGCCGGTAAGCGCTGCGCTAATCCATCTACGCGAAAAAACAGCAGCGCGTAACATGCTTAAGGTTGATGCGGAGCGTCTACTTACCGCTATAACCGCTAAGTTATCCGACACGGCAAAGACCGTGCTGCTGCGCAGATTTGCCATGCACAGCGCCGTTAGTTTCGACAGAAGTGCTGTCGCTATAAGCAGACTGATAACATCTGGAGTGGTGTGTACTTCGCTTATTGACCACGCATTCGTCGGAGAGCTGACGTTGCGTAGGAATACACCCGCAGTACAGGTTGATATACTGAAGACGTGGTTCATGCGTGACGACGGAGTACGTCAGGCTGACGTCGATGCACTGGCTGCGGACTACAGCGCAAGGTTCGCATCAATTCGCAATATGCTGGTGACCGAGTACGATATAGATGTGTGGAAAATGGTTACACCGCTGAATGCCGGTATGACGCGTACTGTAATATCGGAGATCACCAATGCGCGATAAAAGTTTCGTAAAAGCCGCTGTTATTGCGCATGTTGAAGACATCATTCATGAGCGTATTATGTCTGTAAAAAAGGCAAGTGCGTTAAGTGGGTTGTTGGCCAATGTGTCGCTCCCCAGCACATGCACTAACGTTGAGATTCCAAACGTGGGGTGTGTACGCATTGTTGTCGCGTCAACCTACAATCCTCAGCCAAATAAATGCTACAACAGACGGCTCATAGCCGATTGGCTCAATGATGCGCGGAGCGCGTGCCCTAGCACCGTTGGTGAACTAGCGTTGAACGACGCTGCTGTGATCCGCGTAGTCGGTGATGCCGTCAAGGACAACAGCGAGTTATATAACGACATACTGCGGTACGCTTATGTGTATGTAGAGTCCATAAAAACGTACAATAGGAAAAAAATCGGCGCCGTCATATCTTCTCGAAGAGCTGAAAACCTCATACAGGCGCTAGCTCGCGTAGGGATCGGCGACGACGCTAAGCTGGTTAAGGATTTGCGGCTAATGGTTACGCACTGCTCAGTCAGTAAAAGTAACGTACAAAATGTCATAAATATGCTACGCCGTCTTGACTTGTTAGATGCAGTTAAGCGTCATCACAGTGTTGTATCCAACGTTGTTGCCAATGTGCACAAGTCTGTTCCTGTGGAGCGGGGCATTGACATATTAGCAAAAGTGCCAGACAATGCAGTCGCTTATTGGTGTGACATTCTAGCTAGGAGAGTTGCCGATGCAGCAACTCCGTCGTGACATTGTTGATGAAATCTGTGACGCCATCCGTGCTGATATAATGGCGATGACGAAGGCCCGGCACCTCAACAAGTACTTGGCCTCCGCATACCACGGCAATAGTTCCACGCTGTGGAAGGCTGGGTGGATGATTGATGATAAGCCTATCAAGCCGGTGGTAACGGCATTGATGCCGGATGACTTCAGCAGTGCCCGGCTAACTGCCATATGTCTGTTGCAAGGTGCGTGTGAGCGGCGCTTTTCGCCAAGGGCAGTGGCGTCTGGAGAAAAGCACCGTGTTGACTACACTGCGTTAGCGACAACGGCGGCTGATGCCGTGCGGGCCAACAACGTGTTGTATGAAGACATAATGTCCTACGCATACACACATTGGGCTGGAGTGCTTGCCTGTGACCATGTACCGAGTCCCCGTATGCCGTCTGCTGCGCGTATAAATATGCTGCTTGATGTATTTGATGACGCAGGCATGTCTGACCATCCAATCGTTGAGAAGTTGAACATTTTACGTGATCATTGCGGAAAAGCTGCGTCTGTAAATGTGCTTATGTACCTTAGTGATGCACTTATGCTTGACGCCGCCATGAAAGTCCGCTACAATATTGTGCGTAACGTTGCGGCTGAAGTCAATGCTGTGGTTCCGCCACGCCTCACCGCACCGGAGACTGTGCTTTCGCATGTTAAGCAGTTGACCTGATTGGATAAGTCATGGAAATTTCGAACAACCGATTAGTCGGTGTCAGATATATAGAAAGTCCAAATGGTTGGAGGAAGATCAAGCCTGAAAAGCTTGTGATCCACTTCACCGCCATAAACAGTGCCGAAGGTACTGTGCGCCATTTGAAAAAGAAGTCGTCGAAGGTGTCAGCACATATTGTCTTGGCACCCGACGGTGAAATAATTCAGATGAAGCCGTTCAATATTGAGTGTTGGCATGTTGGCAAGTCGTACTACAACGGTAAGCGCGGCTGGAACAGGCGGACAATCGGTATTGAGATTGTGAACTATGGCCCAACACGGCTGCGTAAAGTAGGCGGGAGAGTTCAGCCAAGAGGCGGTGCACGTAACCAACGTGCGTGGGATTGGTTTGACCCGAATGGGCCAATGGGTGATCCTGACAATTGGATTGTTGCGGCGCATCCGCTGGAGCCTAACAGGCGCCAACACTGGCATAAGTTCACAGATGCACAGATTGATGCTCTATACGAGTTGGTGCCATTGCTTTGTGACAAGTATAACCTTGATGTTGTCGGTCATGAAGACTTGGCAAGTCCTCGGGGCCGTAAGACTGATCCGGGGCCTGCTTTTCCCATGAGCGAGATTCAGGGACTTGTGACTACACGCGGCATTACGCCAATCCCACTTGAAGAAGCGAGGGTTGCGGCGGCGGATGCTGCTGCTCCTAAGTGGCATTATCAGCTCCAGAACCTTACTGCTTCAGATGTCACGGTCATGGAGGGTGACGGGATCAATCTGCTTGTTACAGACCCATCCGCTGGTATGTCTGTTACGGAGATCAAAGCCATCAATCCAGAATGCTCTGTGTACTCGTATCTCTCCGTTGGTGAAGCTGAGGATTACCGCGCATATTGGCAACGCAGTTGGCGCGTTGGTGCGCCACGGTTTTTGCTTCGAAAGAACCCTAATTGGTTAGGTAACTACGCTGTGGATGTCCGTGCGTCAGCATGGGTGCGTATTGTAGAATTCGCGCTTGAGGACATTGCCAAGGCTGGTTATGACGGAGTATATCTAGACAAGCTCGATGTGTTTGACGATGTGGCGGAGCTTGAAGTTGGCGATTGTGTTGCTTTTGCCGAAAAGATTATTGC
Source organism: Gammaproteobacteria bacterium (assembly GCA_026995045.1). Classification (GTDB taxonomy): domain Bacteria; phylum Pseudomonadota; class Gammaproteobacteria; order SZUA-229; family SZUA-229; genus S139-92. Next base: position 6,845 of record JALWPK010000042.1, on the reverse strand, counting down.
CTATGCACACCACCTTGGATTGCGTGTGATTGTCCAAAACGCTGAAGAAGTTGTCAGTGCACTTGACTCTGACGATATCGGCTGGGCCAAGGAAGACTGGGTGCTCGACGAGGACGGCAAGGTGCGCAGCGCACGTGCTATAGCGGACATTGATGCTGTGGCTACGCGATTTGATCTTGTGCTCAACATCGAGTATGTTGATCCTCGCAAAAAGCCAAAACTATATCAGTTTGCCCGCCGCCATGCCGCCGAAGTTGGCGCTGGTTTTATGGTTGGCAAACGCGAATTGCAGGAGTACGCTCGTTGAAACTTGACGAAGGTGCTGTTATTGCTTCGCAGGTGCCTAACAGGCGCAGGCGGAGTGTCTTCATTATAGGCACTGTTTTACTTGCCTATGTATCCATCAATCTCATCGTGCATTTTGGGCCAGACAATGCTTTGTCCAAGAGTGCCATTGATGGTTTTTCCTCGTATATGACACTGGTGTCACTGGGGTATCTTGTTGGCCATAGTGTTGACAGGAATGGGTTTTTGGATAAGCTTAAGGGGTTTTTGAAATGATGTTGGCGAAACTTTGTGTTGTGTTTGTGCTTAAAAGCGGTATTGCAGTTCCGGGAGAAGCGTTGGATGGATGGCATTGCTTGCCATTGCCAACTCTTGAAGTGTGTGAAAAGCGCCGCGCTTTTGCGCAGCGTGTGCCGTTGAAGATGCGCAACGTGCGTGCTGCACACTGGCACTGTTATTCGGTGAAATAATGCGTGTGCTGATTGCGTGTGAGTTCAGCGGCGTTGTTTGTGTGGCGGCGTTGTTTGTGTGGCGGCGTTGTTTGTGTGGCGCCGTTGTTTGTGTGGCGCCGTTGTTTGTGTGGCGCCGTTGTTTGTGTGGCGCCGTTGTTTGTGTGGCGCCGTTGTTTGTGTGGCGCCGTTGTTTGTGTGGCGCCGTTGTTTGTGCGGTAAAATAGTTAGCGTGAACTAGTGGAACGCCAAACAAGGGGGGCCAATTCTGCACGCGGGTCCCCCAAGCAGAACAAAAGCAGAACGCGCACGGCGGCACGGCGGCACGGCGGCACGGCGGCACGGCGGCACGGCGGCACGGCGGCACGGCGGCACGGCGGCACGGCGGCACGGCGGCACGGCGGCACGGCGGCACGGCGATGCGGTATGGCGGTATGGCGGTATGGCGGCACGGCGGCACGGCGGCACGGCGGCACGGCGGCACGGCGGCACGGCGGCACGGCGATGCGGTATGGCGGCATGGCGCATGACGCATGACGCTTGACAATGCTCAGTCTACACACGATTCGCATAATGTGCATTATGGAAAATGCACATACAACCTAAACGCGCTAAAAATGCCGCGCGACGCTAGGGCAATACGTCGCGCGGCTTGGCAGTTGTGCGCTATGCGCGCACTAGGCCAATACGCCTGTTGCCGCTCATTGTGACATAATGGTCACTATTGACAAAAAATCTGTCGCCGCCATTGGCGCGCTCACGTGCATTTGCGGCGATAGCGCCGGGCGCGGTTGTGACGGTATAAACCGGACAATCGCGCGGATAGGATCTGCTGCCAACGCGTTGCCACACTGTCCTATAGCGACGCGATATATCGGCCTCACTCCCACGTTGCACAGTCAACTCAAATCCAACTTTTGTTGTCCATGCAACGTCGCTATAGCGTGCCCACTCCAACAGCTTAGCCTCAGCACGTTTTTCGACCGTGCAGCAATTGTTAATATGCACTTGTAGTGGCGTTGCGTCGCGATTAGTGCGCCGTGCGCGTCTAGTGACGCGTAACGCGTCAACATGCGCAATCGCGGCATCAATTGCATGCGCAACCGATTTGATCGTTACGCGCTCGTTACTGGATTGCGCGATAATGCGCGCATAGTCACGTATCGTTGCCTTTGTTGCACCCCAGCAACACCTAGCAGCAATGCGCATTATTTTATTGTCGAGTGACAATGTACTGTCATTAGCGATTTTTTTCACGTTTTCCATTTTCTCTATCCTGTTACAATTATGCCACAGTCACAATTACAGTCAATATCGCAATCAGCGCTGTAACTGCGATTATTGCGGTGGTTGCACCAGCAACAAATGCACGCTGGGCGGTATTATCGCGTACTGACTGTACTAGTTGCTGGGTGTTGCGCATACGCGCATATTGCGCGCTATATCGCGCGACGTGCGACGGATTGTCAATCCGGCCAATGTGTTGATACGTCATTGTTTTGCCCCTGTGTTTGCGTGTCGATAACGGTATTTTGGCCCAAAAACATTAACAAAACGTTAAAATTCCGGGTTTTTTACGCGTTTTTTTTTTCTACCGGGTGCTGCCAGGCGCTGCCAGGCGCTGCCAGGCACTGCCAGGCGCTGCCAGGCGCTGCCAGGCGCTGCTAGGCGCTGCTAGGCGCTGCTAGGCACTGCCAGGCGCTGCCAGGCGCTGCTAGGCGCTGCCAGGCGCTGCTAGGCACTGCCAGGCGCTGCCAGGCGCTGCTAGGCACTGCCAGGCGCTGCACGAAAAAAAAATCGAAAAAATCACATCACGCGCCTAAATTTTAACGTTTTGTTAACACTTTGGGCGCATTATCCGCCTAACGTCAACCGCAAATTGGAGTACACAAAATGTCGATCGTAACAACTGCACTCACCAGCCCAATCAACTCGGTATATATGGCCAACGCAAACTCGTTACCTGTTGACGCAACGCCCAGCGAAATCCTACAGGCCGGGAATATGGATTTTACCGTCGCATTGGAGCCTATCTATACTCGCGACGGTACGGCAATCCCGCAAAGACGCGCAATCCGCAATCAATCGACTGGTGACGTATATGGCGTAGCCGGCCCAAAATGGTTGCCGACACAACATGCAGCGCTGGCCGAAACTGCCGTTATTATGCGCGATCAGCATGGACTGGAGCTCGTTGGCGCTGGGTCCACCAACAGCGGCCAAAACGGTTATATTATTATGCGCACAAATAACGCAATCGACACTGGCAACGGCGACGTAGTACGCGGTTATGTTGCGCTGCAAAATCCGCATAGATACGGCTACGCGGTAACGGCTAACGCGATCGGAGAGCGGCTATATTGTGCTAATCAAATTGTGTTTGGCCGCGGCAATTTGGCGCGGTATCATCATAACGCGTACAGCGGATATACCGTACAACGCGCATTATCAGCCCTAAATCTGTTGCATGACGGTCTCAATGAGTTGCAACAATTGAGTGAGCAATTGCGCGGTTATCGCATGAGCGCTAACGAAATGTTAGCATTTGTGCGCCGCGTTTTTGGGCTGACCCAGCCGGATCAGGATGACCCGGACTATGCACGCAAAATCAATCGCTATTACAACCGGTTAGCGGATTTGACGAGGACTATGCGCACTATGCCGGGGAGCGCTGAGGCCGGTGATAACACCGCTTGGCAGGCCCTAAATCTCGTCACGTATCATGCGGACCATGTTCAGAATTCCGGCAACGCGGAAAAACGTCTTGCATCAGCAACTCATGGCGTTGCGGCAAAACGCAAAAAAACAGCGATAAAAATGCTCTGTGATCACGTTGGTATAGAGCCCCCCCGCACACTGATTGCGGCATGACATCGCAGCTCAAAAGCCGCGCGATTTGCGCGGCTTTTTTGCGCATTCTCAGCGCGAATTAACGCTTTGTTAACGCTTTGCGCGTAACTCACTCTCAGACAAATGGACCACAGATATGACACAGTTGTTAACCACATCAAATCCAAAAACTGCTAAAAACGCAAAAAACAACGCGTACACAGCAGTATTGCACCTATTGCCCGCTAATCTGAGCGGCAAAAATCTCTGCCCCATGGCTAGCGCGGGCTGCAAATCAGCGTGTCTGCACACAGCAGGCAACCCAGCGTATATGCAAGGCAAATCGCGCGCTAGAGCATGGCGCAGTGACCTATATAACAATCATCGGCAGCTATTTTTAACAATGCTGTGGGGAGAGATTGCCGCGCATATCGCGCATTGCCCAGACGGCATGCGTGCGGCAATCCGCCTAAACGGCACATCAGATATTAACTGGTTGACACGCGCCAATCAGCTATACAGTCAGACAGTGTTTGACGCGTTTCCGGCAGTGCAGTTTTACGATTACACTAAAGTTGCAAAAATAGCACGCCAATCGCGCGATGTGCAGAATTATCACGTTACGTATTCGCTAGACGAGACTAACGAGTCTGAAGCCATTAAATTGTTGCGTGAGGGGCACAATGTTGCAGTTGTGTTTCGCAGGGATTTGCCAATTAAATATTTAGGGTACCCTGTTATAGACGGCGACATGTCCGACTATAGGCCTCATGATCCAGACGGTTGCGTTGTCGGATTGCGGGCCAAGGGGGCGGCGAAACGCGACAGCAGTGGATTTGTAATTGATCCATAGGGCGGCACAACTAGGCGCCAGCGTGGAGCCTCGCGCCAGCGTGGAGCCTCGCGCCAGCGTGGAGCCTCGCGCCAGCGTGGAGCCTCGCGCCAGCGTGGAGCCTCGCGCCAGCGTGGAGCCTCGCGCCAGCGTGGAGCCTCGCGCCAGCGTGGAGTCCCGCGGCTGCGTGGAGTCCCGCGCCAGCGTGGAGCCTCGCGCCAGCGTGGAGTCCCGCGGCTGCGTGGAGTCCCGCGGCTGCGTTACGTTCAAAATCGGGTAAAACCGGGTAAAACCGGGTAAAACCGGGTAAAACCGGGTAAAGAATGCGTCACGGCTTTTTCATGGCGCATGGCTGTTTTGCAGTGTTTTTCAGGGCCGTGCATGGTTTTTCAGGGCCGTGCATGGTTTTTCAGGGCCGTGCTTGGATTTCAGGGCCGTGCGTGGTTTTTCAGGGCCGTGCTTGGATTTCAGGGCCGTGCGTGGTTTTTCAGGGCCGTGCTTGGATTTCAGGGCCGTGCTTGGATTTCAGGGCCGTGCTTGGATTTCAGGGCCGTGCTTGGATTTCAGGGCCGTGCGTGGTTTTTCAGGGCGGTGCTTGGTTTTTCAGGGCGGTGCTAGGATTTCAGGGCCGTGCTTGGATTTCAGGGCCGTGCGTGGTTTTTCAGGGCGGTGCTAGGATTTCAGGGCGGTGCTTGGATTTCAGGGCCGTGCGTGGATTTCAGGGCCGTGCGTGGTTTTTCAGGGCCGTGCGTGGTTTTTCAGGGCGGTGCTTGGATTTCAGGGCCGTGCGTGGTTTTTCAGGGCCGTGCGTGGTTTTTCAGGGCGGTGCTTGGATTTCAGGGCCGTGCGTGGTTTTTCAGGGCGGTGCTAGGATTTCAGGGCGGTGCTTGGATTTCAGGGCCGTGCTTGGATTTCAGGGCCGTGCGTGGTTTTTCAGGGCGGTGCTTGGTTTTTCAGGGCGGTGCTAGGATTTCAGGGCCGTGCTTGGATTTCAGGGCGGTGCTAGGATTTCAAAAAAAAAAAGCCGTGAGTGCGATAGGCACACCCACGGCAGTCGAAAGAATAATAACATGTTCGATATCCATAGCATACTAATAGCCAACAGTCAACAACAAATTTCAACAGGCGCATCACACGCTTGACGGGTGCTTGGATTTCGATTTCGCTGACAATGCCCCATAAGATATATTATACAATTTTTTTCGAGTTTTGTGAGATGGGGCTAATTACCTCAATTTTGAGGTGAAAACATTGTGGCGAGAATGTGGTGAAGTGATTTTTGACCAATTAGTCAAAAAATGCGGTTATTGTGACGAAATCGGGGGGTGCCATGACACGTAAAAATGGCGCAAAACCTAGGAATTTGGATTTTGAGGTGGATGGTTAACGAAAATTGTGTCAAAATCGGGTTGGGAATTTTGACAAAATAAATTTTCGAAAAGTCAGGAAATACGTTAGTTTTGAAATTTATTGAACAACGTTTTGACAAAATAATGGATTTTCAAAAAAATGGTCATAATTTTCGGATTTTTTGCACCTTTTTGGTGTGATTCAAGCTTTTTACACCTAAAAGTTGTAACAGAAATGAGATAAGTAAACTGAACACCGTTTAGAGGGGCGAAATTGGGTTGTAATGGAGAAATTTTACACGTTTAAGGCGAAAAATGAGGAAAAAAGCTAAAAAATTTCACGTGTTTTGAAGTCCGTGTCATGAAAAATGAGGCAGTTTTTTAGTGCAAAAACACGTTTTGACAAAATAAAAAAAAGTCGAAGTCAATGATTTCAATGACTTAGCTGATTTTGCCAAAAAAACAGCTAAAAGTTCAGAAAATTGTGTCAAATTTTGTCGCCGAATTTTGACAAAATAAAAAATTTGGAGCCAATGATTTCAATGACTTAGAATCTTGGTTAATTTTTTTTTGACACAATAATGAAATGTGGCGAAAATGTGGCGAAAATGTGACGGTGTGACGACATCATTTTCAAAAAAATGGTCATAATTCGCCAAATTGTGTGGATTTAGGCTGAAAATGGCCAAAAAAGTGTGTTTCCGTGTCAAAAAATGGGGCCGTGTCGCCAATGAGAAAATCTATTGTTCCTCTTAAAATAATTTTTCAATGTTAATAGATTTTACATTCCCTAAAAAACGCCATTTTCCGACATTCGTAAGTCCCTCATTTACGACACGCCCCCATTTTTTGACAAGCATAAGCCATTTTCCTGCGACGATTTGGCGCAACTAAGCCCCCCTATGACGTACATCACACTTTGTCGCTTTTTTCGAAACTTGGCCTCTTACACACATCTACTTGGCACGTTTATTGCATAGCAGGATACACTGTGCACCGCATAGCAGGATACACTGTGCACCGCATAGCAGGATACACTGTGCACCGCATAGCAGGATACACTGTGCACCGCATAGCAGGATACACTGTGCACCGCATAGC
>JALWPK010000041.1 GCA_026995045.1 Gammaproteobacteria bacterium | reverse complement strand
CCCCTAACCTATTCGGGGGTTGGGATGACCCACCCCCCTAACCCCCTCCCGGGAGGGGGAGACGTAAAACCTAAACAAAGGAGGTTCCCCATGAAGTTCAGAAGTCATATAATCAATCATTTTGGTGTCGAGGCCAAACCCTGGCACGGCGCGGCATTCCGGCGCGTGGCGGCAAGTATTTCCGGCGCCATGGCCGACGGGCTGATGCTGGCCCTTATCGGCGGACCGGGCAGCGGCAAAAAAACACTACTGCGTTATTGTATGCAGCGCCAGCCGGAAAGGGATATAAATGTCTATATCCAGGTGATGGATGATACCCGCATCCGTATTGCCCAGATCATCGCCCAGATGATTACGGATATTTCCGACGGCGCGGAAAAACCCAGGCGCGACGCCTACGGTAAAAAAGGCCAACTGGCCCGCCTGCTCTATTTTGCAACCGAAGCCGGACGCGGCGTGCACCTGATCATCGAGCAGGGTCAGCATTTGCACCACGCCACGATCCGTGCCATCAAAGAACTGCATGAGCTTAGTTTTTTGGGTAAAACGGAAATGTTCAGCGTGGTAATGAGCGGACACCGCAAGCTGCGCGGCACGCTGCTGGGCATGAAAGACGTTGCTCAGCGGGTGGAACTGGAAGAGCTGTCGGAAGATAACGGCTGGATGGGCGCATCCGGACGCGCGGATTATCTGCGCGGACGCTTCGGCGACCTGTTGAACGAGACCATGCGCGAGAATATAGCTTCCTATTGCCGCACGCCGTTGCAGATGGACAGCCTTGTTTATGGCAAAATGAAAGATGTGTATCTACGCGGTGATAATGCTTTTAAAGAGTCGGATTTCCTGTTGGACCTGAAGGGCGCCGTAGAGAAGAACGGTATTAAATACCCGGATATCTGCCGGGTTTCCGGTTATCAGAAGTCAACGGTAAGCCAGGTATTGAACGGCAATTACGACCGTCCGGAAACCGTGGACAGGGTGCGGGAAGCCATCGAAGAGCTGATACATGAGAATAAAACGCATCGGGCGGCGGGGTAAGGCATTATGGAAATCATACCCCAAAACATGACCCCGGAAGAAGAAATGGTTTACGGTATTATCGATGGCCGGGAATATATTTATCATGGTTCCCTGGCCCATAAAATACACATGGACCGTTTTAAACATATCCTGCTGCATACTTTTGGACGCCGGCTGCAATTGGCGTCCACAAAGCGCGGCGCGTACCGCAAGTTCCGGATTGTAAAGGTTGATAAACGCCAGGATTATACGGACGTGCTGCCCTGTATGCTGCCGCGCGCCGCGGTTGAGCGCTGCAACCATGTAAAGGATTGTTATTTAAGCCGGCATTGCCCGGCGGTAAAATAAAGGAGAAAACAGATGGACTTATGGAATATAAAAGATAAAAACGGCCATGCCTTAAGGCGTGGCGATTATATCCTTTTGAACGGCGAACTGGTAAAACTAACCTACCTGACCGCCTTTAAGATGATTATTCGCACGGAAAACGGCATGCAGCAGTTAAAACCCAACGCTTACAAGGGACGCATCGCCAATGTGGAGTGGGTGCACAGCCCCTTAAGGAAGGCCGTATGAAACCGCCCAAACCCTTTGCGATGCGGGTACAAAAAGCCCGGGAATGGATACAGGCGGAAAAGCAAAACCGTTACAAGGAACTGGGGCGTGAATTAAGCAAGTCTAAAGCCTTTCCGGAAAAGGCGGCTTTTTTTAAACGCAAACGCATCACGCCCCTGCAAGCCCTGGAAAAACTAATAAATGACCTGTACGACGCGCTCCAGGACGCGGTAAACAGGTAAACCGCCCCACCCCCGACTGGGGAAGTGGACC
>JALWPK010000040.1 GCA_026995045.1 Gammaproteobacteria bacterium | reverse complement strand
CGGAATAAAGCGGCAATACGCCTTGAATCGTCTCAATGCGGGTATAGAGTTCATCCCGTAAACCTGTGGTCACGGTGGTGCCGACACCGAACAGATCTCCCAGCGCATTGACGATGCCTTCCAGACTCTCTTCGGGCAGGTTGGAGCCTGCTTGCAGGATGGGCGTGATCTGGTCAAAGGTCAGGGATGTGCCAACGCCGTCCAGCAGGTTGTAGACGGCCAGTGCGTCAACAATTGGTTCTTTCAAATGTGCATCAAAAACCCCTTGATTAGCACTCTCGGTAAAAAGTATGCCGGAATTCCCCGGCACGAATCCGACCAGATGAACAATATCTCCGTCGACATTCCAGTTGATGCCGTTCGTATTCCAGCCGGTGCCGATAGCGCCTGTAAGCGGCACGGGGGCGTTACTCAGAAGATCGAAAAATCCTTCGCTGGTGATACCGGTACCAAACTCGTCAAAGCCTGGTGCATTGTAAGTATACGCTGTAGTAAACAGACCCGGAGCCATCCGGGTCAACATCATTGCCAGTTGCCCGCCCAAAGAGTGTCCCGCAACGGTCATCGGTGACGTTTGTCCGTTCAACGTCCCGTCAGCCGTATCCGTGAACGTACTGATCGTGCCATCGGCATTGTAGGTATACTGCACCACTGCACTACCCGATGCCCCATAAAGCCGTTGCAGCCAGTTGAGCATGGCCAGCCCCTGGCCTATGGCGATGCCCTCCGCGCCGATATCACCGAAGTCGGTACCAAACCAATCAATACCCCCTGCACCACCTGTGAAAATACCTTCGCTTTCAGTACCACGGATCGCAAAGTAGTTAACACCGCCTTTGGAAAAGACTGTACCGGAGAAACCGGTGGGATCGGTGTATTGGTCGATGACGGTGTAGGTTTGCGCAAAGTTTGTAGCCTGTAAGACAGTCATGCCTTTATCAATTAGAGCACTACGATAAGCATCACCCTGAAATGAACCTGACATTCCTTTTTGCAAATTTAGAGCATATGCTGCCATCGATAGTTGGGCCTGCTCGAAGTAATCGCCGATAGTCGCCATGATTCTTTATCCTCTCTATTTTTTGGCCTTCGATGACCTAAATATGTTGAGTGGCCAGTCATTCAGGTCCTTTACTTCACAAGACGTAGCAGAGCGATTTAGACTTAAATTTCGCGCAATCCAGCCATGCCAGTAGCGGAAGTACAGAACCTCACCAAGTGTTTTTCCTGTCTCACGATTACGTAATCTAAACCCAGTTCTGTCTATATGGAAAAGTGAACTATAAGGTTCAACGAACATACTATATTCAAATCGAGCATCCTCAAACTTAGACCCCCCCATTAAAAACATAGCTTTGTGGCCATCTCCTTCGTAAACCCTAAATATCGCCCTCCCCTGCTCATCCCAATACTCCGCCGGCAACTCAACCGTCCGGTACACTTTTATTCCGGCCTCTGTGGAACAGAGATAGTTAAAGTAAATCCTACCAGCGAGCTCATCGGCGAAGGGCAGGAAGAAGAGCGCTAAAAAGATAATTACACCACCCGTGAGCCGGACAGCGGCGGATTTAAATCGTTTGGCGACCTTCACGGCAATCCAAAGGGAAACGGGCAACAAGATGAGAATCAGCCACAACGGACTGCTCAAAACCGCTAAACCGAGCAATGCTTTTATAAGATCCATATCAACCTGCCTTTTTATAGAATCAGTTTGCCGGCAAATGTCCGCCGCATGCCATGATGACCAAAAAATATGGATAAGTAAGTGATAACCCTGAATCTAGACAAATCACCCACTCTCAACACACTTATTCAAATGACTTATCTCGTTACTATCGCTCACCCATACTTTCTTCCTTGTATCGCAACAAGGGACTCATGATGAATTCAATCAGCCTGCGTTTTCCGGTTTTTACTTCCACGGTCACCGCCATACCTGGTGTGAGTTTTACCTGTTTTTCTCCAACCTGGATCACTGACCGCTTCATGAGCACGCGCCCAGCGTACACAAGCCCCTTTTCTTCATCTGTGACAGCATCATTGGATATATCTGTAATTTCAGCATCAATGGTGCCGTATCGGGTAAAAGGAAAGGTTTCGATTTTGATTTCTGCGATTTGACCTTCGGCTACAAAACCGATGTCTTTGTTGAGAATCCAGGCCTCAACTTCAAGGCTTTCACTTTCCGGAACAATTTTCATCAGTTCCTGAGCCGGTGTCACAACACCACCTATAGTATGAACAGCCAGTTGCTGTACGACACCGGAAACCGGGGAAGTCATGTGTTGTAATCTAGTGCGTTGAGCCGCCTTGACACGTTCTTTCTCCAACTGATTAATGCGCCGCTCGGCTTCGGCCAGGCGGGTAAGCAACTGGCGCCGGAATTCGGACGCCAGTGCCTGCCGCTGTTGCTTTGTTTCTCGAATTGAGGCTTCAACCTGCTTGATGCGGTTTTTCTGTAACGCCAGGTCCTGTTGTTGCGTGACGCGTTCTTCTTCCAGTTCAAGCCAGACTTGCTGTGAGCCGAGGTGTTTGGCAACCAGGCTTTTCAATGCTTCGGCACGGCGAGTGATAAGCGGGAGGGTGTTTTCGAGCTTTTTCACTTCATTGCGCGTCGCCGCAAGATCCGCCTGGCGGCTCTCAATGGCATTGTCCAGGGCCGCCGCACGCGCCAGGTGTTCCGACCATTCGCTTCTGAGCATCTGCTCCTGCAAGGCGATGGCTTCAGCACTCGCTTCCTGAGAAAGCGCCGACGGAAGCTGCAAGCTCGGGGAAGATGACCGATTCGATGCTAGTGGAGTCAATACCAGCGCTGCTTCATCCGTCATCTGTGCCAGTTGCCGGTAACGGGCGTGTTCCAGGCGCGTGGCGATCAGTTCCATTTCCAGACTCCCCAGATCCGCCTGGGTTGACGTAGGATCCAGTTCGATCAACAGGTCACCCGCCTCTACCCGTTGGCCTTCGTGCACATGAATCTGGCGCACCACCCCGATCTCCATCGGCTGGATCACCTTGACACGCCCACTGGGAATAATCTTGCCCTGTGCGGTGGCAACGATGTCGATCTTGCCGAACAACGCCCAGAGAACAGCGATAGTGAAAAACGCCATGACAGACCAGGCAATGGCGCGACCACCCGGCGAAGGTGGCTTTTCCTGGATTTCCAGGGCGGCAGGCAGGAAATCGAGTTCGTGGCTCATCCGGGTCTCCGTTTCACCACTTGAACACCCTGCCCGCTTTGCAGGGCATGCAGACTGGCGTACTGGCCCTGGCGTTTTAACAGGTCTTCGTGTGTGCCCTGCTCGACGATTTGACCCTTCTCAAGCACAATGATGCGATGTGCTACCCGCACGGTCGATAAACGGTGGGCAATAATCATGACAGTGCGGCCCTTGCAGATCGCCTGCATGTTCTGCTGGATGATACGCTCGGACTCGTAGTCCAGCGCACTGGTGGCCTCATCGAAAATCAGAATGCGCGGATTGGTGACGAGTGCCCGGGCGATTGCAATACGCTGGCGCTGGCCGCCGGACAGATTGTCGCCGTGCTCACCGACAAGGGTGTCGTAACCTTCCGGCATTTCCAGGATAAACTCGTGTGCACCGGCGAGTTGTGCTGCCTGAATCACGGCTTCCATCGGTAACCCGGGATCGGCTAACGCGATATTTTCCCTGACGGTGCGGTTGAATAACACGTTTTCCTGCAGCACCACACCGATGCGGCGGCGTAACCAGGCGGTATCGACCTGGGCGATGTCCACACCATCGATGAGTACGCGTCCACGCTCCGGGACATACAGGCGCTGAACCAGTTTGGCGAGGGTGCTTTTCCCGGAGCCTGAGCGACCCATGACACCGATGACTTCACCCACCTGGATATCCAGTGAAACGTCTCGCAGGACTTCCGGGCCATCGCTGCGGTAGCGAAAACTGACCTGGTCGAACTGAATCCGCCCTTTAATGCCCGGCAATGACATACGAGACTGGTCGTAGCCCGGCTCGGTAGGTGTATTCAGGATATCGCCCAGACGCTGAACCGAAACGCCGGTTTGCTGAAAATCCTGCCATAGCTGAACCAGGCGAAGCACGGGTCCACTGACGCGGGCCGCCAACATATTGAAGGCAATGAGCTGACCGACACTGAGATATCCCTGGATGACGGCACGCGCACCAATCCAGAGAATCAACACCACGACCAGCTTGTTGATCAGGCCGGCGACCTGGTTTGCGATATTATTCAGGTTCGCCGCCTTGAAGCTGGCGCCGACGTAGCCCGCCAGCTGTTCTTCCCAGCGGTTTTGCATCTGCGGCTCGATGGCCATGGACTTCAAGGTCTCCATGCCATTCACCGATTCCACCAGGAAGGCCTGGTTTTCCGCGCCGCGATTAAACTTTTCGTTCACACGGGCGCGTAGCACTGGCGTGACAAATATTGACAGCAAAATATAGGCAGGAATGGAAGCCAGCACGACCCAGGTCAGCGTGGGGCTGTAGTAATACATCACGGCAAGGAAAACAAAGGTAAAGAACAGGTCGATCACCAGGGTCAATGCCGAGCCGGTAATAAAATTACGCACGTTTTCCAGTTCGCGGACGCGTGCGACCGAATCACCGACACGGCGTGCCCCAAAATAACTCATGGGCAAACTGATCAGGTGGCGATACAACCTGGCGCCCAGTTCCACATCCACGCGATTGGCCGTATGTGAGAACACGTAGGTACGTAATCCGCCAAGGACCACTTCAAAAATCGATACCACGATCAAGCCAAACGCCAGTACGTCAAGGGTGGTCAAGCCCTTGTGTACCAGAACCTTATCGATAACCACCTGAAAGAACAGCGGTGTAATCAAGGCGAAGAGCTGGAGGAAGAAGGAAGCGACCAGCACTTCCGAAAAAAGCTTACGGTATTTCAGGATTGCCGGGATAAACCAGCGAAAACCAAACAGGGTCTTTTCATCGCTCAGCAAGGCGCGGCGCGTGACGAGAATCAACGAACCGTTCCAGGCGGATTCAAACAGTTCCCGAGGAAGCGTTAACGGGCGTTTTTCCAGGGGGTCCTGAATCAGGACGCGCTCGGCATCCACTTTGGCGAGCACGACCCACTGTCCATCGTCTTTCTGTGCCAGGGCGGGAAGCGGGGTTTTTTCCAGCTTTTCCCAGGTAGTGGAAACCTGCCGCGTCTTCAACCCCAGGTGACGGGAGGCGCGAACGATATCATCAGGCGACAGTGGCGCATCCGCGCGGGCAAACCGATGCCGGAGCTGCCCGGCCTCGGCGGCTACCCCGAGAAAACGCGCAACCAGAACCAGGCAACTCAGGCCGGTATCCGGTGACGCTTCGGAAGAAATTGTATGCGGCATCCCTAACCACTTGATCTTAATCTTGTTTTTCGCCTTCCTTGCTCAGCACAATTCCGGCTCCCCCAAACACGGAAACTATTTCAGGGTAGCTCGCGTGTCCCCTCTACTAACTATGCAGGGACAAGCCAGGGGGATCAAGCCTCATTGTGCAGTAATCAACCAGAGTATGGCGTTAAGAAAACACGTTAATTACAAGCCCTCCTTTCAGGAAAAGCGCTATGGTCAGACGTCTTCGGTACGCCTGTCTTAAACGGAAATTCCCGGTGATTCCGAAGCTCACCTGGCGAATCTTTAGTGTTAGTGTTACCCCCAAACAGCCCGACTTTCGCCGTTGACTGTAAGTCATATCTGGACAATTCCGACGCATCCGTTTGTCTGTTCCCGATATGTACGTGCACAGCACGCTGGCCAGTACGTCACTGGTATTGCAAAAGATTTTCCAGAACCGACACACACCGGGAATACCATCCTGCCATCAGTGGTAGTGTGCTGCGTCCGCTATCAAACCCTCTCCCGCGTATCAGTCAAAAGAGTTTGGAGCCGGCCTTCGGCCAGATCGACGCTGTCAGCTCTTCTAAAGGCGACCTATAACAAGCCACCCTGTCCAGGAAATACCCGGTTTTTTTACCCCCCGTTTATGGAGCAAAAAACCAGTCCGTTTTTTTTCACACCCCAATTTGTCCGATTTCGTCAGCATCGGACATTGCAACCTATTGATTTACAGAATGTCTATTTCTCACTAGGTGGGCCTCAGTCCGGCGTGCGGTGTGATTTTTTTTTAACCATAAATAATGACGCGATCAATCTGCGTCATTTTTTACACAAACAGAAAAAAGCTGAATGCGTTAGTTCGTCTGCAGGACGTCTAGCAATGCCGTCTTGGCATTGTTGGATGACTCGATGCAGGGTTTTGCGCCCTGCGTCCAGTTCCGATGTGGAATCGGATTCAGTGAGGGTAGCTTGAGATGAGAATGGCAAAGCTACCTGCGCCCAAATGATTGCCTGGACTCCGTTTGCTGACTCAATGTCAGCGAGATGAGGTGAACCAGGTAATCTAGCCCAACCTCGTCAAGTCTGCATAGGTCGTCGCGACACATACAGGCGATGCCTTCAGCAACATTCTAGCCATTTGCTACAACGAGTCAACACTTGCTGCTACTCAATACAGATAGGGTTCTGGTTACAAACAAGCATCTTTTCTAATGCAGCCACCTGTTAATCTCCATCGCCACTCGTCCATGGTTTCAACCAGAGCCCCGCCCGGCTCTACCGTTAACGTACCGGTTACCCAGCCATTTGACCAGTCGATTCAGCCCACCGCGCTTGCACCTTGTTCAGCACGTTGGCCGTCTTGTGCACCCAGCAACGCTGTTGAGCCGTTTGGGGCCATTTCTTGGCAAGTGCCTTCCAGAACCCCAGTGCACCATTGCCAATCGCCAGCTTCGGCGGGATCGTCAGTCCCTGGCTCTCCAGATGCTCGATGACCTCCAGCCAGCTGGCTTCGAACTCCCGGTAGCCATCAACCACTGCCAGCACTTCCTTGCGGCCCATGTCGTCCGAGCCCACGATCACCAGCAGGCAAAGCCGATCATCCATGCGGACGTTGCTGTAGATCCCGTCGGCCCACACGTACACGTAGCGCCGCCGGCTCAGTTCCCGCTGTTGCCATTGCCGGTAGTCCGCCTCCCACCACTTCCTGAGGTGGCTGACCGTGACCGCCGACAGCCCGGTGGCCCCTTCACTCAACAGCGCCTCCGGTGCCGGCTGCATCTCCCCGGTCGAGATCCCCTTCAGGTACAGCCAAGGGATCAACTCCTCAATGCGCTTCGTCCGCTTCAGGTAGCGCGGCACCAACTTGCTGCTAAACTTCACGCCCTGGCCGGAACGGTCGCGCACCTTTGGCACCTTGACCAGCACATCACCCAGCCCGGTCTGGAGGGTGCGCTCCGGCAAGTACCCATTGCGAACCACAGTCCGCTTTCCGCCCACGGTTTGCCCAGCGTACCGGGCCAGCAGTTCGGCCACTTCCGCCTCGATGGCCTGCGCCAACAGCTGTCTGGCCCCTTCTTTCAGCAGCTCGCTCAGGTCATCTCCGGCTGGTGCTTTCAGCTCGACAACGTTACCCAATCATTGCATAAATTCGCGCCGTAATGTGTTCATGCGGCGCGCTGTAGGGTATTCAGGTAATGCAACAACTCGGATCTGACAGCGGGATTTGCGCTCATGGTGAGGGTGAGCTGTCCCTG
>JALWPK010000039.1 GCA_026995045.1 Gammaproteobacteria bacterium | reverse complement strand
CCAAAGCCTTGGGCGTGGCTAGAGCGCATAGTGAACAAAGTGGTGTGGCTGTGAACTATATCGAAAGTGATGCAGAAACATGGGCACAAGATCATGCCAACAGCTATGATGCGGTCACTTGTTTGGAAGTGTTAGAGCATGTGCCTGATGTGGTGCGCACCGTCCAAGCCTGCGCGGATATGGTCAAGCCCAGTGGCTTGTTTTTCTTTGCCACGCTCAATCGCACACCTATATCTTATTTAAAGGCAATTATTGGCGCAGAATATGTGATGGGCTGGTTACCTAAAGGTACGCATGAGTATGTTAAATTTATTCGTCCATCGGAGATGCATAGCGCACTGAAGCAAGCCCATTTGGATGTGAAAGATATTTGCGATCAGCACAGGCAATGTATCGACAGCGATGATCAGGCCACATTGACACACTTTGAGGAGTTTGAAGGGGAACATGATAAGTTTAGGGTCGAGTTAGCCGCCCAACTCCGCAATCATTCCCTTCAACACATCATCATGCACCGGCTTCTCCTGCCAGTAGCATCCTGCAGCCCTGACCTCAGCCTGCACTTCAGGACTTACATCACCGCTGGTGATCAACGTTGGAATTTCACGGGCGAAATGGGCTTCTACTGCCTTGGATACCTCAAGCCCGGTATGCCCCCCGCGCAACCGATAATCGGAAATCAGCACATCGGCAGGAGGATACTTATGCGCCTTTAATTCCCCAAGCAAATCCACTTCGCTTTCAGCCAGCAACACCTCACAACCCCAGCCCAGCAACAATTCACGCATGCCCTGTAAAATGGCACGATCATCGTCCACCACAATCACGAACAACCCCGCGACATCCATATCCATCCTGGGAGCAGCTGTTTCTTGCGGATAGGCTTCCATGTCCGAACAAAGCGGTACGATGATGGAAAAACACGAACCACTGCCCGGTCGGCTGCGAACATGAATACGATGACCAAGTGTATCCGCCATCCGTCGTACAATCGAAAGCCCCAACCCCAACCCCTTTTCCCGATCACGTTCGGGATTGTTGATCTGGTAAAATTCGTCAAAGATATGTGGTAGGCTCTCTTCGGGAATACCCACACCAGTATCATAGACCTCGATATGCACATCATCATCGCGCCTGCGCGTACCCAACAGCACGCCACCACTTTCGGTATATCGAATCGCATTGGCCAGAAGGTTGCGCAGGATGCGTTTGAGCAGTACAGGATCGCTCTTCACGCATCCTTTACGTGGCAACCGAAGACGGAATTTTAAACCTTGTTCATCAGCCAATGGCTGCATTCCCTCCGCACATTCGCCAAGCAACGATGCCAACGGAAATCTGCACGGATCAGGCTTTATTTTTCCGGCATCCAAACGGGCAATATCTAACAATTCACCCAACATCTCACCCAGCGACCGGCTGGATTGGTCAGCCAAAGCAAGCAGATTCTTTTGATTTTCTTGTTCAAGGCTGGCTTTCAAACTGGCGTGAAACAAGCTCAGCGCATGTAACGGCTGGCGTAGATCGTGACTGACTGCAGCCAGAAAGCGGGATTTATCACGGCTGACATCCTCAACCCGCATATTTTCCTGTTTCAATTCGTCAATCAGCCGCATATTCTCGAATCGAGTTTGCAGACCGCGCTTAAATTCGCCTGCCAATATCCATCCGAGAATAAGTGCGAAAGGAATAGCTATCAGTAAGATCGCAAAACCCAGAAGGATGAAATTCGTTATCCCTGAAAAAATTAAAAAACACACTAACGGTAACACTGAGCCAAGACACCAGAATAGATGAGTCGGGAAATACGCTGCGGCCAAAACAGTTGATCCAAAAATCGGGGCGACAAGAAAAAACGTCACCAACAACACCTCTCGTTCATTCCCTAAATCGAAGAAAAAAAAGGCACTTCCTCCAATTAGCATGGCCAATGTTCCCGAAGATGCGGTTAAAAGTCTTGCCCACGTATAAGGCTCGAAACGTTCGCTATTGAAAAAGTAAGATCGAATACAAAACCAGTGAACCAACGCCACCATTCCAATGCCAGACACCCAAATCATCAATCTGGTTTCCTCTACGTTCCGATAGGCAAATAACAAAATCAAAGTCAATCCCAACTCACCGGGAATGCTCACACGATGCCGCTCAAACAAGGTACGCACACTTTCTTGAACGATGTAGTTCCTTTCTTTTTCTTTCAGGATTTCATCCGTCATGCCGCCAGTGTGGCGAATGCATCGTCAGCTTTCCAGTATTATGTCAGGTTTTATATCCCGCTGGATAAAGAACTTCTGTGGCTGGAATGTTTTTTGACTAGCTGCGCATGACTAAAAAATACTGATGATAAAACCTTCAAACCGCCTTCTGTATATTGCCTTTTCATTCGTGCCTATTCGTGTCATTCGTCCCCCAGGGGAGCCTCTCTTACTTCGTAATTCACCTTCTGGCCAGGTTTGCTTTCCTGAAATAAACGCCTGCGTTAAGAATTCAGCCCAAGAATCTCACGCGCGCGAATGCCGGCCTGAATGCGGTTATCCACATCCAGTTTGGATAAAATGTCGCTGACGTATTGCTTGACTGTGCCTTCGGTTAAACAGGTGCGTTTGGCAATCTGCTTGTTGCTCATGCCGTCAGCCAGCAGACGCAGAATTTCCTGCTGTTTTTCTGTGAATCGCGGTATCTGGACAGACATGACGCCTGTCGGGATTGCGGTCTTTCCGTTCAGAATATCATGAACGGCATCCAGCATGGCGTGACCATCGCCGGATTTGGATACGAAGCCGGCTGCTCCGGCTTCAATGCAGGCGCGAATCGCTGCTTTATCTTCATTGGCGGACACAATCAACACCGGAATATCCGGCCAGTCGGCATGCAGGGATCGAATCGAAGCCACCCCGTCCATGCCCGGCATACAGAGATCCATCATAATCAGCTTCGGGCGTTTGCCGCCGTTTAAATATGCGCGTATTTCATCATGGTTTTTGACAGTAGTGATTTGATAATCACTGTCCACAGTTTCAAGCCAGCGCTTGATGCTTTCCCGAAACAGGCCGTGATCATCGGCCAGTAGTATCGTCATCTCATTCCTCCCAGCAGCGATTGCAGACTAGGAACTAACTTTGGTTAGTCAAACTCTTTACCAAAGGGAACTAACTTTGGTTAGTCAAACTCTTTACCAAAGGGAATTACATCAGGCTATCGAAAAGCAAACAATGCGGGCTATATCTGGAGATGGAGGAATTTATGTTTAAACGAATGATTGTAGCACTGTCGATTGTATCCATAATAACCATGGGCGCAGCCCCGGCAAAAGCAGGTCTGCTTGATTGGCTAACCAACGCGGGCAACAGCACGGTGAACTGGATACACCAGGCGAGAAATAATGCTATAAATGCAGCCAAGTTCGATCCGAACAGCGCAGCCGCCAAGTCTTATTCATGGGCCTACGATACAGGCAAAGCCGCTGGCAACTGGCTGACAGACAACACCCTTTCCAACACGACTTTTTTTAGCCCGCTTTTTGGAAAAATTACGGGATGCCCAACAATTATCCAGGATAGCGGACAATTAACCAGCATAAAGTATTATTATGGGTCCCTATCCAACCTTTGCAATCAGAGCGGAGGGGAACAAGTTTATCAACTGCCGTTGGTAACTGGCTCTAATACAAATCTTTATAATTATGTAAAATTAAATGGATCACTCAGTGCCAGTTTTCTGAATGGGAGTGTTTTCAATGGTTTGTCAAGTGTGTCCGTAGCAGGGATCCCCATTGATGCCAACGCGTTAAAAAACGTATTCAATGCCAGTTCGGTGGTCGATCAAGCATTGATAGATGCGATAACAGCCTTAGGTGGAACCGGACTTCCGTATCAACCAAACCGTGTGCGTTATTTAGTGAAGCCTGCTTTTAATGCGAATCTGCAATGTCTTGCTTCCCGACCCGCAGGTACTAATGTAGTTCAGTGGGGAGCCAGGTGCGATGCTGAATTGCTTGGCAATTTGCTTGATATCAAGGTGAAGTTTCTGGCCCGTTTCGACCCGAGATGGATGAGTGCTGTATTTATTGCTGTTCGGGAAGGCTCTGGTCAGGGGCAGAAAGCTCGGAATTTTGCGGTGGGAGGAAGTGCTGTGCCGGCAGTTCCACCTACGGAAGTCGGCTTGGCACTTTTCCGTCAGGCAGCCGATGTGGATGGCGATGGGCAGGATGAGTTCTGCCGGCAGGTTGGTACAAGTATTGTTTGCAGCTCCTACGATCGCGCCACTGGGGCGTTCACCGAGAAATCGCGCATTGGTGGCGATTTAGGCTATACCCACAGCCGCTGGTTGGCTGATGCCAATGGCAACGGTAAGGCTGATTATTGTCGTGAGGTTGGTGATAAAGCACATGGATTTTCAATTGGATGTACATCCTTTCCAACGCCGGGATCTACTTCTACTACATATCATATTTATGGAGATATGGGATACGAAGGTCAACGCTGGTTTGCCGATGTAAATGGTGACGGCCAGGATGAATTTTGCCGTGCGGTTGGCAGCACATCTCCTACAAGCATTTTGTGTACAAAAAAGAGTGTTTATTTTGCCAGACTTTACCCAGGTGATTTTGGATACAAGGGGCAACGTTGGTTTGCCGATGTGGATGGCAATGGAACCGATGATTATTGCCGCGAGGTTGGTAATCGTGGCAAGGGATCAAACGCATCCTCAATCGGATGTACAACCATTCAAACAAATGGAGCCACTTCAACTTTTGCAGGCTATTCGACATATCGCATTTCTGGCGATCTAGGATATCTTGATAGTCGCTGGTTTGCTGATGTGAATCATGATGGCAAAGCTGATTACTGCCGGAAAGCTGGAACGCACTACAATTCAAGTGACACTATCATTTCGTGTGATCAGCTTCAGGGATCGGGAGTAATTCAAAAAAGATTACTTACAATCGGTCACTCAGATATTGGTTTTTATCATCCGAGAATCTTTGCCGACTTCACCGGTGACGGGCGAATGGATTATCTACGCACGGTCGGCCCGGCTTCCGCCAGACGGGTGGCTGTGTTGGAGTTGAATCCGAATCATCCGCCTGTGGCAGATGCAGGTACCGCGCAGACCGTGGAATCCACAGGTTCGGTGACGACTGTAACGTTGAATGGCTCCGCATCGTCCGATCCAGCTGGTGACCCACTGACCTATAACTGGGTATGGGCTGGCGGTTCTGCTACTGGTGTTTCTCCTACCGTAAATCTGGCTAACGGCACCCACAGTATCAGGTTGAAGGTAGATGATGGTAAAGGCGGTACTGCAACAGCGACAACTTCAGTGGCTGTACAGGATACAATCGCGCCGACTGTCAGTATTGCAGCGATTCCGGCTTCTGAAGCAACCAGCGCCAGTGGAGCGGTTGTCGATGTAGCACCATACGTCACAACGGCGGATGTATGCGGTGTTTCTCTCAATATTTCACCGGTCGGAACCTTTGCCTTGGGAGTAACAACGGTATCCGTTACCGCAACCGATTGCGCAAACAATAGCACATCTGCAACCACGACAGTGATGGTGCGGGATACCACTGCTCCGGTGATTACACCTCCGGCGGATATTACGACTGAAGCCACTGCTGTGCAGACGCCAGTCGTAATCGGCACGGCAACCGCTACGGATATTTTCGCTGTATCCGTGACATCGGATGCACCGGCAACCTTCCCGGTCGGCACAACCGTGGTGACATGGACGGCCAGGGATGCCAATGGCAACACCTCCACGGCCATGCAGCATGTCACTGTGGTGGATTCGACGCCGCCAAGCATAATAGCTCCGGCTGATCTGACCCTTGAGGCTACAGGTAATCCGAACACACCATTTGTATTGACGATCCCTGCAGTGGCTACCGATGCGGTCGGCGTGGCTAATATCACCAGTGATGCGATTGCCAACTTCCCGCTGGGCTTTCCTTATGGCGCATCCACTGTGACCTGGACAGCAACTGATGCGGCAAGAAATTCATCGACCGCAACGCAGACGATTACGGTTGTCGACACCACGCCGCCATCATTGAATGTACCTGCCAATGTTACGGTTGAAGCGACTGGGGCGCTGACGGCTGCAAGCCTGGGTTCAGCAAGCGGCACGGATTTGTTCGGGCCGGTCACGTTTGGCAATGATGCGCCTGCCTCGTATGCCGTGGGTGCAACAACAATTCACTGGACTGCAACAGATGCGAATGGGAACAGTACAATAGGCACACAGACAGTAACGGTGACCGATCATACGCCACCGACTGTCATTGCTCCTGCGGCGATCACCATGGAGGCCAATGCACCACTGACTATTGTCTCACTTGGAAGCGCATCAGCCAGCGATCTGGTGGATGGCGTTGTAACAGCGACTCCCGATCAGACCGGGCCATTTGCACCGGGCACATACACCATCACATGGAGTGCAACGGATGCGCACAGCAACACGGGTACAGCCACGCAGACTGTGACGGTGACTGATCATACAGCGCCTGTAATTACAGCACCTGCTAATGTCAGCATTGAAGCGAACGCTGTGAATAGCAGCGTTGCAATCGGTACTGCGACTGCAAGCGATCTGGTGGATGGTGTCGTGAGCGTAAGCAACAATGCGCCTGCCACCTTTCCGCTGGGAACGACGGTAGTGAACTGGACTGCAACGGATGCTAACGGCAACGTCAGCACTGGCACACAGAATGTGACAATTACTGATACAACGGCACCTGTTCTGACTGTTCCAGCGGCTGTGAATGTCGAAGCCAATGCAGTGAATAGTACGGTCTCCATCGGCACAGCAACGGCAACGGATATCTTTGCAGTGACAGTGACCTCCAATGCACCGGCTACTTATCCGCTGGGCACAACGGTAGTCACATGGACTGCAACCGATGCCAACGGCAACGTCACAACCGGTACGCAGAGTGTGACGGTGGTTGATACCACAGCTCCGGTTCTGACTGCTCCAGCGGCTGTGAATGTCGAGGCCAACGGGGTGTTGAGCACGGTTTCAATCGGCTCTGCCACTGCTACGGATATCTTCCCGGTTACCATCATCTCTGATGCACCGGCTACTTATCCGCTGGGCACAACGGTAGTCACATGGACTGCAACCGATGCCAATGGCAACGTCACAACCGGTACACAGAGTGTGACGGTGGTCGATATCACAGCCCCGGCTGTAACGGCTAATTTGGTTGCTGTCGGCATGGAAGAGGATGAAGCGATCTTCCGGGTCACGTTCTCAGCGACCGATATCGCCGATCCGAATCCGACCGTGACTGCCTCGCTGAATGATTCATCTGTGACCAATGGCCAGATTGTTAAACTCAAGCGCGATGATGAGATGAAGGCCGAGTTCGAGCACGGCAAGCTGGAGATCAAGGGGGTGAACTTCTCCCTGAATGTCTCGGCCACCGATGCTTCCGGCAACAAGGGCAACGCAGCAGATGCGTTCGCCTTTGCACCGGAACATCACGACGGTGACAAGAAGCATGGCAAAAAGAAGAAGGACAAGGATCATAAAGACGTGTAGGCGCAAAATGAAAAAGTCCGCTTTTAGCAAAATAGAAATGTCCCCTTTAGCGTTTGATTTGGGGGTGTCGAATGAAAGCGGAGTTATTACATATGAGCGAGCAGGAACAGTCACGAACGG
>JALWPK010000038.1 GCA_026995045.1 Gammaproteobacteria bacterium | reverse complement strand
AACACGGTATTATGATGACTCAAGGCCTGCACTCCTTCTTGTTTTTCAATGATTTGTCGCGATTTCATTGTATCAAAACAAGCGGGTTTTCAGGCCTTTTTTGTAGGTTCTTAATGGGACACTAGTGGTTTTAAATAACTAATGTGCACATCATCGATAGATGGTGTTTTTGCGCGGTACAAGTAATTTGAGCTATTAAATCCTTTATTTACATCGAGGAAATCAATGTATCCTCTCAAATCGCTAGTGGCGTTGGTGTTAGCATCAATTATCGCGTTAAAGCAGTTTTCCACGTGCACTAGCATCTGGGTGGGCGGTGCTGTATAGCTTTGTCCATTTGCAGCGCAAGTGAACGTTAATGTACTGTTACCAATGTTAATATCAACCGTTTGTGTCACTGCTCCAGGAACTAATCTAAAAGGTCCTGGTTCATATGTGCGTACAGCTGGAAAACATATGGGAGATGCATAAGCGTTGTATGGAGGATTGCATGTGCGGGGGAAGAGGGTTACATAGCGACCTGGCAGTTGAACTGGTTGCTCATAGGTAAACTTTAGAGTAAGCCTATATGTCTGTGCTGGAACACCTGATGGCACTGTTAGGCCTAGTGAGCCAGAGGCACCGCCATACCCAAGGCTTGTAATTCCTGATAATACTCCTGTTACACTAAAGTTTGTATAGGCCTTACCATCAGTAAGGCCTTTGGCGGTGATAGTAGCGCCAGTGCTATATGCAGTCGGTGGGAATGTTACAGAGTAGTTTATTGTAGTAAAAAAAGGTTGTCCTGCTGTTGCAATTGCATCAAGCAATGTATTTTCTATATCATCAAAACTGCTTATAAAGCTATCAATCCCATTCTTAGATGTATAAAGTAATAATTTTCTGTCAACGGAATCTGGCGGCAAACCTTTGACATTTGGCCTAAAAATATAAAATCCGTCATTATCGCCATTTGACTGCCAAGTCGTAATTCTTCGACCAAATAATTCATAAACGCGAGAGGTATATCCTGATGGATTAATAGTAAACCCAAACTTCGCTAAATTGCTTGTTGAAAAACTGTTTGTCGGATCCACTGGGCCATAAATATAGTCTGTTACACTGCTGTCGAATGTAACTAAATCAACATTACTATCTGTCAGTGCTTTTTGTATGCCGCGCACAGTAGAAATAGCATCAAAGCCTGTTATTTCCTGCCATACCTCATGTTCTAAGGATGAGCCTATATGTCCTATGAATTTGAATGTTTCGTTAGAAAAAGACGCAGGTGATTGATCAATCGGGTAACTACCTAATGTATAAATACCTTTTAAGTCAATAAGTAAGCCTTTTGGCATGACGGCGAATGGCAGGTTATTTAGATAGTTAACTTCACTTTGTGTACTTACAATACCTAGATATGTCAGAATTGGAGAGACCATGCCACGTAAACGGCTGTATCTTTCTGATTCATCTCTTAGCCGCGCATAATAAATTCTTTGAGCAGCGTGCAGCAGGCCACCAATTAGTTGGTCTTGTGCGGTAAAGTGATCTTGTAGCGCGATGTCGCCGACATCGTATTGGCCATTCTGATTAACGTCGACATATGCTATCCCAGCAGCGTCGGTTACAATTGGGTAGCGATCATTTTGTACTAGGAGTTGCTGATATGCGCGCTTTACTTGAGACCAGTTGGATGATTCATCACCAGCGGCGATCAAATAGTACCCCCCCACAATTAGTTCATCGTATTCAACATTAATGGGGGCAGACCCGGGAACAGCATCCACATATAATATTACTTTCATTGGCGTGCCATTTTGAATGGCAAAGGTCTTAGTTCCATCGTCACACGGAATCAATGTGCTGGCTACAGCTTGGCTTATATTGCCCACCAGTGCGCCATCTAGTCTGTTAACTAAAAGGGAGTTGCCATTAACAACTTGAACGTTAAGCGTCAGCTTTTTTGTGCTGAGGTCGGCTAATGTAACGACCCCATCTGGAAGCATATTTACTGTTTTGCAATTGCCTAGGTAAATATAAGATGTTACATATTTAGACCAGCGGGCGCTACCTGAAGCATCGTGTAATGCTATTGTGTCATAGCGTGATACTGCGCCTACAACCTCATATGGTAAAGAAGCAGGAAGCAAGCCGCTCGTATCAACAATAATATCGCCGGAGTCAATCACATCTTCTAGCGTTACGCCCGGGTAGTTGGCTCTTAGATAGGTGAGTGCTTTTTCTTCAAAAATCTCTAGCGGCTTTTTATTGATTAGGTCGATGTCAAAAGAGGGGCTGCTCTTATTTTCGGCGTTGTAGTATTCGTTGTAATCAAACTCTAAGGCGCCCAGGTTGCGCAACAATGTACGATTTGTCTCGTTGTATCGTTTTTGTTTAAATGAAACATCCAATGCAATCCAGCGGCAACCATTACCCTCTACTGTGCAGGGCGCGCTATTCGTGGTATTCCCTGCCCTGTAGTTCTCATAATCAATTAACGCCTCTACCCATACGTGTTGAAAAGATATATATACAGGATCTGATTTGTCAACGTTTTGAATGCCTTGGTTCATCAAGACAAAAGCTGCCAGGTCAGTGTTTACTACGCCTAACCAATTGGCAAGTTGTGTTTTTTTTATCTTTATATCTCCTTCGACAAAACGAGACTTAATGCCTTTTGCTCTTAACATCGCTACGAACGCTGTGGCTAGGTCTACATCATTACCGCGCATGCTTAATAATGTATTGACCGAGTTACTGTGAGAACCGTGGTATGCTCTGTATTCGGCGTTATTACGCAGGTACTCATATATCTCAACTGGACTGCCTAACTTGTTGGCTTTACCTGTAACAACGATGCTTGCTTCAGGGTTGGCGGCAAACATAATCTCTTTTGTTTCGCATAGCTGAGGATCGGCGCCAGTACTCAGGCATGCAGAGGCATCAATCGAGACAAAAAGGCACAAGGAAATAATTAATAATCGCAACAAGGAAGTGTATTTCATTTTATCGCCTCAAACTCCTCGATAGAGTACTTTAGTCTGATTTGATTTGTTGGTGGTGGCCCCGCAATGCTTTCGGGCTCTTCTTTATGTGATTTATTCGTTATCCTAAAACGCTCGTGCATTTTGCCTAGGCGTTCTATTTCCTTATGGTTAGTAACATCAACATTATTATATTCTGATGCTGCCTCGCGCAATAATTCAAGTATCTTTCTTTTTTGCTCTACTTCTTGCTTTGCATCTTCTTTGACTCTCTCTAAGCCCGCCTTTTCTGCAAAAGCTTTACTATTGTTAGTATCTATGTCCATAGCAAGTGCAGCAAAACGATTAGACATCCTGTTGTAGTTGTCTACTTTTCTTTGTATTTCTGCTCGCTCTCTTGTATTCTTTGATGAGCTATCTTCAGCATCAAATGCAACCACCTCCACGTAATCTTCGTCAACAGCAGTTGGTTGATCCCTGCCTGATGTTAATATTATTTTCTCATACAACTTCAATTGCTTTTTTTCTAACTCCAAGTGCGCATCCATTATTTTTTTGCGCACAACTCTTGAGAGTAAAATTGTTCTTGATAGTTTCTTTACTTTATTTATTTCGTCACTGCTTAATATATTATCAATATTTGGTGTTCCCGCAAATAATGAAAAACTTGATGACGCACATGTAAGTGCTAGTGCAGATAAGGCGATATATCTATACATTTGTTTTCCTCTGAGTAATACGGTATATGGACGGTGTCATGCGACGAGTAAACATGTGCTATGTCATATATGTATATCAAAACATGTCAAAGCATACAGCTATCATGGCTTTATCAAGCGCAAATAATATTTAATTTGGTAATTGTTGTGTTTGTTTAATATCGCAATCGCACCATATGCTATTCTATCCCCTGGGCCATGACAGGTTAGTAGGATTATCAATTGCCCAGTGCTAGATGAGCAAGTGAAGCGTTATTTTACAAATGGCCGCAAAAAAACGTTTTTGCAGTGTCCATATAAGGTAGTGACGTACTCGCATATGGCGCATAACAGTGTCAGCAAAATAGATGTGTTGACTGCGGTGTATAGTACATCTTCCGGAATCGTGTGGCATCATTCACCATCTGGTACCCAGTATTACCTGCTGTAATAGCAACAAGCACTACACCGCGAGCGCCTCGTCACCACTGCTTGGTGGATATAAATCGCTGTGCGTAACACTGTCCGTATCTGTTATGATGCTGATACCAAATACGTGTCGTTGTAGCAACACCAAGACGCCGACATTGGCTTCGCCGTTACCATTTATATCTCTCCAAGCGAGTAGCATATTTCTCTATTGAAAGACCATTATTGTCTGTTGTGTGGCAGGCATCAGTAATGCAGTGCCTGTTATCACTATCTGTTGAGTATATACATGACCATGTGTGATACTGTTCTCTTCGGTTATAATGAATTTCCTCATATGCATGATCGTTGTTTTAATAGTAAATCACTGGCGTTGGCTTTTCTGTCGCTATTTACCATTCGATATTTTAAATGTGATATGGCGCAGTCAAACTTATGCTTCATAATGTGCCAGATGGGCCGGGCGGCTTAAATAATAGTGTCCTGAATATGCCTATATCCAAGACATTAACAACACCGTCTTCATTTATATCTGCTATAGGGTCTTTTGTCGTGAACAAGAATCTGAACATTCCAATATCAAGACTATTTACAGCTCCATCATTATTGAAGTCAGCATCACATCTATTGCCATAACCATCATTATCAATATCAAGTTGGGCAACATTATAACCTTTAATACAATTGTCGAGTTTGTTCAAAACGCCATCTTCATCATAATCCAGTTCATAGATATAAGCTGAGCCGGAGTCAACGCCCGCATCATCTTCCAGGCTCGCGCCAAGTATTACTGCGGTATTGGATACCGATAGTCCAGCCCCGAAACCGTCGGCCAACTCTCTGTCCCTGGCAGCCAGCTTGGTGTGTTCTGACCAAGCGCCCGCACCATTATTGGTAAAGACATACGCAGCCCCTCTGCCACTATCAGCCGTAGTGCTAGATAATAGGGCGATAGAACCGACAAGGGATACTTTGTCAGCAGGGTCGCCCGGACTGGCGTCACTATTTACAAGTTTTACAGGCTGGCTCCAGGCGCCGCTACCTAAATAGGTAAACACAAAGGCTGTACTGGCTAGATTACCATTAATGCCTGGAGCCCCTACCAATGCTGTATCACCTGAAAGCGCAACACTATTACCAAACCTGTCATCAGCTATTGCCTCTCCAGCGAGCCTGGCTTGTTGTTCCCATGCGCCACTGCCATTCTTGGTGAAAATATAGGCGGCGCCAGGTTGCAGTGCTGTTGCGCCGTCACTTCCCTGAGGAGCTCCAATCAATGCCAGTGTGCCCGACAGCGCAACGCTGGCGCCAAACCCATCCAACGGGGATGATACTTGCGGGCTTAGTTTCGCAACTTGCGACCAGATGCCAGCACCATTGTTCGTAAAGATGTAAGCGGCTCCAGATAGAGCGCCATTCTGACTGTCTTGGGGCGCGCCAATTATCGCTGTATCGCCATCAAGCGCAACACTATCACCAAAATAAGCATTAGGGTTTGGATCCAGTGCGACGAGCTTGGCTTCTTTTATCCAAACACCTGCGCCATCATCAGCAAATATGTAAGCCGAAGATCTGCCTCTGGCGCCTATTAGCACCTTAGATCCTGATATCGCTATGCTGCTGCCAAATTGACTGCCGAGAGTGACATCATCAGCGATGAGTTTAGCTTGCTGCCTCCAATTGCCAAAGCCATCATTGGTGTAAAAATATACCGCACCTGCATCAAATCCTTGTGTGGCCTCATGTGGCGCCCCGATAAATGCACGGTTTCCATCGATAGCGACGGACGCGCCATAACTATCGTAAGCCTCACCATCGTTTGCAAAGATCTTATAATGTACATATAAGGTATTATCACTATTGGAATTAATATCTATCGGACTCGTGCCTGCATGAAACTCCGCTAATGCAACATCAGTATCGCCATCAATATTTGAGCTGGCATCAGCAGGGTTCAGCGGCGCCAATCCATACAAACTTTCAAAGCTGTCCGGCATGCCATCGTTGTCATTGTCAGGATCAACAGTGTTTGCGATGGCATCGCCATCAATATCATTGTCACAGACGTCGCCCAGTGCGTCGCCGTCAAGATTAGCTTGTCCGGGGTTGGCGTTGAAGGGGCAGTTATCAGCGGCATCTGCTATGTTATCGCTGTCGCTATCCACGATTATGGCAATCCCCAAGCCTGCAATAGCGCTGGTGTCGGTGTCCGCATTAACCTGTACTTCCGTCAGGTTGGCGGCATTGCCCAGACCGGTTAAATTCAATATCGAATATGCTCGCAAATCCAGTGTTGTAAGCTTAAGTATTTCGCCCTGCGTCAGGTTATCGTAGGCATTCTTCCCCAATTGTGCATTGATAACTGAACGCAGAGTTTGATCAGTTATATCAGCTCTGATGTTGTAGCTATCAACATCAGTGCCCAATAGTGCTGCCAGAGCGCGCATCGCTGTAGCTGTGGTATAGCTGTCTCCCCAGTCGCCATTCGCAGTTTGACGACTCAAAACTTCGGTAACAAGTGTATCTACTGCAGGGGTGAGGCCCTGATTTCTGTACAGCGCCAGTATTGCATGTGTGAGCGCCAACGTAGTGTCAGTGGGACTAATCGTTGTCAGATAAGCCGCAGCGTTGTTGATGGCTGCGGATACTACTGTGTCAGGCGCTGATAATTGTTCTAGTGCAGCCAACACCTGAGCGGTTACCCAGTAGCCGCTGTTTGTGCTGTTGTTGAGCGACCATCCGCCATCAGCATTTTGCGTAGCCAGTAAATAGTCGGTGGCGCTGGTCTGGCCGACGGCGTCACCAGATGCCAGCAATGCATTGAGGGCAATTGCTGTATCCAGTGCGCTGCTCTCATAGAGAAAACTTAACCCCCACCCGCTCCGACTTGCTGGTGAGGCCGCCAACAATGCTAACTGGTCCAGTTGGGTATTAGCGCGGTACTCAACCGCCTGTATGCGGCGTGCAAGATAATCGACATTGCCGGCTTCTCTGCCCTCCAACCACGCGATACCTGCATAATAAGCGGCATTGTATTGATTTGAGGCTTTGAGCGCATCAACCACTGTTGCTGTTGTACTGAAACGAGTGCCATGATCTGCGCCCCAGCTGCCATCAGGATTTTGTTGGGTGACTATCCAGGTAGTGGCTAAATCCAGCGCGGCCTGGTTGGCTGCAGTGTCAGCATAAGTCTGATTACCAAAAACCAGACCGGTAATGCATAAAATGCATCGCACCAATTTGTGGAATATTTGAAAAAGAAACAGATCTCCAGGCAGTATTGCTGAGTCTGGTCGGTATGGTGAATCAGGTGACAGCCTTTGTGAGAATACGCTCAGTAACACTGCTACCTCCATGTGCAAACCAATTGTAGAAGGTTACGGTAAACTGGACAGGCGTTAGCAGATGCGTCTGTCATCGAAACACTGACATTTGATCCTGAACCGCTGAGGAAGATAACACTGATGTCACTGGCGCGGGCATAACTGGGCATGAGCTGATCACCGCCAAAGGCGGTTAGCAGTAAAGCGCCAAAACAAATAAGAGTAAACCGGACATCCCAAAAACAAGCAGCGCACTGAAGCATAATCCATAGTCGTCCCCTTGATCCTGTGCTTAGTTGATCCCAAATATCCTGTGTCTATACGATGCTAATCAATTTTGTCGAGAAATGGAAGCCCTAAGTCAGAAATAAATTAGCACTGCGCAGCACATATGAAACCCTTTAATCTAATTAGTATTTTCTGATGTACTTATGGTGTATTGCTGGCTAAGCCGGCATAGTGACATATTTGGTGCTAATAAATGCCATCAAAAAATTGCTCTCTCTAAACTAACCATCCGGCGTCTGTGATGCTAAGAAACAGGTCACCAGAAGAACATTGAAAGCGTAAGCGGTGTCTGAGTTGCATAAGGCAAGACGCCACGTAGTCTTATCCTGTGGATGTTAAATCGAGTTAATGTCGGAAATTGTTGCTTCACGCAGAGTCATATCTTCCGGTAGGTTGATGAAAGCAACTTGCTGTTTCTAGTCATTTGTCCTGAGTGAACATTGTCAGCCAAATAGCCAATGTTTGATTTTTGATTCCTGAAATCTTGCTTCAATTTCAATTGTAATAACCAGATAAGATGCACAATCAAGGGATAAATTAATAGCAGCCCGAGTGCGAGGGGCGACAGTGCGATAGCCTGTGCCAGCTTCGATGGTGATTTCAGCGTTTTGATATCGTGTTGCATAAGTGAATTGACAGGCTTTCTTGTTCTATCCAGCTGTGAGTGGAAAACGGTGTGGGCCAATGTTCTGAACATGCAACTCAGAGAGACTTGGAAGCGCATTTATCGAGCAGGGTTGCTGCGAGTTGGTGGGTGAGGATGGCGGAGGGTCACTCCACTCACAAGCACCATAGGCGTTACAGACGGGGATCAGGCTTGTAGGCTGCGAAATTCTGAGCCGTAATTTTGCTGTAGTCTGGATGCTCGGGGTTGACCAGATAGTTCCACTCCTGTGGCGCCGCCACGCTGGGAACCTTTAATACTGCAGACTCCCCTGTCTGTATCCAGGTGTCGCCAATTGCCTGGGTAATCGGCGTCATGCTCGGCTGTTGCCAGTTGGCGGGAAGGTCAGCGGGGTCAACTTCGATGATAATTTCTTCGGGTATGACAAGCTCAATCAGCCTGTAGGTATCCAGAATGACCCGGTCCTCCAGGTGGACCAGTATTTCGAGTGTCGCGGTCGCGATATTGCCGCTTGCATAGATGAGCGGCGCCCCGATGGTGTTCCAGCGGCCGCCGTACAATCTGGCGCCCCCCGACAACATCTCTTGCGGCGTTGCAGCGAACGCCGGGTCAGCAATCCGCCAGGCGGAGACCATTAACTGTAGACACCGTGGCGGATGCGCCCAATCAGGTTTTCGACTTCCCTGGCGCCCATTTCTGAAGCAGCATGCTCCAGTGGCGTTTCATCCTGCAGGACAGATTTGGGCGTTTTCAGCCAACGTATGGCTTTATCCCGGTCACCCTGCATCATGTCTTCGGCAAGCGAGACAAGGTGGGCATAGCGATACACGCGATCCGATTCGTCGCTCTTTAATCTGCCGGCCTTTTCACGCCGTTTGAATGTGGCGTACGGTATCGACGTCAAAGCATAGATATCTTTTTTCGACACGTCCAGATAATCAGCAAGCGCTGGCAAGGATGAAGCAGGAAATCCCCTGCGAATGACGCGGATCATTACGGCATTAAACGACTCACCCGAACGCGCAGCGAGTTCTCTGTTGCGGATAACAGATGTCCATACCCCGCTTCTCCCAGCCGCCAGGCGGCCCATCTGCGTGTTGCGCACAATGGCCTTCACGCCGCGCATTTTTTTGACGCGGGATCTCTGTGGGTCATTGCCGGTAGTGTGTGCCTTGGCCATATCTATCTGGATAATATGAATTATCTATATGGATAATAGCACATTCCTGCCCCGCTGTTTGCACCTGCTGGAAACTAAACTGTACACCGGTCTTATCGATAACAAAAACAATGTGTTACAGTTAATAAGCATTTGCTGATACAGGCGCCCGATGCAACCGGTAATGGCAATGCCTGGCGACGGAACAGCATTGGGCAGGATAGCGGTTATGCTGGGCGGTCCAGCTAGCAGTATGCAGAGGCTACGTTAACTGTTGGCTGCGAAGGTACGCCAATGCTGCTATTCCCGTCTCAGTGCCACTTTCATCGAACATGTTCAGTAGTTTTTTTGCGATGCTTTCCCCGCTTGAGGTAATAATGAGCTTGTTAATCATTGCGCGCACGCCAAAGCGGCTCATTACCCTGTCCAGTGAGCCGATGTCAATGGAAATGCCTGGCCATCCGACGCCGATTTGCAGCGAGATTTTTCCGGCCTCTGTTTTTCCAAGCGCCCTGTCCAAATCCCGTGATACCGCATTAAGGATACGTTTGTATTTTGTGCTGCCATGCGGGTCATCATTATCGATGGCGAGCTGTATTTGTATTAGCCACTCACGTAATGGCGCATATTCATCTCGCATTTGATAAGCAACCGGAATGAGCTGACTAATGTCAGATGCCTCATTTATGATATCTATTGCAATGGGAGGCAAGAGAACAGAGGCCTTTCTTTCAGCCCCCAGTGTTGAGCTGGTTTCAAAAACGTGCAGCCGCTTGTGGGTGACCCACGCGCGTGTTTCAGCTACGATGTCTCTTGGCGGCGGGGCCAACAATGTCTGTTCGATAATGCGCTTTCGTAATGGGTGGCCGGAGTATGGCGTTTCATAAAGCTGGCTTCTTGCAAGCATGCCAGCTGCGCCCCACAGGACTGCCGATATATAGGGACTGGCTATGCGATTGTCAGCAGACCAGCTTTGTTCATTCTTGCGTTGTTCCTGCTTGAGGCTTTCGGTAATACAAAGGCGTTTCAGGGTTTGCTTCCTCGTTTGCGCGAGGGCGTCGTCTTCTGCGGGAAAATCAACACCTCTAACCATCCCGGAAGTCAGTAGTGGCGCGAATACAGATTCATGCTCAGCCCATGTCTCAACATACTGGCTATCAACATACAAGGCGTCTCGCAGTACTATATTGACGAGCAGTTCAAGTAGCGCCTCTATCTGTATGCCCGATGAGGGAACATCACGAAAGCAGTGTGTGTTGTTATCCGCATCTATGGAGATAATGCTTGCTTCGTCATGGGTCAGACCTGTGGCCAGACATTCTCCGATATCTTGCAGCGCCCAATTATCAATAAGCAGTGATGCAGACACCCTTGTCCTCCCGAGTAGAATGGTATTATGATTTGTGTGCTTTTAGCCTTTTGCCCAAGTCGATCAGGATAACCTGGATTTCATCAATGTCTGGATAATCCGGGGCAACATGCCGCCAGTATGCTTTCAGAGCCTTTGCGATGTCTTCCAGCCCGACCTGTTTGTTATGAATCCTCCATTGCCTGTCAGGCTTTGCGCCGATCCAGACAAGCAGCATAATGCCACAGGTCGCATGCTTTTCGCGCATATAGCCCCCAATGAGTTGATTGATTAGCCGCTCACACAGATCTGGCCCTGTCCACTGTTTATCGAGCAACTTTAATTCGATGGGTACAGGTGTATCGACATGTGTATTTTGTAACCAGATATCCATGCGCTGACTGGTCGCGATTTCTGGCTCCTGTGCGGTTGTGAATTGGCCATGTCTTCGCTGGTTAAGCGCGCCTGTGATTAAATGGCGCATTTCGTTTTCATTATCAACTTTTTGCCACGTCCTGGCTGGGCTGTCATTACCGAGCTCAAGCCAGTCCTTGATATCCAGCAGGCGTTCTGTGGCGATATCAAACAGTTGATGATGCGTTTGTGGAATGATCTTGCCGCGAGATTCGAGACTGACGATTTGTGCCTCGCTCCAGGGCTCAATATCGCCGTCCCGTACGGCATGATCATATGCATGACGCTTCATCCAGCGACGGGCTTTCTTGTCAGGGTGTTTTTCAATCAATTCCCTGATTGCCAGATAACTGGCCTTGCCCGGCAGTTCATCCAGCATATTGAACAGCAGATTACGCGCCTTCTGCGCGTCATCACGAAGCACGGGACTGAAAGTTCCCTGTCCGATTCGATTAATATCCTCATCTGCTCGAATATACTGATGCATGAGTAGATAGAGGCTCTTCAAATGCTCAGCCGTTTTGAAGTTGCCAGCCATCTCGCGATTGGCGTAGGGGTTTTGTTTGCCGACCAGACTGGTTACAAATACCTGTGCAGCCAGTGTGGCCTTGTCATCGTCCAGCTGTTCCAGCCATTGTGACAAGGCGGGGATGCCGGCATCCGGATCGCAGTCCACATACAGGGCATACCAGTCAGCAATGCAATTGACGTCAGCGCTTACCGAAATTTGGTGTTGCGCGAGCGCCGTGAGCACTGTCGGCTCCACTTTGCCATTCACCAGGATGTTGAGGCAGTACTGGCGATAGAAGGGGTTTTGCAGGCTGTGGTTCTGTAACCACTCAAGAATGACCGTAGCCAGTCTGTCGTGTAACCAGGGCGCATGGTGCGCCACATCTTCCAGGATGTAATGCTTTGGCTGTTCTGGATGAGCATGATCCAATTGCCACAGCAGCTCCTGTGTTACAAACGCAAGGCTTGTCTCTGGATGTGACTGGTAGACTTTCTCAAACCAGCCTGGCAAGCCATTTAGCTCCCATACGATATAGCGCAGCAGATGGCGCGCTTCAGCCGCACTCAGGTTATCCGGGAAATCGCGGTTTTCAGCCGCTTCGATTGTGATACCCGCCATCGAGAACAACAACACGGCATAGGGTATGCTGTTGTTGTAAGGCGTCTCTGAACGGATAGCCGGTGTATAGCTTCGCCATCGGTCGACAGCTGCATCACGATAGGCGCGCGCCACAGGCTCACCGAACACGGGTATCAAGGCTCTCCAATTGGCATAGCCAGAACGTGATGTGTCTTCTGTATCCTGCAACTCCTGCATCAGCCAGAAGATGTCTTCGTTTGCAATATCGGTTGGAGTGGATAAGCGCCTGGGATTCTCCCGCAGGGCGCTTATCCAGGATTCACGCGCCTGCGCCTGCTGTTTTTCCTTGAGCTCGAGTGTTTTCTGACGCTTTGCCTGTTTGGCTTGAAATTTTCGCATGGCGTCAGTGACGGGCGGGTTGAGCAGGAAGGCTAATTGTTCCTGTAAGCCGGGTTCACACGCCGCGTTTGATTCCAGTTCCTTGAGCATGGCATCCGGCTTGCCCGATTCGATATACACAGTGTATGCCGCACCAAGCGCAACGCGCCGGTCGTCTGCATCAGCACGCGAATGCATGTAGCCAAACAATCTCGGCAGGCTTTTCTCATCGAAAGCCCAGTAATGCCCTATCCAGGATAAACTGTACGTGTCGGTGACCCTTGCGCCGTTGATGTTCTTTTGCTGCACGCGCGCCAATGCAATACTGGCCCAAAACAGCGCATCGTTTAATTCGGGCCATGCAGGTATCAGCGCGTCCAAATCACCCTTGTATGTGCTGTAATCCACCCCCGTCCAGAATTTCAATACCGGTGTGCTTATCAAAATGAATAACGCTGCCTCTTGTAATGCGGCCGGATGCCGTTTCCTGACTAGTTGTTCGACTGCATGTGTAGCGGGATTCAGCAACCAGGCATACTCCTTGGAAACATAACACTCACCACGTTCGATAAACGGTTCTTTTGTCAGATACCGGTGCATGCTTTCGACAAGCTGGACAAGCGCAGATGGATCATCGCTTTGTGACAAGCGGTCAATGTAGTGATGAAGGGAGCTGCTGAGGGCGGTTCCCTTGGCGCGCTCGTAAGGGGGCAATCTCTGCAACGAGACTAGTATTTGCGCAACATCATTCGATGTCGCATGCGCAGCTTCGACGATTTCGGCAAGTAATTCGCGTGGGATGTTCGCCGCCTGGTTGTTCAGGGTGTTCCACAGCCTCTGACGGAGTGGCTGTGCGCCGCAGGTGAATACAACACGAACTGAGACCATGCGTGCGTAGATGCTTCTGCTATCATCCGTGGCGATGTTGATGAATGACTCAGCACAACTTGCCA
This sequence comes from Gammaproteobacteria bacterium, assembly GCA_026995045.1. Classification (GTDB taxonomy): domain Bacteria; phylum Pseudomonadota; class Gammaproteobacteria; order SZUA-229; family SZUA-229; genus S139-92. Next base: position 13,128 of record JALWPK010000038.1, on the reverse strand, counting down.
TCTTGCCTTGCCAGACAAGCCTGCCCAGAAAGACTATTACATCATCATTATTGATATGTTTGGCTATCAACGCATGCGTGTCCTTCGCCAGGTCAGGATTGGCAATGCGGGCAATGGCGTTATTGTCGCGGGCGGAACGGCTACCTTCATTACGGGCAATGCGCTCGACGATATCCGCGAGGATGGTTTTACGGGTTTCGATTGGAAGTCTGCCCGGCTCGCCGCCTTCGACGGCAATCTCAGGGGAATATTTGAGCGCCTTCTCCTGAATACCGTGATCAAAAAGTATTAACCATGGCAGGATTGCGCGAAGTCGTGGCGGTATGATTTTCTCGCCATATTGCTGACGAAAGAACAGGGCTTCGATAGTCCGGCGGCTTGTGTCAGCATGAAGCTGCTCCGCGAACCATTCGGCTGCGAGTAACTCACGCACTTGGCGGTGCCGGAATCGAACTGCGCCGTACAGGATATCGTTGAAGACTGCTCGTTCCAGAAGCGCACGCACATCATCAGGCTCCCACTCTTGCAGCACTTTTTCAGGGTCGATGCCGACCCTGGCGGTATTGTTGTCTGGCACGGCAATGCTTGATTTTCCCGTCAGCAGTACCGCCGCAGCCAGGCGGCGAGCGCCAGACAGCGCTTTTTCAAGGTTCAGCGGTTGGCGTTGTGACCGGTCAACGTTGTGTGCGTCACGCAAGCGGGTCTTGATATTATGCTGCCAGGCGTGTAACTGGCCGCCGAGCGCGCCATCTTTTTCCCACATTGACAGGAGAGCTTCAAGGTCGAAGGGGCGTTCCGCCAGTGACCAGAGGTTGGCGCGATCAATTTCTTGCAAAAACTCATCAACTCGCTGAGCGTTGCGGGCATGGCAGAAGCGTCTGATGCGCTCTTCATCAAGTGGGCGCATGGAATAGACGTGTAGAGCGCTGTTCTCATGCTTTTCGGCGCCCTCTTCATCCGAGCGTCTGGCGGGCAGGTACAACAGGCGATCAATCAGCTCTCGATCCGCCATGAAGCGCCAGGCATAAGGACGGCTGGACAGAAAGATATGCGCCCTCTGCGTCGCCTGGCTGATGCCCTGCTTGAAAAAGCGCAAGGCTTTTCTGAGCGCATCGGGTGAATCTAGTCGCGCCTCATCGACCGAATCGAGGAAAAACCAGGCGTCATCGGTGGAATCCCGCCATGTCTTGAATCGGTTTTCGCAACCAACTTCGAAAGTTGTCTGAAAATCGGCTGTTATATCTTCGATTCTCAGGTAGAACGAATACTTCCCTTCTTTATCCAGTTTGAGCGCCTGCTGATAGAATTCGACCGATTTTCCTGCGCCGGCTTCAGCCAGAATCACACACCGGTACTCACTTTCCAGATCCCGCCACGTTCGTTGCTCGCTCAGTCCCCAGCTCAAAAGCGTGAGTTCATTATCAGCCTCTTCAGCATCCTTGGATATGGGGGAAAACTCTCGTTCGAGTGATACATAGCTCTTCACAAATGCTTGCCTCAAGTTATTTCTTGCCGATTGCTGTACATATTATCCTTTTGCACAAGTGCGCGCGATGCAGGCAAGCCTGTTGGTAATGCTGCGTTTTTGTATGGCCATTCGGCGATATAGTGTTGAGGCTTTTGTGATTTGATGCGGGTTGTACAATGCAACCGCGTACCAGGATCTGGCCATTCTCGGCATGATGCCTATCGGCGGCTTGCGCCGCTCTAAAGTGGTCAACCTAAATGGGCGATTCAGAGTACCTTTTCGAGTCCGCGATAAAGGCAGTTCAGCGTATCCAGACTGGCTTGAATGTTGTCGCCTGGATGTTTGCTCAGTTCGCGACACAATTGAGAGTCGCCCTGTTGCGCCAGTTCAGCATGTAGCAGAGTGCTCAGAAACTGACGCTCCTCTTCTGTCAGCATGGACGCCATATCTGCACCAAGTTGCATGATACCGGCTTGTGGAATCACGTAATCAGCAGCTTCTACGGTATCAGGGTGCACCTCAAAGAGCTTTGCCGGTGGATACAATGCCTCAATATGCCGAACCAGATAAGCGATATCTTCCGCATCCTTGCCCGGCTGCTGGTGGTGGCGCTCCTGCCATGCAAACAGCTTGAGAGCACACAGGCCTTGTGGACTGATTACCGGCACATCCACACTGTCATTGACTTTTACCGTGATCGAGCTCTGTGCCGCACTGTTGAATCCCCTCACGGTCATGACGTCATCCTGTTCCGGCGGCCAGAACACCCTGCCTTGTTCGTCTTCCACGCCACCGTAGGGCGCCAGATCAAAAATTCGGTCGCCGCTTGTGATGAAACGTTTGGCTGGCTTGCGCTCTGTGGTGTTTACGCCTTTGTTAACGATGAGTTCGCAGAGTGAGCGGTATTGTTCCCAGTCTCCCACCAATACACCGAAATCTATGTCCCGCGTGGCTCGTCCCGCCGGCAAGCCGTATATCTGCTCCAGCAACATGATGCGGGCGGTGGCGCCGACGACAAGCCAACTGGCGCCCACTGTCTCAGCCGCTTCCGAGAACAACAGCAGCGCATCCAGCAAGTCATCTTCGACTTTTACCGTATAGTCACTCACGTAGATACTGATCCCTGATGATATGCGCAGCTTCGATGTTTCGTGTATTACCGGTTGCCACCAGATCAGCATAAATCAGCAATGGCGGGCACAGGCGGTGCACCTCGTCGTATTCATCGAACTCCAGGTTCCAGAAAGGCTCGAGCAATTCAAAATTACCGTGCTTATCACGCATAGGTTGTTCCAGTACAGTGGCTAGCTTGCGGAAATCGGGTCTGCCGTACACGGTGCATTGCTCCGCATGCAGGTAGCGCGTGAGCGCCTGTGCGGCAGGTTCCCCACCCAACCACATCTGGTGTTTCTCATAGCGGTCGTAAGTGAACTGGCGCCACCAGTCAGCATTCAGTATATGAAAGCGCTGCGGCTTGAGTCTGGGCCTGAGTTCGCGCGGATAGGCGTCGACCCATTGTTTGATCAAGCGCTCACGCTGCTCTATCACCAGTCCCCTGGCCTTGCTCCGATAGATGAACCCCATTCGCTCCAGATCCTTGAGCACATTGCCCACAGTGCCGTTGGCTACACCGGCGTGGTAGGCGATCTGGCGTGTGGGCAATTCCAGCATGCGTTGCGCTGTGAGCAGCACGAAAATCACCCGCAGCCCTGCGGCGCGGAATGCTTTGACCGGTCTCTCAACACTGATATTTTCCGGGCGTTTTCTACCCGTGACCAGTATGAATTGTTGTGGTGTATTCAGGTAGGCATTGCCCGCAGCGTCCATGAACGGAACGCCCTTGGCGACCAACTCCTCCGCCATCGGCTGAGTGATGTAGTCCGTGACCAGTATCCCCGGTTTGTCGAAGCGGGTGAGTCGCGCCAACGCTGCACCGAGCGTTCCTCGACGCAGGTTGGGCTTGATTTCAGCCAGCAAAGGCGGCCCCTGGGCCAGCCGAATTTCAGCATCGGCGATGCCCTGCGGCAACCTTATCTCCTGCGCCGCACAGGTCGCCGCCAGTCCCGTGGTATCGCGAAACGCCCGCAGCGCATCTTCAAGTAATTGATTTTGCATAATCATTTCTTTTGAATGATATTTATTGAATGCATATGTACATTAACAAAGAGTGTACAACAGTCGTGTACATTGTCAAATAGTGTACATTAATATGCAGGCACCCTGCCCATCGTTGTTGAATCATGAACATCGGTGTTGGATTGCAGGCTTTTGGCGACACGACAACCGGTCATGGCGCACGGAATTGGGCATACCTTGAGTGATACAGCCTATCGTCCGCACTTATCATTAACAACAGATAAAGCGAATACTTGCTCGACACAATAAGCGAGCTATAATACAGCGCATAGAGCGAATGATAGCCCTGCACAAAAGGCGAAGAGAAAAACAACACCTATGGCAAAGCCATCCGAAAAACTGTCCGAATCCCTTGAAGCGCTTCATGCGCTTCAGGAACGGGGAGTGGTGGCCATACGCTCTGGCGATCTCACGAGAACTCATCGGGAACGCCTGTTAAAAAACGCTTTTCTGCAAGAAGTGGTCAAAGGCTGGTACATAGCCGCCCGCCCAGATGAGACGGCCGGCGAAAGCACGGCTTGGTACGCTTCATTCTGGCCGTTCTGCGCGACCTATCTTCAGTATCTCAAGGGCAAGGATTGGTGTCTGTCGCCGGAGCAATCGCTATCGCTTCACGCCGAGAACTGGACAGTGCCGCGCCAACTCCTGGTCCGCGCAACCAGGGCGCGAAACAATGTTACAGCCTTGCCACATGGCACATCCCTGCTCGTTATCCGCTCTTCATTGCCGGAAGAAAATGACATCGTAGAAAAAGACGGGCTGCGCCTGTTCTCACTTCCTGTGGCCTTGATTGCCTGCTCATCTGGATATTACAGACAAAACCCGACCGATATGCGCGCCGTGCTGTCTATGGTGCGTGATGCATCCGAAGTGCTGGATCGGCTACTGGAAGGTGGGCGCAGCACCATTGCCGGCCGGCTGGCCGGCGCGTTCCGCAACATTGGGCGAGACCGTATCGCAGAGGATATCGTGCAGACCATGCGAACGGCGGGGTACGATGTCAGGGAGAATGATCCATTCGAGACACAAATTGCGGTAATCCTGCCCGCACGGGAACAATCTCCTTACGCCAATCGCATCCGTTTAATGTGGCGGGAAATGCGTGGGGCGATTATCGAGAGGTTTCCGGCTGCTCCCGGCCTGCCAAAGGACACCAAGGCCTATCTCAAACGTGCTGAAGACGTTTATGTTACGGATGCCTATCACTCATTATCGATTGAAGGCTATCAGGTCAGTCCTGAACTGATTGAACGTGTACGAGGCGGTAACTGGAACCCTGATGGAGATGAAAATGACCGGGAACAGCGAAACGCATTGGCGGCGCGAGGTTATTGGCAAGCCTATCAGGCTGTGCGGGAAAGTATCAAAAAAGTACTGCGCGGCGACAACCCTGGCCTCGTTGCGGATGATGATCACCGTATCTGGTATCGGGAAATGTTTGCACCGGGCGTCGCTGCGGGATTGCTGCGCCCTGCGGATCTCGCCGGTTATCGTAGCGGGCCTGTTTTTATCCGTGGGTCAATGCATGTCCCGCCTAGCCGTGAGGCAGTACGTGATATCATGCCAGCCTTCTTTGATTTACTTCACGAAGAGGCGGAGCCGTCCGTTCGTGTTGTACTCGGGCATTTTATATTTGTTTATATTCACCCTTATATGGACGGCAACGGACGCACAGGACGTTTTTTAATGAACGTAATGCTGGCCAGTGGCGGCTATCCCTGGACAGTTGTCCCATTGGAACGGCGTGGCGAATATATGGCGGTATTGGAAGAAGCTAGCGTAAACCAAAACATTATACCCTTTGCTGAATTTCTGGCGGAACGGGTCAATGCTGGCTTGGAAGGGGCGTCAGCGCCCGCACTTCCCTCTTCAAAGTGATATGCCCTGGTAAATAGCTAAAGACCGCCTTTCGGCAGCCGGTTGAACCTTGAGGTCATATGTGTAAGCTGTGTTTTAATTAACGATTATTCAATCTATGCGAACTATACATTCTCAATGACAATACTTAAACCCAAGTCTTTCCAGCACCCCCTCCAATACATCAACATCCCGCTGATAATAAATCACCACCCTGCCCTGCTCCACATCAATCGTCGTCTCACAACCAATCAGCTCACTGACTTCCTGCTCCAGGCGTATCACGTCAGCCGGTTTTTCCTGCGTTTGGGTTGCTGGTTGTGTCCCCTGTTTTAGCTCCCTCCCCTTCTCCTCGGTAGCATGGACAGACATCGATTTTGAATAATCGCGTTCGCCAGCTGGACCTGTTCAGGCTCAGGCAGGCCTGCGATCACCTTGGCGTGGCCCATGGCAATCTTGTCTGGGTGCGCCGCTATGACCTGCTTTACCTTATCAGGAATCTTGTGGATGCGAACCAGATTGCACACCTGCGCGCGGGTCATATTGTGGGCGCGGCCCAGTGCGGCCTTGCTTTTATATCGGGGTAGTAGCGAGGCTATTCTGGCGGCTTGCTCCAGGATGCTTGAGTGTGTGCTGGCTGGCCTGCCCACCTCTGCGATTTCCTGTTCATCAAGATCGTCAAGATAGACGACAGGCACTTGCTGCAGCTGCATAGCCTGCGCCAGAAACCAGGGCTTCGGGTCGCCGATGATTTCATAAGAATGGGCGGTGACCGCTCTCACCTGCACCGCCTGAGTGATGCCGGTTAATTTCGCCTGGCGCTTGTCCTGCTCCGTGACGCCATCGTACGGCCACGTGTACGGGCCTTGTGAAATAAGGTCTATATCGAGCAGCTGCATGGTAGATCCCGTTATTGTCAGCTGTATCGTACCACAATGTTTCCACGTGGAAACATTGTGGCGTTATTTGCCCTGATTTCTGTTGTTTTGGGCGATATTCAGAGGCAAAAAGTGCGAATTTTTGAAGCGTGTTTTTCTTTTAATATCAAATACATAGTTCAGAATTCAGACCCTGAATTGCCCACCCTCAATCAAGGTGTTTGGTCAGCGCCTTAATCAGGGCCGCCTTGTCCTCGGCAGCGGTTTTGCTGACCTTGATGGTGACCGCGCCGCTGACTGCGCGCTTGATGGTCAATCCTTTTTTGTCACCGGCGACGGCATAGGTTTTTTCAACCGCCCTGCGCGCTTTTGGCTTGGCCGCCTCCTCGCCTGCCACGATCAGTTTTTTCATCACTGCAGCCGTATTGAGCTCGCCGCCCTTGAGTTCGCTTGCCAGATCCAGAACAGCTTTTTTCGCTTTCGCGGTTTTGTTCATCACGGTGCGCAGCTTGGCCGCCTGGTTGGCTGACAGCTCAAACATGTTGGGGATGGCGGCGACAATCTCCGGCTCCATGTCTACGATGGCCATCCAGTTGGACAGTGTGCCTTCAGCGATATTGTTATCCAGGCAGTAGTTCTTTTGACTGCCGTTGTAGATTTCATCGATCACGCGTTTGGCATTGATGGCTTTTTCATAGGCGGTAGTATCATCACGCTCGGCATTCTCGCTGCGCATGATTTTGTAGGCCTGTTTGTCGTCGGCCTCAATCAGTGCGATCTGGATGCGCTTGCCGGGGATATGCTGGCAGGCCCAGAACCGGCGGGTGCCGATGATGATTTCGTATTTTTTACGCCCGGTCGGATCCTTGCGCGCGACAACGGGTTGCAGCTGGCCGTTGAGCTGGATGTCTTCTTTCAGGCTTTTGCAGTTCTCCTCATTGAGGCCTTCGTAGATGCGGTCATTGTAGGGCCACAGGCGACAATCATCGGTGGAGACCACCAGCTCGCTGACGCCGGCCTTGGCGGCTGACTGCAAGGCCTCGTTGGCCAGAAACGAGCGCCTGCCGCGGCTGTGCAATCCGGTTTTCTGGCGTGGCTCCACATCGATGCTGTCCAGGTCGGCGTCTGCCGCCAGATCACTTATACGGGTTCTTGCCATGTCTACTCTCCCCTGCCTGTTATGCAGCTTTTATTCTTGATTTCATGCTGGGCCAGTATTCCAGCAGTTCGGCCAGTACTTCCTCGCACATGGCGTCAATGGACGCCATCGCCGTGCGGTAGCTCTTGTAGCTGGTGGTCTGTCCCTGGATTTCAAACAGCGTCTTGAACTCGCTGGCGGCATTATCAATCGCGGTGGACTCGTAGATGATGCTGTCCAGCATGTATTTTTGTCCGAACACATTCCGCGCCAGTTCAAGGATGTCATCCTCTGCCCTGGCGAACTTTTCATTGCTGGTGCGCTGTTTTTTCTTCGAGGTCACCAGCTTCACAAAGTCATACACGATATCGGTGCCGAAGTGCTGCTGTATCTCTTCCAGGGTTTCGTGCAGCATATTGAAAAACTGCAGCGACGAGGTGAAATCCAGCATTCTTGGCGGCATCGGAATCAACAGGCTGGTGGCGGCCACCAGCGCGTTGATGCTGAGCATGCCCAACGCCGGCGGCGGATCGATGATAATCACCTCGAAGTCTTTTTTGATGTCCTCCACGCCCTGCGGCAGATAGGAATAAATCGGCCGCTGGTCGTGACTGGCGGCGACCATATACTCGGCGTTGTACAGCTGCAGGTTGGCCGGTATCAGGCTGAGGTTCTCGATCTGGGTGTCGCGTATCGCATAATGCATGGTGCGTTGCTGGCCCTCGAAAAATGGCAGCAAGGTGTCGTCGGCATCGATATCCATGTCTGGCGTATAACCGAACAATGTGGTGGCCGAGGCCTGGCTGTCGAGGTCAATCAACAAGGTGCGAAAACCATGGATCGCCAGCCACTGCGCCAGATGCACAGCAATGCTGGTTTTGCCCACCCCGCCCTTGAAGTTCTGCACCGCCAGCACGGCGGCTTCCTCGTCCGCGCCCAGCCTTGGCATGGTGTTAAAATGCTGGCGCGCCTTGTTAATCTGTTCCAGGCTGAAGCCGCGCACACTGCTGCCTTCGGTGCGAGCGGCGCTGATGATGCCCTGCTTCTCGGCTTCGCGTATGGTGGTCGGGTGACGGCCAATCAGCGCCGAGGCATCGCCAATCTTGAATGTTTTATCAAAGCGCTTCTCGCCGTCCGGGCTGAAAATATGCGTTTTGATATGCTTGATGATTTTGTCGGAGCGGCGAACCAGATCGGCTAGTTCTTGAATCGAAACATTCATGTTTCCCTCATTGTTTATAATTATGGTTTTGAGTTACTTGTGATTTGGCCACAAATATCGTTGATCTGAATTTCATTTCATTATACTCGTTCCTTAAATAATTCAAATATAATATTCGCATTTCTTGACAATTTAGGGTAGATTTCGCTATAAATGTGCGCATTGGAGCGCGATTGGCAGGAATAACAATAATAATTGCATGATTCAGACGCCAGGCGGCGAAACATGCAGGAGGGTAGGGTGGTGCCAGACAGCGTAATGGCCCGGCTGGAAAAACGGGCTGAAGAAGCAAAAAAGCGTATTGCGCAGCGCAAGCAGCTCGAAGCCGAACTCGTCCCTGCTGATTCCTCTCCCGCCAACAAAAAAACCGCCAGCAGCAAACGCTACGCAAAAAGTGGCCTGACCAGTCAGCAGGTGGTGGAGCGCGCCAGCTGCGAAGTCTACAAAAATGAGCAGCTCGGTCTGTTCGACGCCTTGCCCATCGCACAGCGTGATGCGATCCCCACCTTATTAACCCGCATTCCGGTGTTCATGCCGATCACCAAGGCCAAGCAGAAACAGTTGCTGGACGAAGACAATGCGCTGCCTTTTGAAACACCCTTCGGCAAAGGCAAGCGCTATGGCGCCAACCTCAGCGTGTTCGATGAAGATGTGTTGTATGCGCTGGCGCGTTTGTCCAACAAAAAGCTCATCGGTCCGCATGAGAGTATGCCGATCCAGGTGTCACGTATATACAAGGCCAATGAAAAGGGGAGTGTGAACGTTGACACCGTGGTGTGTACTGTCACCGACATTCTCGACTGCCTCGGCCTGTCCAAGGGCGGCAAGATGCGCAAGGATATCGTCGATTCCCTGGAGCGTCTGGCCGCCACCACGCTGGTGCTTACCCTGAAAAAGGAAGACCGCTATCTGGGCAAATGTGAAATCGGCAAACCCATCAAGCTGGTCGATATCGAATGGCAGCTGTATTCAACCGATGGCATTATCTATGCCCAGTTTTCTCCCATCGTGACCTACTGGCTGGAAAGCGAGTTCACCTACTATGACTGGGAGACACGCAAGCAATTGAAGAATCGCCTGGCCAAAGCCTTGCACCGATTCCTCAGCTCCCAACCCAAAGAGTTTTTCAAACTCAACAAACTCGAAGACATCGCCGCATCCGTTGGCCACCATGGCCGCAAATGCGACCTCAAGCGCACCTTCGTGCGGGCGCTCGATGAACTCAAGTCCGTCGGCTTCCTGATCGACTACGTGATCGAAGGCACCGGCAAGGCCACGCCTTTCAGACTTTACGCCACACGCCGATAGTTGCGTACCAAAACGGGTTATTGCAACACCTGTATCAGTGATACAAGCGCGATACCTGTGTACCAAACACGGTTTTACTGTACGCCACCCGTTATAAAAGGGCAGGGGGTCAGCGTACCAAAACCGGTTTTATGCTGTACTGGAAGACAAGCATGCCTAGGCAGAACGACACGGTGAGTTGAATAACTTTCTGAATTTTCAGGCGAATGCAACAATGCGTTGGCGGAACCAAGCTTATCCACAGCCTGACGTACCTGATTCGGTTTTACACCGTACCAAACACGGTTTTGCTGCGTACGCTAAGTGGTTTTATAGGGTACTGTAATCGGTTTTAAGACGTACCAGAAATGGTTTTACCCTTGCAGCAATCTCGATAGCACTTTGTTTTTATTTGCATTTTTCAAATATCCCGCCATCCTAGTCTTTTTCAGTCATATTTATAGTCTTATCTAGTTACAGGTGAATTCATCAGGTTATCGAATTTGTGTATATGACAACTCCTACCCTTCGCCTTCCCTGGCTACGCCCTGCGCTAACGCGCAGCCTATTTACGCAGCATCCCTGCTGCGAATAATGTGTACTTCCTGTACTTATAAATCCCAAACAAACAGCTGATAACACTATAAGCACTTGAGTTAATCTGACCACCTACCCTTCGCCATCCTGGCTTCGCCCCGTGCTATCGCACGGCCTATTGCGCAGCTTCCCTGCTGCGCGTTTAGCACTAAAAGGAGCGAAAATCGAGATTGACGATTTCATCCAAACAAAGTGTTAAATCAACGGACATCGCCACTGCCTTTTCGATGATTTCCTGAAGACAAAATTTCAGAGAAAATTTCCGGAGCGGGGTAGTGAAGAGCGTACCAAACAAGGTTTTCACCGCGTGCCCATGCCCGCCTGTTTGCGCGTAGCTCGGGTCATACCCAAGGTGATTTGCGCTTCCGCACAAACCACGCGCTCCGCGCCTTGACCTGACGCCTCGCCATGCGGCTTCACTACCGTGAAGCTCGCGGCTCGGCCCTCGCTACGCTTACGCTTCGATAACGCAGCACTTGCGTGCCGCTGGCGAGGTCTGCGACCTCGTCGGAATCTGCTGCGCAGATAGGGTATATAAGGAGAAGCGTGGCGACGTTCCGGCCGCGGGCGCGGCCTGCCAATCTGCACAGCAGATTGTTAACCATAGCGCTGCGCGCACAAAGCTTTTAATATATCCACAAAGTCACCAGATGCCCGACAGGGCGCTGAGACTGTCGAAGCATTCCTTCAATAATGCGTAGACAAAGCGAAGCCTTGATCTGTTGGCCCTTGTGGATATGCGCCGGGACAAAAACGGATGACACGACGGAACTACAACCCGAAAACCAAACGTCTGCTCGGAATCGCCGGCGCAGAAAAAGCGCTGCGGCTGACCGCCGCTGACCGGGAATTCTTGCGAGACCTGGCCAGAGTGCAAATCATTTCCGAACCACAAGCCGCAGCACATCATTATGCCCACTTGAAGACACGCGGCGCGCGTTCATTGCAGCGCCTGCGCAACGCCGGCCTGATACGCAGCCGCAATATATATGTTGCCGGGCAGGGCCGAATCAAAACCTACGAATTTTCCAGCCACGAAATGGCCGTCGCCTGGGGTGGCCGCCTGCCGCGTACCGGCAGCAGCCGAAGCGATTATCATGAGCTGATCACCAGCGAAGCCTATTTCCGGCTGGGGCGGCCGGATGACTTTCGACTCACGTCGAAATTCACCGACCATGACCGCAAGCAGGTTGGTGAACACCTGCCGGATGCCATATACAGCGATCCGCAGACCGGTGAGATGGTGCTGTTTGAAGCCGATGCCGGTAATTACTCCTATCAACAGATCCAGGAGAAATCACAATCGTGGCAACGTCGCGGTTTCAGACAAACCTGGGCGCAGCCCGAAAAAGTTACCAGCAGAGTGCGGGACAGTGAACAGATGAGTTTGCTGAAAGTGTAAGTTTCCGACGGAAACTTTTTGTCACTGAAGGGGAGGGGGACAATGAAATACTTCATAGATACCGGCGTGTTGTCGACTGATGATGGTGATTATCTCAAAACATTACATTGTCCCCTGAACAAGCGCTGGGATAACCTGGTGCCGATGACGGATACGGATCGTAAACGGCGTTGTAATCAGTGCCACAAATATGTCATCGACCTGTCCGGCTACAGTGATGCGCAGGCCCGGGCGTTGATTGAAGTTGACCCACACGCCTGTGTTGCTATCCGCAGTGATGCCGATAACATTGAATTCATCGGCGCCGGGAGCGACGAGGATCTGGGCTTCCTGCGGCGTGAACTCTGTGTCGATCATGACGAGGCGCACCCACACCGAATCATCCGCACCGCGCGAAATGAAAAAGAGATACAGGCTGCACAGCAGCTGGAAGGCTATTTCATTTTACTGCACACAATCAAAGAGAACCGCAAAATCAAACAGAAGATTATCATCCAGTTTGATGAAGCCAGCGGTGAATATTATTTTCATGGTGATACCCGGTATATGGGATCAGGTGAGACCGTCTGGTATCACCCGCGTATTGATACCTTCCCGCTCGCTGCCTACATTGTGCCGGATGACATACAGATAGGGGAGGTGGTGTATATCCCGGATTTGATTGATGAGCATGTCGGCAGTCAATGGAACCAGGGTGATACCTACAAAATGCGGGGTACAAAAGCGAGATGGAATGGCAACGGCTTTGACTATGATGTGCCGGAGCCGGCGATGATGATTGGGTGATACAAGAATTTATTGTTAGGCCTAAAGTATGAGCAATTTTCAAGAGCTATACGGCGCTGTATATATTCTAGAAAACAAGAAGGCTCAGCGCGTTAAAGTTGGCATGACAATAAACGATGTTAAGGAACGTGTTGGTGATGTGAATGACAAGTGGCTTGGAATAAAGGCTACCTGCCAGATATGTGGTAAAAAACGGCTTATAAAAGGAAACACTAGTGTCCCATTAAGAGCCTACAAAAAAGGCCTGAAAACCCGCTTGTTTTGATACAATGAAATCGCGACAAATCATTGAAAAACAAGAAGGAGTGCAGGCCTTGAGTCATCATAATACCGTGTTTTCCCAATTACTCAAAATGG
>JALWPK010000037.1 GCA_026995045.1 Gammaproteobacteria bacterium | reverse complement strand
AATCTTCCTGGGACAACATCAAGGCGGGCGTCACCGGCGTGGCGGCGATTGATGAATTCGACACCGAAGCCTTTTCGGCAAAAATAGCCGCCACCGTCAAAAACTTTGACGCCTCCCCGGTTATTTCTCCCAAAGACCAGAAAAAAATGGATATCTTCATCCATTACGGGCTGGTCGCCGCCGAAGAAGCCCTGCAGGATTGCGGCCTGGAGATTACCGAGGCCAACGCTGAACGCGTCGGCACCGCGATTGGCTCCGGCATCGGCGGTCTGCCGATGATTGAAGCCAGCCATGAAAGGCTGGCCAAATCCGGCCCGCGCAAGATTTCGCCGTTCTTTGTGCCTGGCTCCATCATCAACATGATTTCCGGCAACCTGTCGATCAAGCATGGCCTCAAAGGCCCCAATATTGCGCTGGTCACCGCCTGTTCCACCGGCACCCACAGCATCGGCGAAGCCGCGCGCATCATCAAATATGGTGATGCGGATGTGATGCTGGCGGGGGGCGCGGAAAAAGCCTCGTCACCGCTGGGCGTGGCCGGCTTTGCCGCGGCGCGCGCGCTGTCGACCCGCAATGACGACCCCGCCGCCGCCAGCCGTCCCTGGGATGCTGATCGCGACGGTTTTGTGCTGGGCGACGGCGCCGGCGTGGTGGTGCTGGAAGAATACGAACACGCCAAAGCGCGCGGCGCCAAAATCTATTGCGAAATCGCCGGCTTTGGCTACAACAGCGACGCCTATCACATGACCATGCCGGTGGCGGACGGCAGCGGCGCGGCGCGCTGCATGCAACTGGCGCTGAACGACGCCGGCGTCAATGCCGACGAGGTGGATTATGTGAACGCCCACGGCACCTCCACCCCGGCTGGCGACGTCGCAGAAACCAACGCCATCAAGAAAGCCCTGGGCGAGCATGCGCACAAGGTCGCCATCAGCTCCACCAAATCCATGACCGGCCATCTGCTCGGCGCCGCCGGCGGCATCGAAGCGGTGTTCTCCATCATGGCGATGCAGGATCAGGTTGCACCGCCGACGGTCAATCTGGATAACCCCGGTGAAGGCTGCGACCTCGACTATGTGCCCAACACCGCGCGCGAGATGAAAATCGACATTGCCGTCTCCAACTCGTTTGGCTTTGGCGGCACCAATGGCACGCTTGTGTTCAAAAAGCTTGCCTGATTGAACAGGCAGTGCAGCTTTCTGCATGACAGCCAGCGTGTTTCAAAGCCTCAGGCTGTCAGCCATTCCCGATCTGATTGCGCTGCATCGCCGTTTTCCTGACAAATATCCCTTCGCTTTAATCAGCACCGCCGGCCTGCTTGCCGGCGATACCGGCAAGGCGCAGGCGCGCTATGACATTCTGTTCGCCTGTCCACAACAAAGCCTGTTGCTGAGGCATGATTTTCAGCTGGATGGTATGAAAGAGTATCACCAGCAGGGCGATTTTCTACGCAGTTTTAACCGCTGGTTTGCTGATAACCGTATTGAATCACCCGTCACGGACTTACCCTTCACCGGCGGCTGGTTTGTCTATCTGGGCTATGAACTGGCGCAGCAAATCGAGCCATGCTTGCAACTGCCGCCACTAGCCGACGGCGACATCATCGCCTGCGCCACCCGCATGCTGGCGGCCGTGATTGTGGATCACCAGCAGCAAACCGCCATGGTCGTGGCTGAAAATGATTACGCCGCCTGTATCGACAGCATCAGCGAAGACATTGCGCAGCTCACCTCATCGCCATTGTCTGCAATCTCCATCGCACGCTGCAACGAAGACGATGAAGCGCCGTATTTACAGCAGGTGGCGCGCATCAAGCAGTACATCGTCGATGGCGATATCTTTCAGGCCAACCTGTCTCGGCAATGGCGGCTGACGCTTGCGAATAATCCGCACGACGCCGAACTATTCAACGCGCTGGCGCGCGCCAACCCGGGCTCGTTCGCCGCGCTGGCAAGGTTTGATGATTTCAGCATCATCAGCTCCTCACCCGAGCGGCTGGTCAGCGTGCGCAATGGTATGGTCGAAACCCGGCCTATCGCCGGCACCCGACCGCGCGCGACAGGTGAAATGGATGATGCACGCCTGTCGCAGGAACTGATGCAACATCCCAAGGAACAGGCCGAGCACATCATGCTGATTGACCTGGAGCGTAACGACTTGGGCCGTATCTGTCGGCCCGGCAGCATTCATGTCAACGAACTGCTGACACTGGAAAGCTGGCGCCATGTGCATCACATCGTGTCCAATATTCGCGGCAAGCTTAAACCCGGCGTGTTGCCGGGCGATGTGCTGCGCGCGGTGTTTCCCGGCGGCACCATCACCGGCTGCCCCAAGGTGCGCTGCATGGAAATTCTGGCCGAGCAGGAACAACAGCCGCGCGGCGCTTACACCGGTACGCTGGGCTACATCAACCGCGACGGCGGCATGGACAGCAACATCCTGATTCGCACGCTGGTGCGCAGCGGCCAGCGGATTCAGTTTCGCGCTGGCGGTGGTATCGTGGCAGACTCTGAAGCACAGGCCGAACTGGCGGAAACCCGCGCCAAGGCAGCCGGCCTGCTGAAGGCATTCGAACACTGAGATGCAAGTCGATAACACACCAAAGCGCACACTGATCAACGGCATCGACGCTGAATATCTGTCCGTGGATGACCGTGGTCTGCACTACGGTGACGGTTTGTTTGAAACCATCAAACTGATGGATGGCAAGCTGTGTTACTGGCAGGAACATTACCGGCGTTTGCAAACCTCGGCGCAAACACTGCGGATTGCCTGTCCGCCGCAATCTGTTTTCGAGCAGGATATTCGCAACCTGCTGCAATCAAGTCCGGATACGGGAGTGATTAAAATCATCCTCACCCGGGGCAGTGGCGAGCGCGGTTACGCCGTCAGCAAAACCAGCCAGCCAACGCGCATCGTCCAGCTCAGCGCCATGCCGCAATATGACGAACAGTTTTACCAGCAGGGCATACGCGCCGGCTTTTGCCAGCATCGTCTGTCCGCCAACCCCGCGCTGGCCGGCATCAAGCATCTCAACCGGCTGGACAATGTGCTGGCGCGCAACACGCTGGACAAAGGTTGTCAGGAAGGCATCATGCTTGACCAGCAGGGCCGGGTGGTTGAAGGTTGCATGAGCAACCTGTTTTTCATCAAGCAGGGCGTGTTGCATACACCCGCGCTGCGCGATGCCGGGGTGGACGGCGTCATCCGGCAACAAGTTCTTGCGCTGGCGGCCGAGGCAGGCTGGTCATGCCGAATAAGCGATGTTACGCCACAGGATGTGCTCACAGCGGACGAAATTTTTTTCAGCAACAGCCTGATCGGGCTATGGCCGGTGCGCCAGCTTGACGATATAACACTGGCCAGCATTGCACACTGCCAGCAACTGGCCGCGCAATTAGCCCGACACGAGAAGGACCATGCCACAAGCCTCTGAACCCTACCGCTTCAGCCGCTATATCATCACCGCGATGCTGTGCGCTGCGCTGGCGCTGGTGGCGACCTATGCGGGCCTGCGCAACTGGCTGGCGCAACCACTGCCAATCGAACAACCCGTGGTGGTGGCGTTTGACAGCGGCAGCAGCATCCATGCGCTAAGCAAGCAGTTGCAGCAAAAAGGACTGCTGGATCATCCGCGTCTGTTTCGACTGTGGACACGCTCGCAGGACATCGACACCCGGCTCAAGGCGGGCGAATATGAACTCCAACCCGGCGACACCCTGGCCAGCCTGCTCGACAAAATGCTGCGCGGCGAGGTCAAACAGTACAGCATCACCCTGGTGGAAGGCTGGAATTTCAAACAGATGATGCAGGCTATCAACGCGCATCCACAAATCAGACACACGCTGGAGGGACTGTCCGGACAGGCTATCATGAAGCAGCTGGGACTCAGCAGCGATGAGCAGCCCCTGCACCCGGAAGGCCAGTTTCTGCCAGACACCTATTACATCAACCGCAACACAGCCGACCGCGAGCTGCTGCTGCGCGCGCATCAGGCGCTGCAACAAAGCCTGCAACAACACTGGCAAAACCGGCAGCCCGACCTGCCGCTGAAAACGCCGTATGAGGCGCTGATACTGGCTTCCATCGTCGAAAAGGAAACCGCGGTTGCAGAAGAGCGGCCGCTGATTGCCGGGGTATTCATCAACCGGCTGCGCAAGCGCATGCGCCTGCAGACCGACCCGACGGTGATTTACGGCATGGGCGACAGCTACCGGGGTGATATCCGTTTCCGTGACCTACGCAAGGACACGCCGTACAACACCTATACCCGCAGCGGCCTGCCGCCAACGCCGATCGCGATGCCGGGAAGGGAAGCCATCGCCGCCGCCACGCAGCCGGCCGAAACCGATTATCTGTATTTTGTCGCCAGCTCTGATAAATCGGGGCGGCATATTTTTTCCACCACGCTGGCGCAACATGAAAAAATGGTGGATATTCACCAGCGCGGCAAATAAGGTTAAATCGTCAAGACATGAGTAAATTCATCACCCTGGAAGGCATCGAAGGCGTCGGCAAAACCAGCAACCTGCAGTTTATCGAAAACCTGCTACAGGAGGCTGGCCACAGCTGCGTGGTGACGCGTGAACCCGGCGGCACCGAGCTGGGCGAGGCGCTGCGCAACATTCTGCTGCATCATCAGGGCGAGGCGATGAGCGCCGATGCCGAGTTGCTGATGATGTTCGCCGCCCGCGCCGAGCATCTGGACAAAGTGATACTACCGGCACTCAAGGCGGGTAAAATGGTGCTGTGCGACCGCTTCACCGAAGCCACCTACGCCTATCAGGGCTGCGGCCGTCAGCTCGGCGAGGAAAAAATCGCACAACTGGAAACCTGGGTGCAGGGCGACTTGCGGCCCAATCTGACGATTGTGCTGGACGCGCCGATCGATGTCGGACGTTCGCGCGCCGGTCGCCGCAGCGCGCCGGATCGCATCGAGAAAGAAAAAGACGATTTTTTCCAGCGCGTGCGAGACTGCTACCGCCAGCTTGCGCAACGCTACCCACACCGCATCGCGCTGGTCGACGCCAGCCTGCCGCTGGAACAGGTGCAGACCCAGATCAAGCGCGTGCTTCTGGATTATGAAATACTTTAAATTGTGAATGTAACATACTGAATATGCTATACCCGTGGCAACAATCACAATGGCGACAATTGCAGCAGGCCATGCAACAGCAACGCCTGCCGCATGCGCTGTTGCTGACCGGCCCGAATGGCGTCGGCAAGCGCGTCTTCACCGATGCGCTGGCGCGCTCACTTTTATGTGAACAGCCTGATGCCAAAGGTCTGGCCTGCGGAAGCTGCCACAGTTGCAAACTGCTCGATGCCGGTAACCACCCGGATTTCATGCTGCTCAAGCCAGCGCCGCCAAAAACGTCGAAAAGCGACAACCCGGTGCTCAGCATCAAAATCGACGCGGTGCGCGAGCTGATCGAGCGCCTCTCCACCACCAGCCAGATGCAGGGCCGGCGTGTGGCCGTCATCGAACAGGCTGACAAAATGGCGCACGCCGCCGCCAACAGCCTGTTGAAAACACTGGAGGAGCCCGGCGAAGACACGGTGCTGATTCTGCACAGCGCCAGACCTCACCTGATTCCGATTACTATCCGCAGCCGTTGCCAGAAACTGGCGTTCCCGATACCGGAGCGGCGCCTGGCGCTGGACTGGCTGCAGCAGCAGGGCGTGAGCGATGCGGAAAACCGGCTGGCGCAGGCGCATGGCGCGCCCTTGCTGGCGGTGGACGATGAGCCATCCGGCAAGACCGTACTCGATGCCGCGGGCAGGGAAGCGGTGGCCAACGCCATGCTCGCCCGAGCCAGGCGCCAGTCAGCCCTGATGTACGCGGCCGAGCTGGCCAAACTGCCGAAATATCCCGCGCTGAGTTGCTGCCTGGACTGGGTCAGCGACATCATCAAGCTGAAAACAGCTGCTGATACACCCGCGACGCTGGTCAATGCCGCAGCGCGCCAATCCATCGGCGTGATTGCCGCGCAGGCCGACAGCGCCCGCCTGTTTCGCTTTTACGACGGCCTGTGTGAAGCCATTCGCCAGGAATCCATCGCGCTGAATCCGCAATTGTTGTGGGAATCTCTGCTAATATCGTGGGATGAGGTATGAGTCCGTGGACTCGGAAATACTGAACAATAACAACTGAAAAACAAAAGGGTTCCCCATGAGTGCCAATGCCGCCAGACCCGGAATGCTGTCGCTCAGCATCAAGGACAAGGGCTCGCTGTATGCGTCCTATATGCCGTTTGTGAAAAACGGCGGTTTGTTTATCCCCACCAACAAAACCTATGATCTGGGTGATGAAGTCTTTATGCTGCTCACCCTGATGGACGATTCCGAACGCCTACCCGTTGCTGGCAAAATCATCTGGGTAACCCCGCAGGGTGCGCAGGGCAACCGCGCCACAGGCATTGGCGTACAGTTCTCGCCACAGGACAAGGGGCAGACGCGCAACAAAATCGAGACGCATCTTGCCGGCGCCATGAAAGCGGATCGCATTACACACACCATGTAAACGCATTGATTGCGTGCCCCGCATGCAATCAATGCGATAAAATGACGCCAAAAAACATGGCTGCTGCGGCTTGCAGCAGATAAACGTATTTTCTTTTAACACCTTGCCTTGCGGGCGGACTGCCGTACATGTTCGTGGATTCACACTGCCATCTTGACCGCATCAAACTCGATGCGTTTGACAACACATTCGATAACCTGATGACGCAATGCCGGCAAGCCGGTATCGAGCACATGCTGTGCGTCAGCATTGATCTTGACAGCTATGACGAGATGCGCAGCAGGGTAGAGTCGTATCCGTTTGTTTCGGTATCGGTTGGCGTGCACCCGATGGCGGATCAATCCAGCGCGCTGGACGCCGGCAAACTTGACCGGCTCGCCGCAGACGACAGGGTAGTGGCCATCGGTGAAACCGGCCTCGATTATTATTATCACAAGGGCGACCCGCAATGGCAGCAGCAACGTTTTCGCGAGCACCTGCGTTGCGCTGTCAAACACAACAAACCGGTAATTATTCACACCCGCGACGCCGCAGACGACACCCTCGATATTTTACGTGAAGAAAATGCGCAGCAATGCGGCGGCGTGATTCATTGTTTTACCGAAACACAGGACTTTGCCGAGCAGGCGATGCAACTCGGCTTCATGATTTCGTTTTCCGGCATCGTCACCTTCAACAATGCGGATGCGCTGCGTGAAGTCGCACGCAGCATTCCGGATGAGCGCCTGCTGATTGAAACCGACTCGCCTTATCTGGCGCCGAAACCGCATCGCGGCAAACAGAATACACCGATACTGGTAAAACATGTGGCTGAACAGCTGGCCGAATTGCGCAACACCAGCGTCGAGCATATTGCCGAAATATCCCGCAACAATTTTTACCGGCTGTTCAGCCTGGCAGGGAAGTCATAAACAGTGAAACGCTTTTTACCGGATGAACCCAAACAACGCCTGCGACTGAAACGTCACTTTGCTGCGCTTGCCGCATCCTTTATTTACACCATCATCGGCTTTTACCTGCATATAAAAGGCTATTTCCGCACCGATGCGCAGTTTCTTCTGATTGTGCTGGGCGCGTACTGGGCGGGCCTGTTGACCTTTACTTTTATCATTCGCAGCGGTCTCAACCTCAAACTGAAAGACCCCAGCATGACCCTGGCGCAAATGTACTGGTCAATACCGTTCATGCTGCTGGCGGTATACATGCTCAACGATTTGCGCGGCATCATGCTGATGGCGTTTTTTGCCTTGCTCAGCTTTGGCACGTTTCGACTGACATCACGACAGTTTCTCACCATCACCGTGATTACCCTGCTGGGGTATCTGGCGGTGCTGATTGCCTTGTATATCAATCAGCCGCTGCGGCTGCATCTTGACCGTGAAATCCTTTACTTCATTGGTTTCTCGCTGACTTGTGTGTTGATGGTGTATACCGGCTCCGCCGCCAGTCAGTTGCGCGAGCGCAACCGGTTGCAAAACATCAAGCTGACGCGCGCGCTGGAAGAAAATCGCAAACTGGCGACCACCGATGACCTGACCGGCCTGACCACACGACGTCGCTTTATGGAAATACTCGGCAAGCAGAAAGCCTGGTCAGAACGTGACGACAGCGATTTTGTCATTGTGTTCGCTGACCTGGATCATTTCAAATATGTCAATGACAGTTTCGGCCATCATACCGGCGACAAGGTACTGCAAACCTTTGCCGACATTCTCAAACGCTCCATTCGTGAAATCGATTATGCGGCGCGCTTCGGTGGCGAGGAGTTTGTGGTGCTGTTGAACAACACCGACATCGAACAGGCCAAGACCATCGCCGAGCGTATCCGTAGCACGCTGGAGAACTATAACTTCAACGATCTGGCGCCTGCGTTGAGCGTGACGGTATCGATGGGGCTAGCCAATTTCCGTGAATATAACAGCATACAGGAAACCCTGATGAGTGCTGACAACCGCATGTACAAGGCGAAACAGATAGGGCGCAACCGCATCGTCTGGGAATAAAAAAGCCTGCTGTATCAATACAGCAGGCTTTTGCACGGCATTGCTGTCACAAATGCCGTGATCAGCGGGCTTTCAGCGCCTGTACAATTTTTTCTTCCATTTCGCGCTTGTCGCCGGCCTTGAAACCCCGATGCAAATACACCAGCCTGCCATTGCGGTCGATCAGGTAGGAGCTGGGCATAACCTGCAAGTCGTATTGTTCCGCCGTCTTGCCGGACGGATCAAAGGCGATGGTAAAGTCTGCCTTGACCTGTTTCAGAAACCTGTCAGCGTCCTTTTTTTCCGTATCCAGATTGATGCCGATAATTTTCAGCCCCTTTTTGTCGTAACGCTCGTGCAGTTCATTCATGAACGGAAAAGATTGCTTGCATGGTGTACACCAAGACGCCCAGAAATCGACAAAGACTACCTTGCCGCGGTATTGCTTGAGCGACACGGTTTTACCGGCGCTGTCCTTGAGACTGAATTGAGGCGCATTGACAGCGTAAGCAGTTTGCAGGCTAAACACCAGCAGCAATGTAGTGATGTATTTGTACAAGATAAGTCTCCCTGAATGCTTTCGGGTCATTGATCTGACGGAGTAGGAATTGCCACAGTTATTTATAGTCAACTCTGTGACAAATGTGTCGCTGGAATGTTCACGCATCCGGTGCTAACTCCAAAGTCAAACCACACGTTACTATGCATAATGTATATTATGTTAAATAGTGTATTTACCTGGATAACGCCATTTGCAATGAAGTTTGCTCTGTAAGTTTATGTTTACCAATAAAGAAGCATAATAAAAAAGCCACGCACTACCCGCGCGTGGCTTGGTTCATGCAGCACACGACCGGCCAGCTAGTGCTTGCCCGGCTCCAGTTTGACGCCGCGACGCTCATAGTGAATATAGGCTTGCAGCGCCACCATGTCCGGGTCGTCCAGCGCCAGCGGTTCGCTTTCCAGCGGGTTCATGATGCACCAGTTAATCATTTCACCCAGCACCGCCACCTTGCCCAACTGTTGCTGGAATTTCGGATAGGTTTCCGGGTGGATGTTGGTCGCGTTCGGATGGCACTGGTCACAGGACACGGTGTTCTTGCTCCTGAAGCCGCCGTGAAAGACTTTCTCGCCCTTGTTGACCACCGCCATGAACTCGTCATTCCAGCGCTTCAGGTCGGCTTCGGTAAACATATCCGCCTGCGCGCTTGTCGCCAGCATGGTCGTTGACGCCAGCATGCCGATCAAAGCGTGTATGATTGTTATCTGCATAGTCATTCTCCTTTCACCTTGTTAAAAGTGCTTTTGCGGTGGGATACGTTTGGCCGAATCCTGGAAATCCCGGTCAACTGGATGGCCTGCTTTTTTATCAAACGCGACCACGCGGTTCTGGTTTTCCGGCAGCACATAATGCATGTCGACATTGCCGGTATCCATGTTGATGAACTGCCAGCCGGTGGCGTCGCGCTCGAAGAACGGATCGGCGCGGTTCATCTCGACCGTCAACTTGGGCATGTAGCTGGCCTTTTGCACATAGGTCTTGGGATACGGCCACGGCCAGGCGGTCGCCATCGCAGAGTGGAAACTGATATTGCCGATCTGGTTGTACTGAATCTGGTGCACATGGCCGTAAATCACTGTCACCTTGTTGAACGGTTTCAGCAAGGCCTGCACCTGCTCGGCGTCATCGGTCCAGAAATTCCAGCCCTTGTAGATTTTCTGAATCGGCGAATGCGAGAACACCACCACCGGCGTGTCTTTGGACACCTTGGCGAGGTCGTTCTTCAACCACTTGCGCTGGGCGTCGCCCACCATAAATGGCTGGCCGTTTGGATTATCCAGCCGCGCCATCTGTTTCATGCGATCCATGCCACTGGGCCATTTTTTGTGCATCCATTTTTCATGCGTGAGAATGCTGTTGAGCACCACAAAATGCACGCCCTTGTGATCGAAGCTGTAATGATCCGGGCCCAGTTGCTTGCGCCAGTATTCACCGAGGTCGACATAATAGTCATGCTCGCCCATGACGTAATGCACTTTGGGACTGAGGCCGGACAGAATTTCCAGACCATGATCGATTTCCTCGGGCTTGCCAAGCTGCGCGATATCGCCACCATAGAAAACAAAGTCCGGCTTCGGGTCCATCAGGTTGGTTTCCGCCACGGCGCGTATCAGTCCCCTGTCCCAGTTGCGCACAAACTTGTTGCCCTTTATATGAGTGATGTGCGAGTCGGAAATATAGGCAAAGGTAAAGTTTTGCGGATTGTTTTTACCGAACGCAATCTCAATGGTGCTCAGCGGCAAGGCGCCGGCGGCCACCACCGCGCTGCGTTTCAGGAAATCCCGTCGGTTGAATGTTTTGCTCATGATTGTTTACTCCTGTTTACCCGCCAGCTTTGCGTATTTAGGCGTGGTCAATGATTTCAGAAACGCGACCAGGTCTTTTTTCTCCTGCTTGCTCAAACCCAGCGGTTTGATGCCGCCGCTGAGGAAGCCGGACACCGGATCAGTTTCCTTGACGCGACCACCGTTATTGTAAAAATCAATCACGTCTTCCAGCGTTTCCAGACTGCCATCGTGCATATACGGCGCCGTCAGGTCGATATTGCGCAGCGTCGGGGTTTTGAATGCGCCGACTTCGGTCATGTTGCCGGTCACAGCAAAGCGACCGAGTTCTGATATGTTTTCATTGGTGAGCACGGTGACGTCAAGATTGACTTTCGAATTGTGCTTTTTCTGGAGAAACGCAGCCGCGGTTCTGGCCTCTTTGCCCTGTATCTTTTTGAAGCCCACGCCGATGTTATGGAAACGGTTGTCGGTGAACAGCGCCTGGGTCTGCTCAATGGTGTGACAGGACACGCAACGCGCCTTGTTTCGGAACAGTTCCAGCCCGCGTTTGGCGGATGCGCTCAAAGCCTTGTCGTCACCGCCATATTGATAACGGTCGAAGGCGGAATCACCACCAATGATGGTGCGCTCGAAACTGGCTATCGCCTTCGCTACATGATCAATGGTGATGTCCTTGCCGCTGACGCCAAACACCTGCTTGAACGCCCGGTTGTACTGCTTGTCGGCGCGCACTTTTTTCAGCAGCATGTCGTGGTTTTCCAGACCGCCTTCCACCGGGTTGATGAACGGCCCCTTGGACTGCCCTTCCAGATCCGGCTCGCGACCGTCCCAGAACTGGCTGGTGTAATACGCTGCGTTGATGACGGTCGGCGCGCTACGGGTGCCGGTCTGGCCGCGGAAGCCTTTGGCAACCGGCAGATTGTCGGTAAAGCCCTTGTCCTCGGCATGACAGGTGGCGCAGGCGACTTTGCCGTCCGCGCTGAGGCGTTTGTCGTGATACAAACGGTCGCCGAGTTTGATTTTCGCCGGGGTTTGTGGATTGTCTGCCGGAATCGGCGCTGGCGGCAGACCCAGTGGCGCAGCCAGCGAGGAGCCGCTGGCCAGCCCGATAATGATCGCAAATGATAATGAGCGTTTCATAGAATGTTCTCCATAGTCCCTAACGAATGTAAATGGTGATTGTTTTTCTTCATTCAGTGTGCAGCAGCTTCATAACTGCGCTGCAAATTTATACACAATCTATTGTGTCCATGCTCCCCGGTGATTGCCATTAGTTATTTTCAATGCGCGTTTTAGTCTAAAACTATCAGATATTAATTAGTGATTATTAATATTAGGAAACACTTATCATAATTAAAAACCATTGCACCGATTCGCATAATTGATGTTAACTAAAATACAAAATCCACCTGAGACTGAGGCCAGCCATGACGCTTACCGAACTGCGCTACATTATCGCCGTCGCCCGCGAGAAACATTTTGGCCGTGCGGCCAAGGCATGTCATGTCAGCCAACCGACCTTGAGCGTGTCAGTGAAAAAACTGGAAGATGAACTTGGCGTAACGATCTTCGAACGCCGCGCCGGGGAAGTCGGCCTGACGCCGGTTGGCGAGCAGATTATCGAACAGGCGCAGCGCGCGCTGGAATCGGCGGAAACCGTAAAACTGATCGCCCAGCACGGCAAGGATCAGCTTGCCGGGCCATTGCGCATCGGCGCAATATATACCATTGGCCCTTATTTGTTTCCCGAACTGATACCCACGCTGCGCGAGATGGCGCCGCAGATGCCGTTGGTGATTGAAGAAAACTACACCTCCGTGCTTAAGGAAAAACTCAAACAGGGCGAACTGGATGTGATTATCGTCGCGCTGCCGTTTGAGGAACAGGGCATCGTCAGCGTCAAGCTGTATGATGAGCCCTTTGTGGTGCTGTTGCCCGCCAGTCATCCATTAACCACGCGCAAAACCATCAAGGCGGAGCAACTGGAAGATGAAACCGTGCTGCTGCTCGGCGCCGGTCACTGTTTCCGCGACCACGTCATCGACGCCTGCCCCGCTTGCGTGCCCAAACCCGGTCTCGAAGGCGACCTGCCGCATGCGATTGAAGGCGGCTCGCTGGAAACCATCCGGCATATGGTGGTGTCTGGCCTGGGCGTGACCGTACTGCCCTGCACCGCTGCCGGCGCCGACCGTTATTCCCAGCGTCTGCTCGCGATTCGCCGCTTCGCCAACCCCGCTCCCAAACGCACGGTGGTGCTCGCCTGGCGCGTGTCCTTTCCCCGGCCCAAAGTAATCGATCTGCTGCATCAGGCGGTGCGCGCTTGCCAGCTAAGTTGCGTGCAAAAAGCAAAAATGGCAAAAACCGCCAGACAAACGAAAAAATGACAAAACCGGTTTCGAATTCCATTTTTATATTAGAAAATAAGTGTTTTCTTATATTTATGGATGTGCAAACACATAAGAAAACACTTATATAACAGGCGCGATACAGGTTTTTTGAAAATTTTATCCCGCCATATAAAAAACTCATCAAGGCCTGCAAACAATTTCATTGTTTTCAGCCTTTTCCAGCCCAATTTCTCGTGATTTAGCTTGAATTAACCTTGTATAAAAAATACAATACGCGCCGTTACTACTCTGGCAAATTTTGATTCAGGTCAGTTACAGCGAAAAAAACATGTGATAAGTCGCCGCCGACTTCCTAACACGCTATTTATGAGTGCTGGCAACGTCAGGGTATGAATAAGAATTTAAAACTAAAATTTACTTGTCAGGAGTCAACATGATTGCAGCCATCCGTGTTGCCGGTTTGTTTGGGCTAATGCTGTTAAGCGGACAATCGTTCGCGGATTACCAGCTCAATATGGTCCCCGGTGTAACTGAATTCAGCCAGAGCGCTTATGAAATCCATACCATGGTAATGTGGATTTGTGTCGGCATCGGCATCGTTGTGTTTGGCGCCATGATTTACTCCATCATCAACCACCGCAAATCAAAAGGCCACCAGCCGGCCGACTTCCACGAAAGCACCACGCTGGAAATTTTGTGGACCATTATCCCGTTTGTCATCCTGATTGTGATGGCTATCCCCGCCACCAAGACCCTGCTGGCGATGGAAGACGTATCCAGCCCGGATATGTCCATCAAGGTCACCGGCTACCAGTGGAAATGGCATTATGATTACAACGTTGGCGAAAAAGCTGAAGATATCAGCTACTTCAGTAACATAGCCACGCCCAAGGCTCTCAGCCTGTCTACCAATGCGGAGGTGCCAAAGGATGACAAATACTTGCTGGATGTCGACAACCGCCTGGTAGTGCCGGTTGATACCAAAGTGCGCTTGCTGTTCACGTCAAACGATGTCATCCATTCCTGGTGGGTGCCCCAGTTTGGCGTGAAAAAAGACGCCATTCCGGGTTTCATTAATGAAAGCTGGATCAACGTGCCTGAGCCCGGCGTCTACCGCGGCAAATGCGCAGAACTGTGCGGCGCCAACCACGGTTTCATGCCGATTGTGGTGGAAGCGCTCAGCAAGGAAGACTATGCTGCATGGGTTGATAGCCAGAAAGCCGCCGCCGCTGAAGTCGCCGCTTCCGCCAGCAAAACCTGGACAAAGGCCGAGCTGATAGCCAAGGGCGAACAGGTTTACGGCACCTTCTGCGCAGGTTGTCATCAGGCCAACGGTGAAGGCCTGCCAAATGTCTTCCCGGCGCTGAAAGGCAGCCCGATTGCTACCGGTGATATCAGCAAACACCTGTCAACGGTTATGCACGGCGTTGCTGGCACCGCCATGCAGGCCTTTGGCGGTCAACTGAATGACGTTGACCTTGCTGCTGTTGTTACCTATGAGCGTAACGCCTGGGGCAACGATACCGGCGACATGGCGCAACCATCCGACGTCAAGGCCATGCGATAAGCCGGCAAACCGATATACGAATTCAAACGATTTGAATATTTTTGAATAACACAGATAGACAAGATACAAGGGGCAACTATGAGCGCTGTTATCGAAGAGCATCACGATCATCATGATCACAAACCCACTGGCATTGGCCGCTGGCTGTTCAGCACCAACCATAAAGACATTGGAACCATGTACCTGTGGTTCAGTTTCATCATGTTCTTTGTTGGTGGCTCACTGGCGCTGGTGATTCGCGCCGAACTGTTCCAGCCGGGCCTGCAACTGGTTGAGCCCGAGTTCTTCAACCAGATGACTACCCTGCATGGTCTCATTATGGTATTCGGCGTGATTATGCCGGCCTTTGTCGGCCTTGCGAACTGGATGGTGCCGATGATGATTGGCGCTCCGGATATGGCTCTGCCCCGCATGAACAACTGGAGTTTCTGGTTGCTGCCAGGCGCTTTCGGCCTGCTGATCGCCAGCCTGATCATGAGCATCATGGGCATGGGCTCGGCGCCCAACTTCGGCTGGACATTCTACGCCCCCCTGTCCACCAAGTTTGGCCCCGCTTCAACCGATTTCTTTATCTTCTCGGTGCACCTGATGGGCATCTCATCCATCATGGGCTCCATTAACATTATCGCCACCATCATGAACATGCGCGCCCCTGGCATGACATACATGAAGATGCCGATTTTTGTCTGGACCTGGTTCATTACCGCCTACCTGCTGATTGCCGTGATGCCAGTTCTGGCGGGCGCGGTCACCATGATGCTGACCGACCGCAACTTTGGCACCAGCTTCTTTGACGCCGCCGGTGGCGGCGACCCGGTCATGTTCCAGCATGTATTCTGGTTCTTCGGCCACCCCGAGGTATACATCATGATTCTGCCTTCTTTCGGCATTATCTCTGAAATTGTCCCGACCTTCGCGCGCAAGAAGATTTTCGGTTACAGCTCAATGGTATATGCAACCGCTTCCATCGCCTTCCTGTCATTCATTGTATGGGCGCATCACATGTTCACTACCGGCATGCCAGTCGCTGGCGAACTGTTCTTTATGTACGCCACCATGCTGATTGCCGTGCCGACTGGCGTAAAAGTATTCAACTGGGTCAGCACCATGTGGAAAGGCTCCATGACCTTTGAGACCCCGATGCTGTTCGCCATTGCATTCATTTTCCTGTTCACCATAGGCGGCTTTACCGGCTTGATGCTGTGCATCGCGCCGGCTGACTTCCAGTATCATGACACCTACTTTGTGGTAGCGCATTTCCACTATGTACTGGTAACCGGCGCCGCCTTCGGTATTATGGCCGCTGTTTACTTCTGGATACCGAAGTGGACCGGCAACATGTACGATGAAAAACTGGGCAAGTTGCATTTCTGGCTGACCGCCATATCTGCAAACGTGCTTTTCTTCCCGATGCATTTTGTCGGCCTGGCCGGCATGCCACGCCGCATCCCGGACTACAGCCTGCAGTTCGCTGAATTCAACATGATGGCTTCCATCGGCGCATTTGCCTTCGGTTTCTCACAATTGATTTTCCTTTACAATGTCATCAAGACAACACGCGGCAAATCAACTGTAAAAGCCACCGACCAGGTATGGGAGGGCGCGCACGGCCTGGAATGGACCTTGCCTTCACCGGCGCCGTTCCACAGCTTTACCACGCCGCCACAGGTTAAATAATCGGCCATCAACCCGAACCGGGCAGTTGATTTGAATACGAACAGCAAAAACAGTGACGCGAGTGATAACAAACGTGTTATCACTCGCCTGCTGTTAATCGTTGTCGGCATGTTCGGTTTCGGTTTTGCGCTGGTGCCTCTGTATGACGTATTTTGCGACGTTACCGGCATCAATGGCAAAACCGGCGACAAGGTCACGCTTTCAGAGGAAATGAAAGTGGATGAATCGCGGGAAATCACGGTCGAGTTTGTCGCCAACCTGAATGGGAGCATGCCCTGGGATTTCAAACCCTTGACGAAAGCAATCAAAGTGCATCCAGGTCAGCCAACGCGCATTGAATATGTCGCGCACAATAAAGCCGAAACAGCGATAACCGGGAACGCGGTTCCCAGTGTGGCTCCTGGTCTCGCCGCCACTTACTTCCAGAAAACAGAATGTTTCTGTTTTACTGAACAAAAACTGGAGCCTGGCGAAGTGAAAAACATGCCGGTTGTGTTTGTCGTAGACCCGGAGTTGCCGAAAGACGTCAAAACCATTTCACTTTCTTATACATTTTTTGTTAAACCGGGAACCAACGGCGCTCCGCTGGCGCTTTCCAGATAAACAATTTACATAAACTTTAGTCGATAAAAACCAGGAAATATAACAATGTCCACAACAAATCATGGCGAATATTACATTCCTGAACCAAGCAAATGGCCACTGGTTGGTACCATTGCGTTAACTACAACAGTTATTGGTGCAGTCAATACAATCCACGCAGGAGAATTGAACATCCTGCTACCGGTCGGCTTTCTGCTGATTGCCTACCTGTTCTTCGGCTGGTTTGGCGCCGTTATCAACGAATCCATGGCCGGCAATTACAATGAGCAGGTTGACCGCTCGTTCCGCATCGGTATGTTGTGGTTTATTTTCTCGGAAGTCATGTTCTTTGCTGCATTCTTCGGCGCATTGTTCTATGCAAGGATATTTGCGACGCAGTGGCTCGGTGGCGCTGGCAATAATGCCGCCACACACGAGTATCTGTGGCCGACATTCGAAGCCATCTGGCCTGTGTTGAGCAACCCGGACAATACCAAGTATGTTGCTCCAGCCGAAAAGATGGGCGCATGGGGACTGCCTGCCGTCAACACCGCTATCCTGCTGGCTTCCAGCGTCACCGTGACCATTGCACACCATGCGCTACGCGCCAATAACCGCAAGGGCCTGGTGATGTGGCTGGCGGCGACTGTCGCGCTGGGCATTACCTTCCTGGCCTTTCAGGCTGAGGAATATATACATGCATACAACGAAATGGGACTGACGCTGGATTCAGGCATTTATGGCAGCACGTTCTTCATGCTGACAGGTTTCCACGGATTCCATGTCACCATGGGTACGACCATGCTGATTGTCATGCTGATCCGCGCTATCAAAGGCCACTTCACGCCCGAGAACCACTTCGCATTTGAAGCGGTTGCATGGTACTGGCATTTTGTGGATGTGGTCTGGCTGGGACTGTTTATCTTTGTTTACTGGCTGTAAAACCAGCAGTAAAATCCAGCATCAGGACAGGCCGTGGGGTTGTATCAATCCCACGGCCTGTCCTATTAGCAACAGGATAAAAATCAGCACGGAGACGCCGATACGGCGCGTCAACGCATTGACGACACGGTCGGTTTTGCCTTCATCCTTGATCAGATAGGTTAGCGCCTGCCCCATGCTGAATATGACGAATAACAGCAAGCCAATAATGATTGCTTTGAATATCACGATAATCTCCACGCCTGTAGCGAATTGTCCAACGTGAAATCCCTGTTGCACGCCAGATTGTTTACTGTCAAATTTGGATTGTACCAATTTAGCCCCGGCGTCATCACTACAATTGTGACCGCCGCCCTGCTTTACATTATGCTGTGGATGGGGCAGTGGCAATGGGAGAAAGGTGAATATCGCGCCAATCTGGAGAAAACCGTCGCTGCGCGCAAGGATTTGGCCCCAATCGACTGGTATCTGTTGCCTGACAAGGCCGAGCAATGGAAATACCTGCCCGTCAGACTGCATGGCCATTTCGACAGCAAACACCAGTTTTTGCATGACAATCGAATCGTCAAGGGTCGCTCAGGGTATAATGTCTACACCCCTTTCATCACGGACAGCGGCGATGTGCTGTTGATTAACCGTGGCTGGCTGCCGCTGGGACGCACACGCCAGGATCTGCCGGATGTCAGCGTCACAGACCAGCCGGTTAGCCTCACCGGCCTGATAGACGCACCACCGGAAAAAGGCGTGGTGCTGGCGGACAACCTGCACAAGGGCGGCAGCTGGCCGGTGGTGCTGCAATATCTCGACATTGAAGAGCTCAGCGCCATGTCAGGCTACCCGTTACAGGATAAAATAGTCTGGCTGAAACCGGGCGCCGACTACGGCTATTATCGCGAGTATCCTTCAATCAATTTGAACAGCGCCAAAAATACCGGCTATGCCTTCCAGTG
The DNA here is from genome assembly GCA_026995045.1 of Gammaproteobacteria bacterium. Taxonomy (GTDB): domain Bacteria; phylum Pseudomonadota; class Gammaproteobacteria; order SZUA-229; family SZUA-229; genus S139-92. The sequence goes on along the minus strand of JALWPK010000037.1, from coordinate 67,728 downwards.
GTTCGCCATGTCGGTTGCGCTGCTGGTGATATATATCGTGGTGAATACCCGAAAACTGAATACGGGACAGACAGCAACCGAACAGAATTCTACAAGGTAAAACATGAGTAACACGACAAGCAACCCATCCCCACCAACACCATCGCCGGCTAACAGGAATCCCTATACTCTGTGGTTTGTTATCCTGATCTTCGCTGCGCCTGTGGTCGGCGCCTATATGCTGTATTTTTTTGGCGACATCGAGTCATTCAGCAACAATGGCGATCTGTTACAGCCCGTCGTCGATTTTGACCGGCTTCAGCTCACCGGCAAAAACGGCAAGGCGTTTACCCGCGACGCGCTCGAACACAAATGGCATATGATGCTGTTTACCTGGGCGGACTGCGACGCCGCATGCAGCAACGCCCTGATCAACATGCGTCAGATAAACAAGGCGGTTGGCAAGCACGCCTATCGCCTGCGGCACATGGTGGTGCATCTGCAACCTGCCAGTGAGTCGTTTGAAACCGCGTTGCAAGTGGACTTTCCCGCCACCATACGCAGCTATGGCAAACCGGATATCGCACAGAAAGCCCTGGCGCCAACCCGGCGCCACGCAGACGCCAACAACATTTTCCTAGTTGACCCGCTGGGTAATATCATGATGAGCTTTCCCCCCCAGCTCAATCCCAAGCTCATCATCAAGGATTTGAACAAGCTCTTCAAGGTATCGCAAATTGGTTAAACACACATTCAGCTATCGCCTGGCCCTGTTCGCTGTCGGCTTTGCCGCAGTAGTGGTGCTGCTTGGCGCCTATACCCGTCTGGTCGATGCCGGTCTGGGATGTCCGGACTGGCCAACCTGTTACGGATTCTTCGATGTGCCGCAGACGCAGGAAGAAATCGCCATTGCCGAAGCCGCCTTCCCGCACGCGCCGGTGGAAACCCACAAGGCCTGGCCGGAGATGATTCATCGTTACTTCGCCGGCACACTGGGACTACTGATACTGGCGCTGGCGATGCTCGCAATCAAAAATCGATCACGGCACGACCAGCCTGTGCTGCTGCCAATGTTGCTGCTTGGCCTGGTGGTGTTTCAGGCTGCGCTGGGCATGTGGACGGTCACGCTGGGACTGTTGCCCGTGGTGGTCATGGGGCATTTGCTTGGCGGATTCACCACGCTGGCGCTGTTGCTGCTGCTGTTTCTCAAGCTTCGTGATAACAATACACCGGCAAGCGCAAGTTCACTGCGCAACTTTGCCCTGCTGACGCTTGCCATTGTGTTTGCGCAGATTACACTGGGCGGCTGGACCAGCGCCAATTATGCCGCCATTATCTGCACGGATTTTCCCACCTGCCAGGGCAACTGGATTCCGCCGCTTGATTTCGCTGGCGCGTTCACCATCGCCACCGACGGGGTAAACAATTATCTGGGGGGGCATCTTGATAATGCCGCGCGCGTCACCATTCACTGGCTGCATCGGTTGGGAGCATTGATTGCCACTCTGTTTGTGATTATGCTGCATGTCAGACTGATGAAAGCGGGCCACAAAAAGCTGGCGGCATGGTTGATGCTGGTGCTGATTGCGCAGGTCAGCCTTGGCGTCAGCAATGTGCTGTTCTCGTTGCCACTGCCGGTTGCGGTTGCGCACAATGGCGTCGCCGCCCTGCTGCTGCTTAGTCTTGTCTACACTTTTCATACACTTGGCCAACGAAGCGAGCGCTGACCATGACCGTTGCCATTGAATCCAGCCGTCCGCTGTGGAAAGAATACTTTTCACTGACCAAACCCAAGGTGGTGGCGCTGTTACTGCTGACATCCGTTGTAGGCGTGGTGATGGCCAGCCCGCCAGGCGAGATTTCACTGTTTACCCTGGTCACATCCACACTGGGGATTGGTCTGGCGGCGGCGGCCGGCGCGGTGATCAACCAGATAGTGGAATGGGAAAGCGACGCCAAAATGGCGCGCACAGAGGGCCGCGCCCTGCCGCAAGGCAAGGTATCATGTCAGAACGCTTTCATGTTCGCCATCATACTGGCCTCGGCATCCATGTTCATACTCACCGCCTGGGTCAACATGCTCACCGCCGTCCTGACTTTCGCCAGCATGATTGGTTATGCCGTTATCTATACCATGTTTCTGAAAAAGGCCACGCCGCAAAATATTGTGATTGGCGGACTGGCCGGCGCTACCCCGCCATTGCTGGGCTGGACCTCGGTTACCAACAGTATCGATGCCGAAGGTTTGCTGATGGTGCTGATTATTTTCACCTGGACACCGCCGCATTTCTGGGCGCTGGCGATTCACCGGCGCGATGACTACGCCAAAGTCAACCTGCCGATGCTGCCGGTGACGCACGGCGTGGAATTTACCAAATACGCCATACTGGCCTACACCATATTGATGATTCTGGTCACCATACTGCCCTATCTAGCGTTGATGGCGGGTTTGATTTATCTGCTCTCGGCCTTGCTGCTGGGTGGTTATTTTCTCTATATGGTGCTTAAACTGATGTTCGCCGAAAAACCCAACACGGCAATCCGCACCTTTGTGTATTCCATCAATTATCTGATGCTGCTGTTCATCGCCATGGTGGTTGACCACTATTTCCCGATCTACCCGGCGCTGCAATAAATGAATAACAAACTCATACTTACTATCGCCGCTGTTGCCGCCATCACGGCCGGCTACTGGTTTGGCCAGCACGGGACCAACCCGGCGACAGAGAATGCTGCAAGCGCCAACATACGGGGGTTTGTACTCAAAACGCCGCGTAAAATTGGTGTGCCCGAATTACTGCGTGACAATGGCGAAGCTTTCACCAAACAGGATTTAATCGGGCACTGGAGCCTACTGTTTTACGGTTACACCAACTGTCCGGATATCTGTCCCACCACGCTGAGCACTATTGCCGCCGCCAAAAAACAGGCCACCGACTTTCCGCAAGTGATATTCGTATCTGTCGACCCCAAACGCGACAATGCTGAATTGATTGGCGAGTATGTGCGCTATTTTGACCAGGATTTTATCGGCGTCACCGGTGAAGAAAAAATGTTGCAGGCGATGGCGTCACAAATGAGCGTTGCGGCAATGGCGTTGCCGCCTGAAAAACCGGGTGACGCCTATCTCGTTGACCACAGCGCCAACCTACTGCTGCTCGACCCGGATGGCAACCTGGCGGCCATGCTGCGACCGCCTCACAGTGTGGACAGTATACTCCACAGTATCAATACCGTAATGAACAGCAAGCAATAAATTCCTCACATTCATACATAAAAAAAGCGGACACCATGTCCGCCTTTTTTATGTACGAATGCAAATCGAATCAGGGCCTGTCATCCACCACTTCGGTTTTGGCTTCCACCAGGAAATCCTGTTTTTTGATATTCATCAACATCAGCGTGCTGCTGGCGACATAAATTGATGAATAGGTGCCTATGAACACGCCGATTATCAGCGCAAAGGCAAATCCGTGAATCACTCCGCCGCCAAGGAAAAACAGCGCAATCAATACCAGCAAGGTGGTTAACGAAGTCATCAAGGTGCGAGACAGGGTCTGGTTGATGGACAGGTTAAGAATTTCAACCGGCGACTTTTTGCGCACATTGCGAAACGTTTCACGTATGCGGTCGAGCACCACCACAGTATCATTCAGTGAATAACCGATTACCGCCAGAATCGCCGCCAGCACGCTCAAATCAAAATCCAGCTGCAAGATGGAAAATGCGCCAACAGTGATGATGACGTCGTGCACCAGCGCAAGAATGGCCCCCAACGCGGATTTGAACTGAAAGCGGAAACCCACATACACCAGAATACAACCCAGCGCGATCAGCATCGCCAGCCCGCCCTGGTCGCGAAGTTCCTCGCCAACCTGCGGGCCTACAAACTCCACGCGCCGCATCTCGACTGTCTGGTCGCTGGCCTGACGCAAGATTTCCAGCACCTTGTCACTGACATGCGCCTTGTTGATATCCGCGCGCGGCGCAATCCGGATCAACACATCTTTGGCGGAGCCAAAATGCTGCACCAGCGCATCATCAAAACCGTTTTTCGCCAGCGCCGAACGCACCGAATCCAGCTCGACATCCTGCTCATAGCCCACCTCAATCAAAAAACCGCCGGTAAAGTCGACGCCGAGGTTGAGACCGCGCGTCGCTACACTGAGCAGAGATACGATGATTAACAGGAGTGAAAACGCCAGCGCAAACTTGCGTTTGCCCATGAAATCGATATCTGTTTTTTTGCCAAGTAATTTCATTTTGTCTGTTTCCTGTCGAGCTCTCCAACACTTAGATGGAGAGCTTTTTGATTTGTTTGTTGCCATAGAGCCAATTCACCAGCGCGCGCGTACCAACGATGGCGGTGAACATTGAGGTAATAATGCCAATGGTTAGGGTCACGGCGAAACCCTTGATCGGGCCAGTGCCCAGACTGAACAGCACAATGGCGGCAATCAAGGTGGTGACGTTGGCGTCGGTAATGGTGCTGAATGCCTTTTCATAACCGGCGTGTATGCTGGCCTGCGGTGAATTGCCAAGCCGCAGCTCCTCGCGTATGCGTTCGAATATCAGCACATTGGCGTCCACCGCCATGCCGACGGTGAGCACGATGCCGGCGATGCCCGGCAAGGTCAGCGTCGCCTGCAGAATTGACAACACCGCCACCATGATAATCAGGTTGAAGGTCAACGCGACATTGGCAATCATGCCAAAGCCCTTGTAGTACACCGCCATGAAAATCAGCACCAGAATGAAGCCGATGACAACCGACTCAAACCCCTGCTTGATGTTGTCATGACCGAGACTGGGGCCGATGGTGCGTTCTTCGATGATTTCGACCGGCGCACGCAACGAGCCGGCGCGCAGCAACAGCGCCAGGTCGTGGGCTTCCTGCGATTCCAGCCCGGTTATCTGGAAACGCGCGCTGAACTGCTCGCGAATGGTGGAAACGTTAATCACTTCCTTGGTAGTGATGCGCTTTTTAACCTGCTTGCCATCGACAGTGCGGGTTTCAACCTTGTTTTCAATGAACACTACCGCCATCGGCTTACCGACATTTTCGCGCGTGGTTTCTCCCATCTTTTTCGCGCCAATGCCGTTCAGGCGCACACTGACGGCGGGCACGCCCTGCTGTGTATCAAAGGTGGCGGCGGCGTCGTTGATCTGGTCGCCGGTGACAATCACGCGACGCTTGAGCAACACCGGGTCGCCGTTGCGCTCGTGATATAGCAGTGCGTTGACCGGCACGCGTCCGCTTTCCTCGGCGTCCATCCAGTCAGCCAGCGCGCCGTGTGTCAGCCGGAATTCCAGCGTGGCGGTGGCGCCCAGTATTTTCTTCGCTGTGGCGGTGTCCTGTATGCCTGGCAATTGCACGACGATACGCGAATCACCCTGCTGCTGAATCACCGGCTCAGCAACGCCGAGTTCGTTGACGCGATTGCGCAGGGTAATGATGTTTTGTTGCAAGGCGGATTTTTTCTCGTCGCGAATGGCCTGTTCAGTCAGTTTGGCCTGCAACTGCATTTCATCTTCAAGCTTGGTGAATGCCAGTTGCGGGAACTGGCGACGCAGCTTGGTGTAGGCCGTCTCCATCACCGCCGCATCATTAAAGCGAATCAGAATGCTGTCGCCTTCCTTGCGCACGCCACGATAACGAATCTTTTCACCACGCATGTAGCTGCGCATATCCGACACCAAGGTTTCCTGCATGCGTTTGATGGCGGCGTCCATATCCACTTCCATCAGGAAGTGCACACCGCCCCGCAAGTCCAGGCCCAGATACATCGGCGCCGCCCCCAATGCGCGCAGCCACTCCGGCGTGGCCGGCGCCAGATTCAGTGCGACCAGATAGTCCTTGCTGAGCGCTGTTTTCAGTTTTTCCTTGGCGACCAGCTGGGTTTCAGTGTTATTAAACCGAACCAGCAGCTTGCCTTCGATCAGATCGACGCTTTTGATATCAGCCGCCTTGTCGGCGAGCGCTGTTTTCAGCGTGTTCTCGATGCTGTTGCGATCGTCTTCAATCAGCGCATGACTGCGGTGCGAGATTTGCAGCGCCGGGTCTTCACCATAAATGTTCGGCAACGCATAAATCGTGCTCACCACCAGCACCACGGCCAGCATGATGTACTTCCACAGAGGGTATTGATTCAACATGGGGGGTTAGTCCGGAATGAGTTTGTTATTTTTGTTTGTTGAGATCTTTGATGGTGCCTTTGGGCATCACCGCGCCAATGGCGTGCTTTTGCACATGGATAATCATGTCATTGCCGATATCGAGGCTGACGAAACTGTCGCCAACATGGGTGACCTTGCCAAGTATGCCGCCAGTGGTGGTGACTTCCTCCCCTTTTTGCAAGGATTCGATCATGGCCTTGTGTTCCTTGTGACGCTTGCTCTGCGGGCGAATCAGGAAAAAGTAGAACAGCATAACCAGGCCAATCGGCAGAATCAGCGACGCCAGCGGGTCGGGGGCGGCGGCAGCGGCAGGCGCGCCTGCAGCCAGCGCATCGGTAATGAAAAAACTCATGGAAATCCTCAGGAATCAGCTATTTTTCAAGCGCGGTATTATGCCACAAACACGGGGGCAAGGGGCGAGGTTCCAGGGGCAAGGGAACTCATTCTCCGGCTTTCAGTCTGGCGTAATATTCGCTGGCAAAAGCCTCGAACCGGTTTTGCTCGATGGCCTCGCGAATCAGCCGCATCAGATCCTGATAATAGTAGAGATTGTGGATGGTGTTGAGGCGCGCGCCCAGAATTTCACCACATTTGTCGAGATGGCGCAGATAGGCGCGGCTGTAGTGCTGGCAGGTGTAGCAGCCACAGTTTTCGTCCAGCGGGCGGGTGTCATTCTGGTAGCGGGCGTTGCGAATCTTGATAATGCCGTTGTGGGTGTAGAGAAAACCGGTGCGGGCGTTACGGGTTGGAATCACGCAATCGAACATGTCGACGCCCCGGCGCACCGCTTCGATAATGTCCTCCGGCTTGCCCACACCCATCAGGTAGCGAGGCTTGTCGGTCGGCAGTTCCGGCAGGGTGACATCCAGCACCTGGTTGCGCTCGTCTTCAGGCTCCCCCACCGACAGGCCGCCGATGGCGTAGCCGTCAAAATCCAGCTCCCGCAAACCGGCGACCGAGTGCTTGCGCAAGTGCGCGTACATGCCGCCCTGCACAATGCCAAACAGGGCGTTGGGGTTGCCTTCGTGGGCGGTTTTGCAGCGAGCCGCCCAGCGCAGCGACAATTCCATCGACTCCTGCGCTTCCGGCTCGGTGGCCGGGTACGGCGTGCATTCGTCAAAAATCATCACAATGTCGGAGCCAAGCTCGCGCTGCACCTGCATCGAGCTTTCCGGCGTCAGCATCACCTTGCTGCCGTCAATCGGCGACTGGAACTCAACGCCCTGCTCGCTGATCTTGCGCATTTTCGCCAGACTGAATACCTGAAAACCGCCTGAATCGGTCAGAATCGGCCCCTGCCAGTGCATGAAATCGTGCAGGTCGCCATGCTGGCGAATCACCTCTGTGCCGGGGCGCAGCATCAGATGGAAGGTGTTGCCGAGAATAATTTGCGCGCCCAGCTCGACCAGTTCTTCCGGCGTCATGGCTTTCACCGTGCCGTAGGTGCCAACCGGCATGAAGGCGGGCGTTTCCACCACGCCGCGCTCGAACTCAAGCCGCCCGCAGCGTGCGTCTCCATCAGAATTAATAAGAGTAAAATTCATTAAATCAATAGGTTATAATAAATATTAAATGTAATTTAACAGGAATAAGCGGCTCTGTCTGTTTGTGGCCTAAGCCTCTTCTATGTGATCAGCATGGCGTCGCCATAACTGAAAAAGCGGTACCGTTGCTCCACTGCATGCCGGTACGCCGCCATCGTTTGTGCATGGCCGGCAAAGGCGGACACCAGCATGATCAGGGTCGATTCCGGCAGATGGAAATTGGTGAGCAGCGCATCCACGCTTTTGAACCGGTAGCCGGGGGTAATGAAGATATCGGTTTCTCCGTGAAAGGGTTGCAGCTCTCCACTCTGGCTGGCGGTTTCCAGACAACGAACCGCGGTAGTGCCAACAGCGATGATGCGCCCGCCCTGCTCTCTAGCCTGCTTGCAGGCGTCAACAGCCTGCTGGCTGACTTCCAGCGCCTCACTGTGCATTTTGTGCTGGCTGATATCATCCACCCGCACTGGCTGGAAGGTGCCTGCGCCCACATGCAGGGTTACGTGGCAGCGGGTCACACCGCTGTTATCAATCGCCTGCAAGATGGCTTCGTCGAAATGCAAGCCTGCGGTCGGCGCCGCCACGGCGCCAGGACGCTGCGCGTAAACCGTCTGATAACGTTCCTGGTCAAGCTCGGCATCCTCACGCTCAATATAGGGCGGCAACGGCACGTGGCCGCATTGTTCGAGGATTTGAGCCAGATTGTCATTTCTGCTCGCAATCACAAACAGGTCATCACGCCGCGCCTCAACTTGCAGGGTATGGCTCGCATCCCCGTCGCCAGCGTGAATGATGATGCCGGATCCGGGCTTCGGACTTTTGCTGCAGCGAATATGCGCCAGCGCGCGTTGCCCGTCCAGCAGGCGCTCAATCAACACTTCCAGTTTGCCGCCACTGGCTTTGTTTCCATACAGCCGAGCGGGGATGACTTTGGTGTCGTTGAACACCAGGCAATCATTTGGCTCAAGAAATGACAGCAGATCCCTGAAGCCATAATCTTCATAGCGGCCAGTTCCCCGGTTCAGATACAGCAAACGGCTTCCACTGCGCTGCTCACACGGCTGCTGGGCGATCAACTGCTCGGGTAATTCGTAAAAAAAATCACGGGTTTTCATTGCGTGGGAATATTACCGGCAAACCACAGCCTTGAGTAGCGCTAATGCAAACAGCCATTCGAATAGCCAGTAAAAATACTGGCCGCAATAAAAAAAGGCTGGTGTGACACACCAGCCTTTTTTATTGAAAAGCGACGTTGTTTTAAAGCTTTACCTGGACGCTTATGTGTGTTTGCGTCTGGCTACGCCGGCCAATCCCAGCAAACCTGTGCCAAACAGCCAGACTGCAGCAGGAACCGGAACAGGATTCACGGTCAGCACAATACCTCCCGCCTTTTTCTGTATGAACGCGTTCTCGCCTGCGCTGAGCGTGGTGGCAGTGAGATTATTCTGCAATTGCGCAGTCACGTGTGTGTCGCCGCCCCAGCCAGCCGTTGCCGCCAAATCAACGGATGTGGACAGGCTCCAGTTCACCGAAGCGCCGCCTGTGTCAGCCAGCGGGCCGGTATTGGCGATCGCACTGTCCAGACAGGGGAAACCACCAAACAGCCCCCCCGAACAGTTCGTTGTTAGACTGGTTACCTGCAGGCGGGCGCTGGCGTTGACGCCTGTGGCGACGTTGCCGTTATTGGTAGCGCCGCTAACATTGTAGTCACCCAGTTCCGCCAGACTGAATGATGTGAGATTGAATCCTGCCGTGATTGCCTGCACATCGATATTCAGCGTATCAGTGGTCTGAACAGCGCCAGCTCCATTGCTTGAACTGGCGGAGAAAGATGCCGGGGTGAAAATCAGGCTGTTGCCAACAACACTGGCTGATCCAAACAGGCTGGCGTCATCAAAAGTAAACTGCACATCCGTACCTGTCAGCGTCACCATCGCTGCATTCGCGCTAATGGACAAGACACAGCCAGCAGTAACCGCCGTTAAAGTTGATATTCGTTTCATTTTATTCCATCCATTTAATTGTTCTTATTTATTGCACTTTCGTACAATTAATGTACCAGAAATATAAACACGCCCGATCCCATTTTCCCGGTCGCCCATTACGACTATGGTAATGAATTATAAAGCATTCAACACCGTCGTAACTACCCCTGTGCGCCAGGCTCCCTGCGTCCAATGCCAGTGGCATGCAGCAAGCCTGAATACTGTCAGCTTTTGCGCTTGCCCAATCCAAACAGCGCCAACAGTCCAGAACCCATCAGCCAGACTGCCGCAGGCAGCGGCACGGTTTGAATAGACACAACACTGCTGCCGGTAAATTTTTCCTGAATCAATGCAGATTCGCCCTGTGCGCTGGTAGTCGCGCTCAGAATCGACGCCAAGCTCAAGTTGATAGAATTGACGCCGCTCCACATTGCTGTACTCAAGTCAGCGGTTCCGACAGATGTCCAGTTGTATGTGCCGTTGGCTGAACCGAAACCGCTGTCCGTCATAACAGGTGTAACACTGGTAGCGGCATTGCTCGTATCACTTACTGTCAGCGTGTTGCTGATGCTGACTGAAGCGCCCGCACCTGCAACAGTATAGTCGCCCTGCAGCCCAACTGTGGCCGAACTGAACTGATAGCCGCTATGCACTACAACTGTCACGGTCGTCTCAGGTACGCTGAAACTGGCGCTGCCGCCATCTGCCGCCTGTGCAAGTATTGTGTTCGGCGTAGCCACGATGGAGTCCCCCACCACTTGCAGAACGCCATAGTCAGCAATTCCAGGCTGCGAGTCGTCGAAGATAAAATCAACTGTATTGCCTGTCAGGGTAATAATCGCAGCGTGGCTGGCCTGCGCATACAACATGGCGGCAGCCAGTAATCCCGTATGCTTTATTATATTTTTCATGTTATATCCCGTTGGTAGTGTCCTGCCCATCGGTGTGGCGTAGATTTGTCCTGTAATCTCACCGCATATGAAGCAAATAGCATACCAAAAAGAGTTTTACTAAAAATATCAATAAGTTGAAATAATAGTTAGAAAATACAGCAAAATAAAAAGTTAAAAAACCCGACAGTTTTTTTATGCCATTGTGACATAGTGGCCAGGTAAATGGCCACAAAACAAGCAGTTAGCGATACTCAGCCAACCGCCTGAAATGATTAATGTTTTCGACAAAATGGCGTCACATCACCGGTAGCAAAATTGTGCAGGCTGCACCATTGCAAGGCGCCACCAGAACGAAGAATGGAGTGAAGCAGGCGTGGAGGCCCCCAAGAACGGTGTACACTGCTTTGCGTTGAGGGGACAAGGCCAACTGGCGCACAGGCTGTTTCAGGTAGTTCTGCCCATCACAACCGCTTTGGGTTGGCTAGCCGCCTCCCGACACCCTGCCAACAGCGCAGCTGACGAATGATTTGGCCTTGGCCCTGGCGGCGGCAATGCCCTCCGTCGCACCGCTTTCCGGGTAACCCATTTTCAGCAGGCTGGTGGTCAGGGTGTCGCGCATGCCATCGATGGCTTCGATCCTGACTATGCCGTTTTCGATATCGACATCCACCGATTGCACACCCTCAAGCGCAGCCAGTTTACTGCTGATGCTGTTGGCGCAACCGCCGCATTTGATGTTTTCGACCGTAATTTCGTACAGCATGGATTCTGATTCTTCCAGATAATTAAAAATCAACCGACACAGCTGGCCAGCTGCTGATAGCCACCAACATTGTGCACATTGGGAAAGCCCAGCGACTGCAAATAGCGTTTGGCCATTTCCGAACGCTGGCCAGAGCGGCAATAGAGCAGTATCGGCTTGTCTTTGTCAATGTTGTCAACGTGATACTGGAACTGCTCAAGCGGCATGTTCAGCGCTCCCTGAAGCGCGCCCTGGGTATATTCAAAGTGTGAACGCACATCTATCAGCTTGCCGCCCTGCTCGAGCAGTTTTTTCAACGAAGTACAGTCGTAGCTTCCAAACATTCTCTCAAAACCCCTGAAAACCGGATTTACAACAATATCAGCATTTTATTATATTTGGCGCTGACAATCAATATTAGCTCTTCCTTATATAATGCTATCTAATTGAAATTCAAGACTGGACAAGAACGCAGTGGTGATCAGCTGCAAACCAGCGTTGCGCCTTCGTCCTCCTCGGAATCCTCATCGCTCAGAACCGGCGCCTGCACCACCTCGTCCACATCACCGGAAACGACCTTTTCAATGCCTTCAATCGTGTTGGTGAGTGTGACAACATCACTGCCCACCGGATCGATGTTAACCGGATTCGGCACGGAAAGCGTTACCAGTTCCAGTCGGCTATTCAAATCAAACTGATAACCGGGTGACGGCGCAACGCGGACGAAAGCAGTGCCGGCCGCAACCGACCCGGCTGATACCGGTAACAATGTATCCTGCAAGTTGAGACTGGCGTTCTGGGCAACCTGCACCTGAAGCTCACCCGCCAGTGTTGACGTACCCGTGACATTCAGGGCGTCATACTGCAGACCGGCCTGATCCCCCGGACTTGCCGTATCCGCGCCCGCCACTTCAATGGCGATGATGGAGTTTTGCTGTAACAGCAAGTCGCCGTTGATGGATAATGCGCCAATGCCATTACCCGGTGCAATGACGCCGTTGTTGGTGACATTGCCAACAATACTGCCTGCGCCCATTATTGTGCCGCCGTTATTGGTCACACCCACTGCCGTGGAAGCGGCAACATCAAGCGTTCCCTGAACATCCAGAACCGCGCCATTATTCATCGTAATGCCGGTATCGACTGTCTGTGTGCCCGTCGCACCGACTGTAAACACACCTGTATCGAGGTTGAATGCTGCAACCCCGCTACCGCCATTGGCAACACTGGCATTGTTATCAATGCTGCCACCGCGGACATTTATCGCGCCATCGAGCACAACCGACTGGGTGATATCCAGCCCACCGTTAAAATTCACCACGGAAGATATATTGCCGCCAGACCAACTGGACAGTCCGCTTGCAGTGAGGCTCGCACCCGACAATACCCCGCCAGACAACTGCAAATCACCTATTGTGCTGGCCTGTCCCAGACTCACAGAAGATGATATGCCTCTGATGATTAATGTGCCGTTGCCGGTGATTCCACTACCGAACGAATAGCTTCCGTTGTTGATGTCAATTGCTCCGCCACTGGCAATATCAAACCCGCCGGATAATACGCCATTATTCAAAAGGGATAATGTTCCGCCATTCAGGACATTCACCTGGCCATCATTAAAAAACAGTGCGCCAACTGCGGCGGCGCCACTGAGGTTCAACACGCCTGTTGTTAAAATATTCAAACCCCCTGCTGATGTAATAGCGCCAGACAACCAGTCAAACACGCCATTAATTTCAATAGTATTGTTACCGGCGATGGTTGAATTACCAGCGAGAATCAAATCACCAAACGAGGAGACAGCGCCGGTATTGGGATTCATCACAACCATAGCGCCGTTATCAACACGGAACACACCGCCGGTAAAGTCATAACTTGTATTTGCGAATATACGATTGGTATTAACTTGCAAAGCCGCGCCATTCGACAGGTTATAAATACCCGTGTCATTCGGGTTGCCCGCCTCACTTAAAATCAATGCGCCACCTGTAATATCCGTCTGGCCGACTGAATAGGCGGCCGTGACATTGGTGACGCCGGCGGTCTTGGTAAACACACCCTGTATTCCGGTAAACGACCCTGTTCCATCGCTGCTGAGAATACCTGCATTGGAAGAATGGGTAACGTTAGCACCCGTACTGATTGTAAAGACAGCTCCACCAGTGATATCAAGGTCGCCATCGCCGGTGAAATTAACATCATTAAAAGCGTTGAATGAAAAACCGTTCAGGGTCTTTGGCGCAGTACCGCCAATATCCAGCGTTGTAAAAGCGACAACCGAGCCGGTATTGGCCTGCCATGTTCCACCCAACCACTGTACCGGCGTGGTTGAATTGAGATTGATGTTACCAACGTCTGCATTCAAGGTGCCGCTGGTGTTGAAGGTAAGCGCAGTGTTGCCGCCAATCGCGACAGAACCGCCTGCGCCACCACTATATATCACAGAACCACTCTGATTATAGAATGTGCCTGCGCCATCACTGGAGACAACACTACCCTGCCCATCAACCAGCAATATGGTACCGTCATTCACAAGCTGGCCTGATGCAGTGATATCGATTTGTTGCGAAACTGTGGCGGTTGATGTTCCAACAAGCGTAATGTTACCCCCATTAACTGTTGTTACACCATTGGTGACGAAAGGAATCGTAACTGTTCCAAACGCATCCAGTCTATGATGCGACACCGCACTCTCACTCCAGTCGAACGAAATGAGTACAAGCGTACTGCCTGCACCCTGCAAGGTAGCAGATGAGGTCAGACTAAACGCATTAATCGTATTGTTTAGGCCATTCAAGACTACGGTTGCGCCAATCACATTCAGGTTATTGAAACTGGCTGTGTTGTTGAATGTTACCGTGGAGCCACCATTGACGTTCACTGTACCAGTAGAATTGAACGCGCCGTTGGCCGTCAGATTACCGCCGTTCAGCGTCAGCGTGGAAGCGCTATCCAGTGATGCGATGCCGCCAAGTGTTAAATTACCTCCTGATGCAACTGTTAAGGTCGCGCCATTAAGTGTAAAACCATTAACTGCTTCAACCGTACTCAATGTAATATTTATCGGTGTACCACTGAATGTTATATCAACATTATCAGCAGATGTCGGCAATCCCAGATCCCAGTTGGCGGCAGTACTCCAATTGTTGTCACCGGCCGCACCCGTCCATGAGATCAACAAACCACTGCTCAGCAACAAATCAACACTGTTGGCGTTGTAAACCGGAGCATTAAACACTGGATCAACATTCTCGATTGCAAACACACCACTAACACCCCCATTGGGAGTCACCAACAAGCTGATGCCTGCTGGTGGCGCAGATGCTAGCAACGTAACATTCAAGACACCATTGAGTGATGCTGCACTGGGAGAGGCATCATTAACGACTAATTGATCATAATCGATGCCTGGTTGAGTGCCGGTATCATTGACATCAATATTCAGGGTGCCACCACCGCCTTGTGTATAAGTTCCATTAATTGTCAGGATTCCAATACCCGCACCGCCCGGTGACACTGTTGCGCCCGAATTAACAATATTGCCGTTGATGGCGCCTGTGCCTTCCAGCACACCACCGTTTAATGTATAGCTATTTGTCGTAAGAGCGGCAGATGATAATACGGTGAAGCCGCTCGTTTGATTGAAACTGCCATTGCCATTTATTGTGGTGTTCTGAGAGATTAGCAAAGAGCCCTGGTTCTGAAACAGATTGGTAGAATTAATTGTGAGCGCGCCGCCCCCATTGGCATCAAAGACCCCTGCATTGATAAGTTGTATGCTACCAGTAAGGCTCAGGTTGCCTGCTACCCAGGCAATGTTGCCAGTGTTGATCCAGTTGCGTGACAGACTTAAGGAAGCCACGCTGGATATTGTCGTGTTTGATGAATTCGTAGTCAGCAACCCTGCACCCGATATTCCACCACCACTCCAGTTGAAGGGACCATTAATCGCCAGGTCACCGCTACCATTGATGCTGCCACTATTCAGATTGGTTGTCAGAGTTAGCGGCAATGAGAAAGGCGATGTGGTTGCAACATTGAAAGTACCACCGTTGATATCCAGTATTCCGCTGGTCGAACTGATGACTGCACCAGCATTTATCGTTCTGACGCCATTGGCGAGAGTAATAGTACCGGTGTTGATATTCCAGGTGCCTGAATCCGACCCACTTGCCGCCAGGGTAAATGTCCGATTACCTGTAATCGAAATTGCACCACTGTTGTTGAAGTTACCATTACCGCTGATAGTGTGATTGGATCCAACATCATAATTCGACTGATTATCGAACACATTGCCAGCATTGATGGTGATTGCACCCGTACTGGTCATATTAAAATTACCGGTATTGGTTAGCGTGACACCTCCTGTGATAGACATACCACCAGACATCATGGAGATATCACCAGCATTATTCCAGTTACGGCTCAAGGTCAATGTTACGCCTGCAGTTATATTATTGCCAGTAGAGTTGGTAGTAAGTAAACCAGTGCCCGAGATTCCACCACCACTCCAGACAAGAGGGCCCATGAGTACCAGATCACCGCTTCCAGTGATGTTGCCACTGCTTAACGTGGTAGAAATCGTTGCGGGTAGTATCAAGGGACTGGAGGTAGCGACATTTAAAGTTCCTCCACTGATTGTCAGAAAACCGCCAGTTGCTGTAGCGCTAAAGCCATCAAAGATTGATCTTATACCTGAACCCAGACTCACCGACCCAGTCCCCAGTGACCAGCTGCCACTGTCCGTACCTGACACATTAAGTGCCAGACTTTCCGTACCGCTGATAGTGATTATGCCGCTGTTATTGAAGTTACCATTTCCTGAAACGCCATGACTAAGGATAACGTTATAGTTGGCCTGGTTAAGGAATATATTTCCAGAGTTAACTGTTAGTGTGCCGCCTCCATTAACGTCAAAATTACCTGAGTTAGTCCAGAAAACGCCACCCGTAATAGTCAGATCCCCTCCCGTCCATGCCAATGAACTACTATTCCAGTTACGCGCCATCGTTAACGCAACACCGCTATTGATTGTGGCTGTCGCAGAAAACGTACTGAGAAAGCCAGTCCCTGTCAAAGAACCGCCGCTCCAGTTAAAATTACCGAAGAGTTCCAGATCGCCGCTGCCAGTAATATTACCTGCACTAAGATTGGTTGTAACTGCAGACGGAAGTGTTAACGCTGTTGTCGTAGCCACATCGAAAGTACCACCTGCAATATTGAGTGTCCCAGCAGTGGCTGTTATGGCAAAACCATCCATAAGTAATCGATTCCCACTTAACAGATCTACAGAACCTGTTCCTAACGACCAGGTACCACTATCCGTCCCTGCCACACTCAGGGAAAGTGTTTGCGCAGCCGTAAGCGCAATCACACCACTATTGTCAAAAGCACCATTACCTGACACAGCATGACTCTGGATAACGTTATAGTTACCCTGATTATCGAAAGTATTGCCAGAATTCACGGTGAGAAGACCACCGCCATTCACGTCAAAGTTGCCGCTATTGATCCAGCTTTTTCCGCCGGAAACACTCAGATTGCCACCTGTCCACGTAATGGTCCCGTTATTGATCCAGTTGCGGCTCATGGACAGTGTGACTGTGCTATTGATGGTATTGGTAATGGAATTCGTGATGAGCGAGCCCAAGCCTGATAGCGAGCCACCAGTCCAGTTCAGATCACCATTGAGAGTAACATTGCCGTTACCGGTAAGATTGCCACCATTGATATTGAATGTGCCGTCCAGTACAGAGTTGCCTGCGATAGTTAGCGTGCCCGTACTTAACGTAAGTGAGCTGCTAGCATCGAGCGTGATGCTTAATGCGTCAGCGGTACCGGATATATCAACATTGAAACCCGCGCCAATCACGACGTCATCGGTGGATGTAGGCAACATATCGCCAGCCCAGTTTGCCGCCACTGTCCAGGCAGTTCCCGTTCCTCCAGGGCCACCATCAAATAATATTGCTGCATTGAGCAGATTGAACAGTACACTGACATCGTTTGCATTGATAGTGACTGTTTCTGATGTGCCAGGAACGTTGTTGGTTACCAGTAAAAAATTACCGAATATTCCACCGCTGGCAGACAACGGTGTGATGGCATCACCATCAACCGGCACATAGCCTGCATTTGATGGCTTCAGTATCAGCTCACCATCCAGTGTTGCCGCGCCAGTGACATTCAGTTTGTCAAAAGCAGTAGTGTCGGTGATGTCGATTTCCAACTGGCCTGTTGAGGCTTGCGTAAAGCCTCCATTGATGAACATGGAACCGACTATGCCGGCGCCGCCTGGCCGCACAAGACCTGAATCATTTTGTACAAAACCGTTAACGGTGACGACACCCGAGAATGTGCCGCCTGTGATCAGCAATAAGCCAGCATTTGCACCGAAGTTGATACTGCCAGAAGCGTTATTGAATTCAGTGTTGATTTCCAGTGTCGCATCCACACCGATGGAAACGATATTGTTGTTATCAAAAAACCCCGTGCCCGGCCCAGTTGCAGTAATAATCCTGGTGGGTCTAGACGGTGATGTATAAAAGAAATTATTGGTAAATCGCGCGCCATTGTTAAGTTGCAACTCACCATTCAGCGTAGTGATATTGACGATACCATGATTAATAAAATTCACACCATCAAATATGAATTGCGGCCCACCGGACAGCGTTAGAGTGGAAATCGGATGATGGAAGATGGAGCCATTACCGCTTATCGTACCACTCTGCCAGACTGCATTCGATGCAAGCACCAGATTCGTCGTTGCGCCATTCAACACCAGGCCAGCTGTTGTATTGAGATTAAACAGGTCGCCAACAATGGCGGAATCACCGCCGCCATCAATCGTCAGTTGGCCACTGCCCGTTATTTCCAGAATAGCGTCGGACTGAATGCCTGCGACGGACTCCGCATTACGGATAGTGACTGTTTGTGAGGCATTGGCGCCAATATCCTGAATAACAACATAGTCACCTGCAACAGGCGCCACACCTGTGGACCAGTTTGATGCAACATCAAAAAAACCATTGTTTACGTTGGTCCAGAACAATATGTTTGGCGCCACTGTGGTAAACACATATTGCAGCACACCAGGCGTGGCTGTATTTGAACTGAAAGCAGTCACCCCAACAGGCACAAGCTCGTTGCGGAATACGCCGTTGAAGCCTGCGCCACTCTGCAAGATATCGAACGATGCGCCACTGTTGGCGGTGAAATTGTTCGCCCAGAACATCGCAATGATGCCATCCTGCAGGACACTGCCACTGACATTAAGAAAATCATAACTTGTTCCTTGCACCGTACCCGCGATATCAAACACCAGCGTACTATCAGCATCGAGTATAAGATTACCAAGAATAGTTAAAGTACCGATGGCTCCGGTCGAGGTTTCAGGGCCGATGATGCCACCAGTGCTAATCACGTCACCCGAAAATGTCCCATTGCCATGCAGTTCAGCGCCACGCGCCAGATTCAACGGCGCCCCGGCAAGTGAAAGCGTACCTGAGTCAATTCCCAGGGTTGCTCCCGGATTCATGTTAAATACAGCCGCAATTGTCGTCACGCCGGCGCCAGCTGTTTTGGTAATGCGCCCAAAGTTATCAACAGTGGCGGCGCCAACTGAATTGGCAATATCAAAATCGCCCACTATATTGACATCATTGCTGTTGCTCAGTACGGCGCCATTGATCAGATCCAGCGTGGCGTTGAGATTGAGAAAACCAGTGCTCACACTAAGCATTGCATTATCAAATGTAACCGCATCAAAACCGACATTGCCATTCACATCAAAACCGCCGGCGCCCGGGTTGCTGAATATGCCTTTATAGTTGCCTGCTGTAAGCAGTATTGGATTCGCTGAATTGACGGTAACCCGGCCACCGGTGATGTTGTTGAAAATGTCCGAAAAACTGGTTGTGTTGCCGCTGACGGTAAGCGTGATATCGCCGGGGTTGCCCGTTGCAGCTACATCATCAGTCCTGATCGGCTCGAAAACGTTCAGATCACCCGTCACATTCAATACAATGTTGCCGCCACCATCGACCGTCTCCAGGCCACCGATGATATGTGTTCCGAACGTGCCGCAACCAAGTGATCCCTGGCCATAGCAAGTCTGGCCGACGACCAAATTCGGAGACAGATTCGGCGCAGCATCAATGAAGATGCCGAATGTCGTAGGCGCATGTATGTGCGCGCCGAGAAAATCCGTGATGATATTGAGTGGCGTGGTTACAGAGCCGACCTGCCCATCCACTGCTCCATCATGGTCAATGAACACGGAATTGGCGGTAATACTGCCGGTTGCCGTGCGGAATATACTCGAACCCGCCGTCAAACCATGCTGCCGCAGGATAATATCCTGCGCCTTGAGTGTCGCCAACAACATATCGCCACTGGTTCCGCTGCCATTACCCATATCGATGGTCATTTCAATATTGCCCGTACCGGTATCAATAGTGACCCCATCCGCCATTTGAATATTGGCTTTGCCTAAGCCACGATTATTCAAATCTGCGCCGATATCATTGGCTGTCAAACTCAACCGACCGTTGTCGGTGACAATGTTCGCATTGATAATAATCGACTCGCCGGCTTGCATGGTCAGGCTGCCGCCTGCTCCGTTCGCCGCTGTGATGATTGCATCGGTTACTGTAATCACTCTATCCGCCTGGAGTGTGACTGGCGTCCCTTGATTCAGTATGCTGGTAATAGCGGAAGGATCGATGGTCAGAGATTGACCGGGGTTATCGATGAAGTTGACCGGATTAGTGATAGTCGTCAGACCACCGAGAGCGATAGTGATATCAATCGGATCAAACAGAATATCGCCAGGGCTGCCAAACGCGCTGCTTGCACTGGCAAAGCCGTAAAAACCGAGATTGCCTTTGCCGGAAATTTCAATAAAACCACCATCCCCGGAAACCGCCCCGCCCGTTGCCGATGCGCTGCCGTAGAACAGCGTGAAGTCATCGGACCAGATGATGACCTTGCCGCCGTCACCGGATTCAATGGCGTCGGCCTTGATGCTGCTGTGCTGGCTGACCTGGGTGGTGCTTGCAGCCGGGGTGTCGCCACTGCCCTGGTAGTCGCCGCCCACAAGAACCTCGCCGCCGCTGGTTTGGCCGGAGGCGTCAACCCGGGTTTCACCGAACAGTCCCACCCGGTCGCCCAGTATTTCGATGTGGCCGCCCTTGCCGGTTTTACTGGTTGCGCTGACATTGGCGCTGGTTTGCACGTTGTCGGCCTGAGCGACAAGGCGGATGTTGCCGGCTTCGTCTACGCTGATGGCGTTGGCGCTGATAGCGCCTCGGTTAGTGATGCTGCCAGCGAACACGCCGATGGAGCCGCCGTCACTCATCAATTCGCCGAGATTGACCACGGCGTTGTCCGGTGCCTGCACTTCAAATTCGATGTTGTCGTAGTTGAGCGAGGAGATGGTGACGCTCTGCCCGGCCGCCAATACCAGCTTGCCCTGCTCAACATCGATGACGCCTTCATTATTGATGGTGGGCGCCACCAGCACCACTTCGCCTTCGTTGCTGGTGTGGATGAAGCCCTGATTGAGTATTTCGGCGTTATTGGCCAGGTCTTCGAATTTGAGGCGATTGGCGAGAAAGTCCTGATTACTCAGGTTAAGTGTGCTGGCGATAAGGCCGGCGGTGTCGATGACGGCGTTCTGGCCGAACACGATGCCGTTGGGGTTGACCAGATAGACCCGGCCGTTGGATTGCAACTGACCGAGTATGGCGGACGGGTCGCCGCCGGTGACGCGATTGAGCACGGCGCTGCTGGCGGATTGTTGCACAAAACGGGTGACTTCGTTGGCGGCGATGCCAAAGGACTGCCAGTTGATAATCGCGCCGGGGGTGTTGGTGACGGTCAGGGTATTGCCGCTGGTCTGGAAGCTGGCGGCGCCATTGACCACCACGCCGCCCGTCGGATTGGCGGTGACAGGCGCAGCCGCCATAAGCGTGGCGGCGACAACGCATAAACGCATGAATGTTCTGAATGTGGCTGCCTTTTCCATCTGATTCACTCCGCTACTCTTTTGTAACGCTGTTTCAATATGAACTTATTTCACTTCACAAACGCTGGCGCCGGTATCTTTGGCGCCAACATCGCTACCGCTCAGGTTAAGCGCCTTGGGCTCGAAACTATCCGGCGTCGGGAATATATCCCGCGCCTGGAATGCCGGTATGGCCGGCAGTTGCGCGACCTGACCGGCAATGCCGGCAAATGCCGCCATGCCTTTGGTGATGGTCAACTGTTTGCCGGTGCGGTCTGACTCTATCGTCACCTTGCCCTCTTTCACGCTGACATACAGCCCCGGCTCCACATCGCCCGAGGCGTTGGCAAACAGTTTGTCCTCGTCCACATCAATCTTGTCGGGACGGGGCGCAGGATTACGATAAAAGAAGCGCGGCGTCTCCGGCAATTTAACCGGCCGGCTTTGCAGGGATTGTTTGAATCCCGATTCATTGGTATCCACTGGCAATTCGCCCATCACAATCTTGCCGTCCCAAACGTGGGAATACAGACCGTCGCCTCTCGGCATGGGACGCTTCGATGGCGAACCGTCAATCGCACATTCGCCGGAACACAACAAGTCATAACCGGTTCCCCGAATACCGATGGTGGCGATGGAGGTGCGCATGCGATAGGCTGACGGCTTGAGGCGGCCAATCAAGCCGGTCACGGTGCGCAAGCCGCCGCGCAGCAGACTGAACAGCGCCGACAGCCCTTTTTCTGCTTTTTTCCCGTTGTAACGCAGTTCATCCACACGGAAGCTGGTCAGCTCCTGCAGGGTTACGCGGCTTTTGTCGCGGAACACCAGAACGGCATAGGCGCCTTCGCCGGTGATGACAGTATCGCCTTCAAAAATCGGCGACAGGCGCTTGAGCGAGCGCAATTCATCCCTGAAGTTTTCCGCCTTGATGTCGCCACGCATGAACACCACTTTGGCGACTGCGAGTGCGCCATCCTGCTTATCCTGATCCTGCAATTTCTTGTTCTCGCGATCGCAGTCGTCAGCGCATAAACGCGCGTCAAATTTGGTGCCGCGAATCCCGATGGTGGCGACAGAGGTGCGAATCTTGTAGCCGTTCGGATTAAACTTGCTGATAAAACCGGTGACAGCGCGCAAGCCGCCGCGGAACAGCCGTAACAACGCCGAGGCCTTGCTGGTTTTTTTCGCGTTCATGTTTTCCACTGCAAACGAGCTGCCCGGGCGCAGCGTCATTTTGGTGTCGTCGCCCAACTGGATGATGGCGAAACTTTTAGAGCCGGTTTTCACCACTTCGCCCTTGTTGATGACGCCTCCCTTGCCAATCAGTCGTGCGCCCGAGCCATCTGGTTGCTGAATCGTGACCGCGCCGCGCGCGTACCTGACCTTGCCGACTTCCCCGGCGGACGCCGCCGCGCAAGTCAGAATCAGGCAGCAAAAACTCATCACTAGACTAGGTTTCATGTTTTATCATCCTCGAAGCTCTATTCACCACTGGCGGCATCCCTTGTTGATTTATAACCGATAAAACAAATCAATATGGAGACGTACGTCACCTTTTTCGACATTGCCCGCTTCCTGCAGCACATAACCCAGGTCGGCTGACACGCTCAGCGTATTGTTGTGTGACCAGCGCATGCCTGCGCCGATTGAGGCAAGATCCTCGCTTTCAGGTAAACCGAACTGTGCATACTCGCGTGTGATGCTCGCCATGTCGTAGAAAAACAACGGGCGTATCCGGTAGCTGGTGAGCGCCGGCATCCACGCTTCCAGGTTGATTTGATAACCACTATCGCCGAGGATGGTGCGTTCTTCAAAACCGCGCACCGAGCGACTGCCGCCAACGCCGAACTGTTCGCCGGAAATCAACTGGTCGCCGGTTTGCTGGCCTTCCAGCGCAATGCGGTAAACCCAGCCGGAATGAAAGTACTGGTAGTTCAACCCATACTTGAACAGGCTCCAGTCCGCCTTGCCTTCACAGCCTGGATTCGCGATGGCGCAATTGGCCGCAAAATAGGCCGCGTCATCGTTATTGGAGCCACCGGATATATTGAAGTAGCCATCGATATGAAAACTGAAATTGTATTTTGTGGTCAGCCAGAAGCCGCGATAAATCAGGCCGAGCGGGCGGCTGGTGACCTTGCTCGGGGTTGTGCTAAATGCCTTGCTGTTCTCAAACGCCTTTTGCGTCAGGCTGATTTCATATTCCTGCTTGTATATTCCGGTTTGCAACAGGCGCTTATTGTAACTGGCGCCGATAACCGTGCCGCTGCCGCTGATTTCAAAGCTGTTGTTGATGATGCCGGTCTGCACATCGGAATCGGCAAGAAAAAAACTCCATTTTGAGCCGTCGCGATAATTCGGCAGGCTGTAGAAGGCGCCGAACTGACTGACCACATCCAGCTCATCCGGCGACAGGGTGTAAGTCAACGTGAGGTTGTGATCCCTGTTAAACAGGTTGGACCAGGTATAGGCGCTGGTCAGGCGATATTCGCCGGTGCTGCTTGTGCCGGTGTTGTTCAGATTGAAAAAGAAAAAATCCGGGCTCTGATCCGCGACTTTTATTTTTGCATCAATCGCGCCGCCGCTTCGGCTTTCCGCGAAGGTCAGCTTCAGGCTTTTGGAGGGCTGCTCATTCGCCATGTTGATGGCGCGGGACAGCACCGTGGTGTTGGGGGTCTTGCCGGACGCCAGTCCCGGCGCATTACGGCGAATATTGGCATCGGAGAAATGTTGATTGCCATCGATCACGACCCGGTCAATATCAAACTCGGTGACTTCAAACCGTATCACGCCATCCTTGAGTTCCTGCGGTATGAGGGTAACACGGTAAAAAGCATAGCCCCTGCTGCGGAATGCAGCTTCCAGTTCCTCCGCCGCCGCCTGCAAGCCTTCCAGTCCATAATGATCGCCAACAAATTGTTGCAGCAGGCTGGCGGCATCTTCATCACTGAGCGGGTTATTGCCGGTCACTTCAAACCGGTTAACAACAAAATGCACCTGTGGTGGTTCTTCCAGCGCCAGCGTTGACTTTACCGGTATGCCGGCAATCAGGGCGGCAATTAATCCCGTTACACAAAGCGTTTTGCTAACGCCATGTATTTGTTTATTATTTTTTATCATTTTTTATGTAAGTCACTTTACATGCAAGAATTTGTAAATCTATGCCCTTACAAGTAGCAGGTCAACCACCATTCAGCGCTTGATGCCTGCAAACATTCAGAATCATTACAATTCAACCGGCGCCAAAAGATTAGCGTTCACTAATAAACTGAAACATTTGTGAACAGGCGCACAGTTTTGTTGTGGAAAACATGAACTGCCGGCTTGCACTTCGGGCAAGGCAATGATAAGCGAAGCTGTCACACAGGTTTAATACAAATTACCGGTTTTTTGCGCTGCGTCACAATTTCAGTGCACTACATCAGTCGTTGCCCGGGTCAACGCATGCAGGTTACATGAACCTGCATGCCTATTATCCCTGACTCCTTTCCACAGGCCAGGCAAACATGATTGAAGTTAACGAATATTTTGACGGCAAGGTGAAATCCCTGTCGCTGCATACGGACGCCTTGCCGGCAACGGTTGGCGTGATGCAAGCCGGCGAGTACACATTCAATACAGCGGACTAGGAAACTGTAACCGTTGCCAGCGGCGCGATGGAAGCATGGTTACCCGGCAGTGACAGATGGCAAACCTTCCAGGCGGGTGAGACTTTCCACGTACCCGCTGACAGCGCGTTTCATCTGAAAATTGCAGGCGATGTCGCCTATCTTTGCCTGTACGGCTGATTGCCATACCTGATGCCGTTTCAGGGTTGCTTGCGCCAGTACAGAAGCCGGTTGTTGGCGGGCATGGCGGCATCCTGCTGCAAACTCATGCCCGCCAGCCGGGCCAATTCATCCAGTTTCTCAAAATGGCGAATGGCGCTGTGCGGGTCACGCGCTTTTAACCATGCGTCGAAACGCGCATTGCTTTCACTGGTGTAGGCGCCGTTGTAGTTAAACGGGCCATACACCAGAAACCTGCCACCCGGTTTCAACACCCCGCCAACACCGGCAAACATGGCCTGCACATCCCGCCAGCGCATGATGTGGCAGGTATTGGCGGTGAAAACCGCGTCATAGGTTTGCGCGGGCCAGTCCGAACGGCTCACGTCCAGCTCGAACGGCAAATGCACATTGTCGAGTCCGCTTTCCCGCAGCCACATTTTTATGCCTTCGTGATATGCCGCCAGATCACTGGTATGCCACTGCAAGTGCGGCATGGCTGCGGCGAAATAGACAGCATGCTGACCAGTGCCGCTGCCGATTTCAAGCAGCTCGCCGCAATCCAGCAACAGGGGCTGGATAACCCGCAGAATCGGCTCACGGTTCTGATCGCAGGATTCCGCATACGGTTTATTGATGGAAGTCATGATCTCCCGGCAGGTAGTGAAATAACATTGCAGTGTGTGGATGAAATACGGGTTTCATCGGCATTATAATGATTGTTGACATCGCAGACCCGGGAGATGACCATGTTTTTAAAACACAAAGACAACGGTGATCTGGTAGAAGTGCTGACTCTGAAGGATTTGTTCGACCCGTATTGCGACACCCTGATCGGGCGCTATCAGCACGGTGAGGAAATGCAGGATCCGGAAACCTTCAGCAAAAACGAGCTGCTGTTTCCATCCGGCGAGCATCTGCCAAAATGCTGGCTGAATGCGCACTACCGTGATCTGGAGCTGGTCAGGTAGAGACGGTCGGCTAGCATTCAATCACATTGACGGCGAGTCCACCGCGCGAGGTTTCCTTGTATTTTTCCTGCATGTCACGGCCGGTGTCGCGCATGGTTTTAATCACCTTGTCGAGCGACACAAAATGCCGGCCATCGCCCTGCAAGGCCATGCGCGCGGCATTGAGCGCCTTGACAGCGCCCATGGCGTTGCGCTCGATGCAGGGCACCTGCACCAGACCACCGACCGGGTCACAGGTCAACCCCAGATTGTGCTCCATGCCGATTTCCGCCGCATTTTCCACCTGAGCGGGGGTTCCTCCCATCAGCTCGGTAAGCGCCGCGGCCGCCATCGAACTGGCGACGCCAACTTCGCCCTGACAGCCGACATCGGCGCCGGATATCGAAGCGTTTTCCTTATATAAGGAGCCAATAGCAGCGGCGGTGAGCAGGAAACGAATGATGTCGTCATCGGTGGATTTGAAAAAATGGCGGCAGTATTGCATCACCGCCGGGATAATACCTGCTGCGCCATTGGTGGGCGCTGTCACCACCCTGCCGCCAGCGGCGTTTTCCTCGCTCACCGCAAGCGCATACAGATTGAGCCAGTCGAGCACGTTGAGCGGGTCGTGCTTGCCATCCCGCGGCCAGCTGCTCAGCGTTTGATACAGGTCGGCGGCGCGGCGGCGCACTTTCATACCGCCCGGCAGAATGCCGGTGGTGTTGCAGCCACGCTGGATGCAGGCTGACATGGTGTCGGCAATGTGCAACAACTTGCGCCGCACGGTCGGCTCATCACGGCTGACCAGCTCGTTCGCCATCATGATATCGCTGATATTGCAGACGTTCTTTTCACACAACTGCAACAAGTCTTCGCCGGAAGAAAAAGGATACGGCACGCTGGCGACAAGTTCCTCCAGCGCCTGCTTGTCTTCGCTGACTACAAAACCGCCGCCGACAGAGTAATAGGTTTTTTGCGAGAGTACTTTGTCGTCAACATCATAAGCGATGAAGGTCATACCGTTGGGATGAAACGGCAACGTCTGGTTGCGCATGAACAGCAAATGCCGTTCAGGGTCGAAATGTGTGCTGTGTATGCCGAGCAGCTTGATGCAGCAGGTTTCGCCAATCGCCCGCAGGCGCTCATCTATAGCATCAATATCGATTGCTTCAGGCGTTTCGCCTTCCAGCCCCATCATCACCGCGCGATCGCTGCCATGCCCCTTGCCGGTTGCGGCCAGTGAACCATAAAGCTCACACTGCACGGCCCGCGTCTTTTTCAGTAACGCCTGCTTTTGCAACTGCTCAACAAACAGACGCGCGGCGCGCATCGGACCAACCGTATGCGAACTGGACGGGCCGATGCCGATGGTAAACAAATCGAAAACACTGGTATGCATGGTGGTAACGGGTATTCAACCTTCTCTGCCGCCGATCTTGAGATGCAAGCCAGCCAGTAAAACGCTGGATAATAGCAATACGGCAAACAGGAATAACAATGCTTCCGCCATGGTGATGCCGAAAAACAGCACCGGCGTATAGCCACAAGTGGTTTGCACCTCGAACAGCGCGGGCAGCCAGCGATCCAGCGCCAGCCAGTCCGGCAGCCCCAGATTAAAATCACAACTGCCAATAATAAAACCACGCTCGGTTCCCAGCAGTTCCCAGGCGCGCTCCAGCATGACGGCGGAAACGGCGGCGACGCCCAGGTGCATGATCGCAGCCAGGCTGTTGAAATTGCGCAGCATCAAACCGGCGATGGCCAGCAAAAACACTGCCAGTATGCCGATGCGAACATGTATGCACACTACGCAGGGCGGCTCATCAAGCACATACTGGTAAAGCAAGGCAACCATCTCCATCAGTATGCAAAGACCGGCCAGCATCAGCCAGTAATTGCCATTTTTGCTCAACTGAAAAAGCTTGTGCATGTTGCAATCATCCCCCGTTCCAACCATCGCTGCAATCTTACATGGTTTTATCTACAGGAACTGATAGTATCAGGATTTGAATTTCTCTGGAATCGAGGCGTCCATGCCCTACTCAAGCGAACAAATGGCAGAGCTGGATATTCTGATACACTATAATCTGGAGTCGACACAGCAAGGACTGAAAGTCCACTCTACTGCGGGAGCAGATAGGGTCGCGGCGGTGCGGCGGCTGTTTCACAAGGGACTGGTCACACAGGAAGATGGCGGCTACCTGACCGACCTTGGCAGAAAGGCGGCCGAACATGCACAGGCGCTAATGCTGATGCTGGCGGATCAGCAAATGGCCAGTTAGGCTGATGACTTTTTCAACGTTGGCATGTCACGCTGCATATCTTCAATTACTTCATTCAGCGGCAGCGGTTTCATGATGCCGAACCCCTGCGCGTAATCGATGCCCAGCTGTTTCAGCACTGCGATGATAGCGTCGTTTTCAACATATTCCGCAATGGTTTTCACGCCCATCACATTGGCAATCGAGGCCACCGATGACACAATGGTGTGATCAAGGTCGCTGCTGACGATATCTTTCACCAGACTGCCGTCGATTTTCAGGTAATCCACCGCCAGTTTTTTCAGGTAACTGAACGAACACAGGCCGCTGCCAAAATCATCCAGCGCAAACTGGCAGCCCATGGAGTGCACCTGATTCATAAAAGATACAAAATTCTGGTAGTTTTCGATAACCGCGGTTTCGGTAATCTCAAAGTACAGGTTGGTGGCGCACATGGATGTATTGCGAATGGTTTTGGAGACGTGGTCCAGAAAACCCTTGTCACTCATCGAGTCGCCGGACAGATTGATGCCCCATTTAATGTCCGGATGACTGTGATATACATCATATTCATCCAGCATGGTCAAGGTATGGTGGAGCACCCACTTGTCCACCAAAGGCATTAACTTGTAGCGCTCAGCAGTCGGGATAAAGTCATTTGGCGGCACAATGTCGCCGTTTTCATCAAGCATGCGCACCAGAATTTCATAATGGTCGTGACTGCCCTTCAGTGTGCGAATATTTTGCGCATAGAGAGTAAACCTGTTCTCGTCCAGCGCATGTTTGATGTTCTCAACCATGCCCATCTGGCGCTTGCGCTTGATCAGCTCGGCGTTGCTAGGCTGATAACTGACAACTTCATTACCCGTTTCACCCGCCGCCATTTCAAGTGCCAGTTGCGCCGAGTAGATATAGTCGGACAATGTGGTTGAGTCATCATCTATCGCCACAATACTGCAACGCGCTGTGACGCCGAATGTTCTGTTTTCAAAGTTAAATGTGTAATCGGCAACGTCCTGCGCCAGCTCCTTCAACATGCCCCTGATGCTATCCGCATCTCCCTTGTTTATCAGCATTGCGAAATGATCGGCCTCAATTCTTGCCGCAAACCCCCTGCCCTGAATCTTTTCCGCTACCATGGCGCCCACACATCGCAGCACATTGTCGCCGGCCTCGGTTCCATAGGCGCCGTTTATGACACTAAACTGACGCAAATTGAGCAAGGCCAGATGTTTTGTACTGCTACACATGCGAATATCACGCCATACCGAGTCCTCAAAACCGGTTTTATTGTAAAGATACGTGAGCGGGTCTTCCGTGCTGTCCAGATATTTGTAGATTTTTTTGCAAACGGCTTCCGCAGTGGTTCGGTCGCTATAGGTGAAGTCACGTTTGTTAAAACTGTTAAGACTGACCAGAACGCCACAGATTGCGCCATTGTTGTTCAGCACCGGCACAGCCAGTATTTTTTGATTGATATCCAGCTCAGCATGATTGAGCAACACATCAGCATTATCATTGACGCCAAGCGCATCCAGCCCGTTCTCAATCAGGCCATATGCGCAACGCGCCACGCCATGCAATGTCTGCTCGCTGGCGGAGTCTTTTGGCGAATACAAGCGCCCGGCGGGGAAAAAGTATTGACGCGACGGTATCCAGATACAGGCATAATCAATATCAACATGCTCGGCGTATTTGCGGATATAGCTACTCAGCACATGGCGCGACTCGCGGGGCTCCGATGCTGCTGTTTCTGTCGAACGCAACATGGCAAGCTCGTCATAGCGGTCACCCAGCTCGATTGCCAGGCTGTTCACTTCATACAGATAGCGCAACTCATCACACATCAAGGCGGACAGTTTTGACAGCGCTTCGAGCAATTTACTGGTTTTCGGGGCGCGCGTTTCATCATACGCCGCCATACTGTAAATGACATGACCAACATGCCTGTTGGCTATCCGCCCAAGTGAACAATACGCAAACGCCTCATTGTCTTTGCCGCCAACCAGCCTGCAGCGACTGCTCTCGCGGTTTTTATTGAACAAACTGATGCTGCGAGCGAAATTCTCGACATCATCGTTACGCTCAAAGTTGCCCCATATGATGTGACCGCCATCATCAACCACGGTCATGTCAATACGGCAACCTTCCACCAGGTCGGTCAACATCGTTACATAGCGCTCAAAATCAATTTCCTTGTACATATCAGGCAGTGTCATGGTGCTGTTTTCCTAGCTTGCCGCGCTGACAGCGTCAGGTTGTGAATCCGGAAAAAACCCGTTGATAATGGTAACCAGTTCGCGCGGACTCACCGGCTTACCGACAAAACGGGTGGATGGCATATTGCTCAACCACTCCTTGTGACGGCTTTCCAGACTGGAGGTCATGACGATGACCGGCACATCGACGCCACCGGGCAAATCACGCACCTTGCTTACTAGTTCCTTTCCGCTCAATATCGGCATCTGGATGTCAGCAATAAGCACATCAGGTTGCAATCTGGCATACTTATCCAGCGCCTCCTTGCCATTCTCGACACAATGAACCTGATAACCTTCATTTTCGAGCACCAGGCGAAGCACGCGCGCAACATGCGGTTCGTCATCGGCAATCAGGATTGTTTTCATTATCACGCCACCCCTTCAAGCTGATTGACGGATTTACTCAATACCACAGTAAATGTCGAGCCTTTGCCCGGTTCACTGTTGCAATACAGCGAGCCACCATGACCTTCGATAATGCGTCTGGCCAGCGGCAGACCCAGACCATTACCCTTCACCCGCCGAACCTGTTCGTTTTCCGAGCGATAAAACATGTCGAAAATATGTTTTTGATCGTTGGCGTCAATACCCACACCTTTGTCCGCAATTTCAATACGCACGTCGTATTCACGCTGCGTGACGGTTATGTTGATCGGCGCGCCCTCATCGCTGTACTGCATGGCGTTCTCCAGCAAACCACCCAACGCCAGCAGCAGCAATCGCTTGTCAATCATCAAGGCGGGAATTTCCTCAGGCGCATCAATGACAATATTATTCGGGCGTTTCCCGGAAGCATCGGCGACATTCTTGACAAGCTCATCCAGGCAAAGGCGCACATCCACTTTCTGGCGCTCTATCTGCACACTGCCGGAATCAAACATGCTGATGTTGAGCAGATTATCAATCAGCCTGGCCATACGCCGCGCTTCATGGTAGATAACGTCGGCGGCGCGCCTTGCCTTATCGGAAGAGTCGAAGCCATTGCCTTGCAGCAGCTCACTGTACATATACAGCGTGTTGAGCGGCGTTTTGATTTGATGTGCGACATGCGCAATAAAATCACTGACTGCAGCCTGTTCAGATTGCACCGGATCATTATCAGACAGCATCACCATGACGCTGCCGTCGTCGCCAGTCAGCGGACAAATCTCAATGGATACCGGTGTTCCGTCGATGCAAACATCAAATCGGCGGTTATGGCATTTTTTATCCTGCAATATCTGTGCTGACGACAGCACCTGCCGCACTTCATCGTTTGAACACCATTGCTCTATGCTGGCTCCAAGCAGGGATCCCTGCTTCAGTCTGAACAATGAATATAGTTTGCTGTTGGCATAACTGACCGACCCCCTGCTATCCAGCACCATGACAGCACAAGGCATGGATTCGATGATGGCTGACAGTTTGTTTTTCTGGCGCACCAACAGCTTGCTGGAGACAACTGCTGAATCCTTTTCATGCCGGTTTATGTCAGCAGGCTTGTATTTAACGCGATTATTTGTAAGCCGGGTATCCGGTTTGTAGGAAACTGTCGATATGTGGATATCATCCGCAGGCGTGTGATTGGCGATACGTTGACCTGCCCCTTTGGCGAATCTCCACAACAGAAAAACAAAGGCCGCCATCAACACCATTACCGCCGGAGCAAACCATGCCGGCATGGCGCTGTCAGAGCGGTAGCCTGCAATCGCAAATGCAGTCAGCTTGCCGTTGCTGATTACCGGCGCGAAGAATTCGGTGTATTGAATCTCACCGCGCCTGACAGAACGTTCACCAAACCACTGTCCGGTCTGGATGATGACAGGATGCTGGCGCAAGCCTTCCGGAGCGTCGCCAACCTGTTGCAACAGCTCACCCGCTGGTGAAAGAATGGCAAGGTAGTCTGCCCTGACGCCTGTCTGCAAGCCAAGCAGGGTCTGCATGCGCGCATTCAACCGCCGGCCGCTCACATCACCGCCCGCCAGTTCGCCGGTTATCCTCGCCAGGGCGCTGCCGGTCTGTTGCTGCTTCGCCTGATCATCGCGTTGCTGTTGATACACTAGCTGACCTGACACCAGCAACATAACAACTGCTGCTATCGCCAGCGCAACGAACTCAATTCGAAAATGATGGGAAAGCGGACGTTCGGGATTCTGCGGTGTGTTCATTATCCAACCAGGCATGAGAAAGACATCTGATACTCATGTCGGCTGCGGCGGGTGTTTCTTTAGTCTGACGCCGGCTAACCGGCGCAGGCCAAATAAATATAAATCACATTAAACAATTACCATTACTCATTGATTTATTTATAAATAATCATCAGTCACAATTCCTGTCGGAATATCCAAAAAGGCATGCAACTCGTCACGCCGTTTGATGGCGTCTTCATAGCCCAGTTCAATCAACTCGCGGCAGAATCGTTTTTCGAACAGCAAATAACTCACCAGACTGCCTCCCTCCTTGCCAAAAGCGCCGATGCCGCGCAGCAGAAAACGAATCGGCCACGGCAGGTCGCGCTGATACTTCGCCGCGATTTTCTGTATGTCTTCACTGGGTTCAATTACCAGGGTTTCGATCGGGCGCAGGGCGACATCGCCGTTGTCGAGCTTGTCGCGCGGTATCAAACTGAGTGTTTTGTTAATCCGGCGCAGCCGCTCGAGATCCGCCTCCATGCTGTCGATGAATATGCTGTTGAGAATATGGCCGGCAACTTTTGCAATGGAAGGATAGTCTTCAGTCTGCTGCGCCCTTATCGATTCATCCGGCGGGTTGGTCACGCCGATAACCAGTATCCTGTCGGCGCCCATATGAATCGCCGGGCTCACCGGCGCGGTCTGCCGCATGGAGCCGTCCCCGTAGTAATCTTCGCCAAGCTTGACCGCTTCAAACAGGAATGGAATCGCCGATGAAGCAAGCAAATGCCCGTTGCTGATGACATCCGGTCTGCCGAAGCGGCGCGCGCGTTGCCACGGGGCAACCGGATTGGCGGACTCGTAAAAGATGATTGACTTGCCAATACTGTAGGACGAGGCGGTAATGCAAATCGAATCCAGCACACCCTTTTCGATAGACTGCCGAATACGCTCACAGGGCACATATTCCTCCAGCAAATCCATTAACGGCCGGCGATCCAGCAGCGAGGCCGGGTTATGCTTGCCCAAGCCGCCGACCAGCATCGCCAGCAACCAGTGCGCGCCGCTGGCCGCCACGCCCAGCGCATCGGCGCGAAACACCTGCGCCGTGTGAAAATTTCGCCAGATATGCAACAGACGATGCACCGCATCACGAAAACTTTCACCGTAAATCGCCAATGCGGCGGAATTGATCGCGCCCGCCGAGGTGCCGCAGATTATCGGAAACGGATTCTTGCCGCCTTTGGGACAGATGTCGGCAATCGCCTTGAGCACACCTACCTGATAGGCCGCGCGCGCACCGCCACCGGACAACACCAGTCCACGACGGATGATTCTGGGTGATTTATCCATGCTGCACGCCATTCTTCATACGGTGATTATAGCCAGACCGTCACGGAATAATGCTATAAATGGGTTACCATGCCGCCAAACACCAAACAACACGTGCTGACATGCTACGCAGTCTCAAGCGCAACCTGATTTGCCTGCTGGCCTGGCTGCTGCTATTGCC
Organism: Gammaproteobacteria bacterium; assembly: GCA_026995045.1. Taxonomy (GTDB): domain Bacteria; phylum Pseudomonadota; class Gammaproteobacteria; order SZUA-229; family SZUA-229; genus S139-92. The sequence goes on along the minus strand of JALWPK010000037.1, from coordinate 33,542 downwards.
GTACAGCCTGCTGCTGTTCCTGCTTGCCTATGCGCCCGGCGTCAACCGCCACGGACTGTATCATCTGCTGGCCCGGTTGTGGTGCAAGCTGTATGTGCGCGCCCTGCGCGTTGAGTTGAAACTGGTGCGGCACAACAAACACCCGATACCAAAACAGTACATTCTTGTCGCCAACCACCCCTCCGCGCTGGAAGACTTCGGCATCCCCGCACTGTTTGATGTTTATCCGCTGGCGAAAGAAGGCGTGCGCTACTGGTTCTTTCTCGGCCGCGTGGCCGAAAGCGCCGGTACGATTTTCGTCAAGCGCAACGATTCACTGTCACGCCACCTGGCGCTGGAATCCCTGCTGCAAGGCGCGCGCGAAGGCAAAAACCTGGTGATTTTTCCCGAAGGCGGCTGCAAGGGCCGGCGCATCAACAAACGCTTTCACACCGGCGCCTTCGACGTGTCGCTACAAACCGGCGTACCGATACTGCCGGTATTCCTGCAATACCTCGACGAAGACAGCTTTGAATGGCAGGGACAAACCGTACCGGGCATACTCTGGCAAATCTTCACTGCCCGTGATCACCGCGTACGCTACCACCTGTTCGATGCCATCGAGCCGGAGGGTTTCACTGACAAGCAGCAGTTTGCCGATTATGTGCATGACAAATATTTGCAGTGGGAAAAAGAAATCATCGGGTGAAAGACGATTTACCGCAAAGCCTGTTGTTTTTTTGCCACAGAGCACACAGAGAACACGGAGGATGTTGCTTTTTAACGCAGAGGCGCAGAGAACGCAAAGGTTTTTTGGTTGTAGGAGTGGCTTCAGCCGCGAATCGTATTATCACGCTTCTTCAGTAAAACCATTTGCGTTTATTCGCGTGCATTTGCGGAAATGCTTTACAACCCTCCGTGTTCTCCGTGTGCTCTGTGGCAAAAAAACACCACAAGATCTATTCCGCCTGCACCTTCTCCGCATCCAGATCATCCTCACCCTGCGACTTGATTTCGCATGGCCCCAGATCCGGTAGTTTGCTGACATCGATTTCGGAACCCAGTTGCTTCAGCGCGGCGCACATGGTTTCCATTTTGTCGTCCATGGCGTGAATATGATCCAGCATGCGGTTGATGGCGGTGACCACCGGGTCGTCTGCGTCCTTGGTGACGCCGTAGGCGTCAAAGCCCATTTTGGAGGCGATTTCCTGGCGTTTTTTGTGCTCATCTTCTTTAGATTTTTTTACCAGCCTGCCGGGTACGCCAACGACCGTGTGGTTATCCGGCACATCGTGCGTGACCACGGCGTTGGAGCCAACGCGCACGCCGCTGTGCAGGGTAATCGGTCCCAGCACCTTGGCGCCGGCGCCAACCACCACATTGTTTTCCAGCGTGGGATGGCGTTTGCCTTTTTCCCAGCTGGTGCCGCCCAGGGTGACGCCGTGATACAAGGTGCAGTCATCGCCGATTTCGGCGGTTTCGCCGATCACCACGCCCATGCCGTGGTCGATGAAAAAACGGCGGCCGATTTTGGCGCCGGGATGAATTTCAATGCCGGTGAGCCAGCGTGCGATGTGTGAGCCAAAACGCGCCAGCCACTTCAGCCCCATGTTCCACAGGCGGTGATTGAGGCGGTGCAGCAGCAATGCGTGCAGCCCCGGATAGGAAGTCAGCACTTCCAGCGCATGACGCGCCGCAGGGTCGCGGTCGAAAACGCTGCGTATGTCTTCACGTAAGCTGATGACGAATCTCCTGAGAGTTAGTTATTTTCCGCAAATTAACGCAAATAGACGCTAACGTAACTATATATTTTGAAACAGCTGTTTCCCCCGTCGCAATACAGCGCTTGTTGATGGCGCGGGGTCACGATTAAAACGGCTCCTGCAATATTGAACAAACCGAAAATCGCGTTTATTTGCGTTCATTCGCGGATTATCCCGCATCCACCCGGATTTTGTACCCGGTGAACTTGCGGATATTAAGCACACCGCTGTCGAGTATCAAATATTGCCCCTTGATGCCCAGCAATTCGCCTGACACATCCGGTGTTTTGTCAAAGTTGTGCGATTTGATTTTGGCCGGGTATGCGTTCACCGGATAATCGAAGGTCACCACTTCGGCATCGCTGACCGGGGTGATGTCGCCTTCATCAAACTGCTCGCGAATCGCGTCGATGTCATCCTGCGCCAGCGCCAGCAGCTCATCGCGTTTGGCGAGCAGGTCGACCTCTTGCGGCGGGCCTTTCAGCAGCTTGCGCCAGTCGGTGCGATCGGACACATGCTTGCCGATGGCGACTTCCACCAGGCCGGACTGATAGCGCGTGTTGACGCGGAATATCGGCAGCGCCGCGCTGGCGCCCTGGTCGATCCAGCGTGTCGGGATTTGCGAACCGCGGGTGATGCCGACCTTGACGCCGGAGGAATTGGCCAGATACACCGTATGCGGTTGCATGCAATGCTCCATCGCCCAGTCCGGTTCGCGGCAGGTGCCGGCGTCGAAATGGCAGGTTTCCGGCTTCATGATGCACATGTCGCATTCGGCCTTGCTGCGAAAACAGGGGTAGCAGTGCCCCTGGGCGAAACTCTTGCTGGTCTTGCGGCCGCAGCTGACGCAATGAATCTCGCCTTCATAATGCAAGGCAATCGGCTGACCGATCAGCGCGTTCATGTCGAGCAGTTCATCGCCTATCGGCAGCTGGTAATGCACCGGTGTGGCGTGTTCGGATTGCAGTTTTTTTATGCTTCCAATCATAGTGTTATTGATTTTTATTAATGTAATTTATTATTCTTTCGACCGCTATTTCCAGTTGCTCGACAGGGCGCGTGTAGGCAAAGCGCACAAAATCACCGGCGCGATGCTCGCCAAAATCAATGCCCGGCGTCACCGCGACGGCTTCCGATTCCAGCAGATTATGACACCAGCTGAAACTGTCGCGGCTGAAATCACTGCAATCGGCATAAATATAAAATGCGCCCTGCGGTTCGGCGCCAATTTTGAAACCGGTCTCGCGCAGCGCCGGCAGCAGATAATCCCGGCGTTGACGGAACGCCTCGACCCGGCTGTCGAAGATGGCCATGCAGTCGGCGTCCAGCGCACGCATGGCGGCATGCTGCGCCACCGTCGGCGGCGCCAGAAACAGGTTCTGCGCCAGCCGGTCCACCACTTCCACCAGCCGTTCAGGTAAAACCGCCCAGCCGATGCGCCAGCCGGTCATGCCGAAATATTTGGAGAAGCTGTTGATCACTATCAGATTGTCATCTTCCTCCTCCAGTTGCAGCGCAGTGAATTTGTTACCGCTGTACACCAGCCCCTGATAAATTTCATCGACAATGAGAAACCCCTTGTGCGCCGCCACGCACTGCTGCAACCGGCGCAAGGCTTGCGGCGCGATCAGCGTGCCGGTGGGGTTGGACGGACTCGCCACCATCGCCGCGCGGGTTCGGGATTTCCAGTGGGCGTCCACCTGTTCGGCGGTAAGCTGAAAGGCGGTATCGGCAGACACCGGCGCGGCGCGGGTTTTCGCCCCCAGGATTTGCGCGATATTGCGGTTGCAGGGATAACCGGGGTCGGACAGCAGCACTTCGTCATTGACATCCAGCAAGGCCGCCAGCACCAGTTGCAGCGCGCCGGATGCGCCCGGTGTAATCACAATGCGTTCAGGCGCTATTTCCAGCCCGTATTCGCGCAGATAGTAATCCGCAATTTTTTGCCGCAGGGCGGGCATGCCCAGCGCGGCGGTGTAATGCGTGTGCTGCTGTTGCAGCGCGGCGATGCCGGCGTCGATAATCGGCTGCGCGGTGGCGAAATCCGGCTCGCCGACTTCAAGGTGAATCACGCTGCGCCCTTCCGCCTGCAACTGTCCGGCGCGCGCCAGCAAATCCATCACATAAAACGGTTTGATGCCTTGCGCGCGGTTTGAGCTAAACTTGTTCACAAATCCTGTTTAAAGCGGCTTTATAATGAGGCTGCCATTGTACACGTGAAATCCGCATGCAAAACCATCATGCTGAAAAATCTGGACACAACGCCATGATGCATCACCCGTTTCATTGCCTGGCCGTGCTGCTGTTGAGCCTGTTCAGCGCCACCGCCCTCGCCCTGCCGCAGCAGGAGCATGTTCCCGGCGGCATCGCCATGCTCAAGCTCAGCAATTACACGCCTGGCGCCAAAGTAACATTCGAAGGCAAACGAGTAGCCGTGTTCAAGTACCGTGACAACTGGGTGGCGCTGGCGGGCATCCCGTTGAAACAGCCGCCCGGCGCGGCGGAATTTTCCGTCACCTACCCCAATGGCCTGTCGCTCAACACCAAAATCGACATCCAGCCCAAGCAGTTCGAGGAACAACACCTCACCATCAAGAACAAGCGCAAGGTCAATCCGCTGAAACGCGACATGACGCGGATTGCCAGTGAAAGTCAGCGCAAGAAAAAGGCCAAGCGCCACTGGAGCAACACTCCGCCACAGGTGGATTTTATCTGGCCGGTAGAAGGCGAAATCAGCAGCGTATTCGGCCTGCGCCGCTTTTTCAATGAACAGGAACGCCGGCCGCACACCGGGCTGGATATCGCCGCCGCCGAGGGCACACCCATACACGCCGCCGCTGACGGCGTGGTGCTCGAAGCCGATGACTTTTTCTTCAGCGGCAACATGGTGTTCCTTGACCACGGCCAGGGAATTATCAGCTATTACGCGCACTTGCAGCGCATTGATGTGAAACCGGGTGATGTGGTCAAGCAGGGTCAGCCCATCGGCACGGTCGGCCAGACCGGCCGCGTGACCGGCCCGCACCTGCATTTTTCCGTGATCGCCAACCAGACCCTGATCGATCCCCTGCTGATGCTGCCACCAAAACAGGCGCTCGCCAGCAACCCTCAACCGGCGCAAACTGCCGAGTAATGCCGTCAATTTGCCGCGAAACGGATTTATTTTTACGTAAAATTCGACAAAGGGCTTGCGATTGGCCGAGAATTAACGATAATTAGCGCGCTCGATTATTCACAAACCCCAGCAGTTATTTATGGCAAAAGAAGAAGCAATCCAGATGGAAGGCAAAGTGGTGGAAACCCTGCCCAACACCATGTTCCGTGTTGAGCTGGAAAACGGCCACATCGTCACCGCTCACATCTCCGGCAAAATGCGCAAGCATTACATCCGCATCATGACCGGCGACACCGTCACCGTCGAGCTGACGCCTTACGACCTGGAAAAGGGCCGGATTGTTTACCGCGCCAAATAAACGCAACGAATACTGATTCGAGAAAGCCCGCCTTGTGCGGGCTTTTTGTTTACCTGTTTTATTTGCCACAGAGCACACAGAGAATATATCCGCAAATGAACGCGAATATACGCGAGTGCTTGTCTTCTCCATGATTGCCATTCAAACCAAAATCAATATGTATTCCGGTTTGCATCGCAACAAAAATGAAGCAACCATTTGCGTACATTCGCGTTCATTTGCGGACCAATAAAAATCTTTGCGTACTCTGTGTGCTCTGTGGCAAAAATAAATCAATAAAAAAGCCCGCACAAGGCGGGCTGTCTGATGAATACTGTCAACAGGCGCTAGGCTTTTTCAGTGGCGTTCTCCACCTGGATATCCAGTTCGCCGTCGTGCACGCCGACTTCGACGTGGCCGCCTTTGGTTAAATCACCGAACAGAATTTCATTGGCCAGCGGTTTTTTCAGTTCGTCCTGAATTACGCGCGCCATCGGGCGGGCGCCCATTTTGGCGTCATAGCCTTTTTCAGCTATCCAGCCGCGCGCATCCTGGTTAACGTTGATGGTGACTTTTTTCTCGTCGAGCTGCATTTCCAGTTCGACCAGGAATTTGTCGACCACGCTGCCGAGGGTTTTGTCATCCAGCGGGCCGAACTGCACAATGGCGTCGAGACGGTTGCGGAATTCCGGGGTGAACAGGCGCTTGATTTCTTCCATGCCGTCGAGTTCGTGTTTCTGCTCGGTAAAGCCCATGCTGGCGCGCGACATCAGTTGCGCGCCGGCGTTGGTGGTCATAATCAGAATGACATTGCGGAAATCGGTTTTGCGGCCGTTGCTGTCGGTCAGCGTGCCGTGATCCATCACCTGCAACAGCAGGTTGAATACATCCGGATGCGCCTTTTCAATTTCGTCGAGCAGCAACACGGCATGCGGCTGTTTGGTGATGGCTTCGGTGAGCAAACCGCCGTCATCAAAACCGACATAGCCCGGCGGCGCGCCAATCAAACGCGACACGGTGTGGCGCTCCATGTATTCAGACATGTCAAAACGCACCAGCTCCACACCCAGGGTGCGCGCCAGTTGTTTGCTGACTTCGGTTTTACCCACGCCGGTGGGGCCGGAGAACAGGAACGAGCCAATCGGTTTTTCCGGATTGCCGAGTCCGGAGCGCGACATGCGAATCGCGGTCGCCAGGGTGTTAATCGCTTCATCCTGTCCGAACACGCTCAGGTTGAGATCGCGCTCCAGGTTTTTCAGCACTTCGGTGTCAGAAGTGGAAACGGTTTTCGGCGGAATACGCGCAATCTTGGCGATGATGTTTTCAATATCGGTGACGCTGACCGATTTCTTGCTGCTGCCGTGCACGCGGCGGTTGGCGCCGGCTTCGTCGATTACATCGATAGCCTTGTCCGGCAGGAAACGGTCCATGATGTAACGCTCTGACAGTTCGGCCGCGGCGCGCAACGCATTGTTGCTGAACTTCACATCGTGATGTTCTTCAAAGCGCGACTTCAGGCCTTTCAGAATCTCTACGGTTTCTTCAACCGAAGGCTCCGGCAAATCGATTTTCTGGAAACGGCGGGCCAGCGCATGATCTTTTTCAAAGATGCTGCGGAATTCGGTGTAGGTAGTTGAACCGATGCATTTGAGCTCGCCGGAGGCCAGCATCGGTTTCAGCAGATTGGACGCATCCATCACACCGCCGGAAGCGGAGCCGGCGCCAATGATGGTGTGAATTTCGTCGATAAACAAAATCGCGCCGCTGTAATTTTTCAACTGCTTGAGCACGCCCTTGAGGCGTTTTTCAAAATCGCCGCGGTATTTGGTGCCGGCGACCAGCGCGCCAAGATCGAGTGAAAAGATGGTGCAGTCTTTCAACACATCCGGCACATCGCCGTCGACGATTTTTTTCGCCAGGCCTTCGGCCAGTGCGGTTTTGCCGACGCCGGCTTCGCCGACCAACAGCGGGTTGTTCTTGCGGCGGCGGCACAAGATTTGTACGGTGCGTTCAATTTCGTGATCGCGGCCAATCAGCGGGTCGATATGACCCTGGCGCGCGCGCTGGTTGAGATTGGTGCAGAAATTTTCCAGCGGCAGGTTTTCGCCTTCCGGCGCTGCGCCCTCACGGGTTTCCGCTTCAGACTTGTCCGGGTCGCTGGAAACCTTGGTGATGCCGTGTGAAATGTAGTTGACCACATCCAGACGGGTGACATTCTGTTGCTGCAACAGGTAAATCGCCTGTGATTCCTGTTCGCCGAACATGGCGACCAGCACGTTTGCGCCGACGACTTCTTTTTTGCCGGAGGATTGCACATGAAACACGGCGCGTTGCAGCACGCGCTGGAAGCCCAGCGTGGGTTGCACTTCGCCGGTAACGACGTCGCCAAACACGGGGGTATTTTTTTCGAGGTAGTCACGCAGCTCCTTGCCGAGTGTGTTGATGTCGGCGCCACAGGCCTGCAGCACCGTATTGGCGCTGGTATTGTCTAGCAGTGCGAGTAGCAGGTGCTCTACGGTAATATATTCGTGACGTTTTTCACGCGCTTCGTTGAATGCGGCATTCAGGGAAGCTTCAAGCTCCTTACTCAACATAACAAACCTCTTTCTTTTGTAACAGGTTGTACAAAGTCAGGCTTCTTCCATGGTGCACATCAACGGGTGCTGGTTCAGTCGGGAAAATTCGTTTACCTGATCCACCTTGGTTTCCGCTATCTCATAACTGTAGATACCACAAATCCCCTTGCCTTTTGTGTGCACCGCCATCATGACTCTTGTCGCCTTGGCGTGATCCATACCGAAAAATGACATCAGTACCTGAACCACAAATTCCATAGGCGTATAGTCGTCATTGACCAGTACAACCTTGTATTGTTTCGGCGGCTTAAGCTTTGGCTTATCTTCTTCTACCGCCAGGCCACTGTCGTCTTCATAATCTTGCTGATGACTCATGACTTACTCTCAGTGTAGATCATATTTTTCACTTTGGTGAAACGCCATCTGCAAATCCGGGCATGGCGGGATGCAGCACCGCTATGCGGGCCGCTCACGCCTGCCTTGTAACTGTTGTCGGCAGCTGACGCCAAAACCTGTTGTAAAAATATGTCAATCATGGGTGTCGGACGACGCCTTGCACCGTCACTTTATATAATGTGGAGGCTAAATCTGAAATTACTATACCGCAGCGCGCCAAGCGGCAGAACCCCCCGTAATGGGATGCAGACAACGCCGCTGCCGTTGCATTCCAACACTCTGCAACAGGGTTATAACCAATGCTATATCAATAAGTTATAACACTATTGTTATTTTATTTCTTGCCTGATGCAAAACCCAGTATGGCGGATTTGAGTTCACGATTGAGAATTTTCTCAACCTTGCTGCGCATTCTGGGGTGCAGCAAGGCTTGCTCAACCGAGGACACTTTCAACGGCCAGTTGCGCGCGCCCAGCACTTTGCCCGTTGCATCACTCAGCTGCAGGCTGAGATTGCCGCGCAACCAGTACCAGCCCTGATTCTGAAAAGCCGGTTGTGTATGCAATGATGCTGTCAGGATATAGGCATAGTTGCGGTTGTTCGCCGGCATGCCCGCCTTGCCCATGGCGCCGCTGACCAGTTCGGCCAGTTCACCGGCGTCATCCTGTTTGACCGCCAATGCAATGCGCATACCTTGCAAGGCCTGCTGCAGCCTGTCCTGCAATTCAGCGTGGCTCCACTGCGCCGGCAAGCCCTGTCCCCTGCGGTCAATTATCTTCAGCGTTTTTTGCAAGGCGTCGCGTTGTTGCTGCAAATCCAGCGCCGCGCTCAACCGCGACACCTGTTCCACCGGCGTGGCGCCAGCCAGCTTGTCGAGCTGATGCCGGGTGTCGGCGTCCAGCCGTTCGATTTCACTGCGCAGATTGTTGCCCGCCTGCCGCCGGTTGAGAACCGCCAGCGCGTAATGCGTGGCCTCACTACTGTCGAACCATTGCCCGGCGATACGCGCGCCCTGAATAATTTTGTCGGTGTCTATCTGAATTTGCCGCTGCAATCGCTGGCTGGTGGACACGGTTTCTTCCCCCGACTGCCTGTGTGATTGCACCTCCTGCACGCTTGTTGAGGATTCGCGTATACGCAGCTCGAAGATTCTGGCGAGATTGGCCAGCGCACGTTCACTGGCGCGCTCGGCGTCGCCTGCCGAGCCGGTGGCGCTGAGGTACTGCGTGTTCGGATATTGCGAAGGTTCGCCCTGCAACCAGTCCGGCCGATCGGCGCTGATGGTGGGCGCCGACTGTATACAACCGGCGAGCAACAAAGCGGCCAGCGCGGCTGCACGATGCAAACGGAGGAATGCGAAAGCTTTCATGGTATGGATTCCTGTGTCATCAATGCGCTTTTGCCACGACCGGCGCCGGCGCAATCCAGTGCGGCGACACCAGTACTGTCCGCCCGGGCTTGATCGTCACCTTGCGCTCTATGCGGTCAATCACATGCTGCGCGCGGTTACGTATTTCAATCGCAATAGTATGGCTTCCGGGCGGCAAAGTGAATCGGCTGATCTGGATTTCCGCCGGCAAGCTTGTCCAGCTGCGGGTGTCGGCGCGCTCGGTGACCAGATTGGCGACAGTGGCGATGAAACCGGCCAGCGCGCCGCCTTTTTCCTCAACCTTGTCCTGAGTCTGGTGCTTGACCACTGCGCGCGCCACCGCACGCGCCAGAATCACTGGCATCTCCTGTTGCAAGGCCTGTCGCGCAAGCGCATCAATATCTTCCACGGTTTCAAACTTATGCTGACTAGCGGCGTCAGCCAGCGCACGCGCAGCCTTGACCGGCGGCTTGGGCTGCAAATAAGCCGGCAAGGCGATGCGCACCACGTCGTTTATCTCAACCGCAAAGGTCTGGATGATGGTTTCACCGCGCACCGGCGCCAGACCGTTGCTCAGCACCAGCACCACCTCGCCCTTGTCGTGCGACTGTTCGGGAATATCGGCCTGGCTCAGCTGAAAACGCTTGAGCGCATCATCGCGTTCGTCGTACAGACCTTCCGCCTGCAGCATACGCAACAAATCCGCTTTTAATTGCGCGGGAACCGCGTCGACTTGCGCATCGGCGCGATCCGCATACGCCTTGACCGCCTGACGGTAGGATACCAGCGCCTGATCGGTTTCTCCCAACATTTCATAAATAATGCCAGACAAATAACGCACAAACGGATTGTCGCCCGGCTGTTCGTCCCATTCGCGCATTTTGACGTCCGCCTGCAACATTTCGACGCGCGCGCCATCGAGGTCGCCCAGTTCAACATAGTTCATCGCCATGTAGGCATGCAGCAGCGCCTGTTCATAACGATCGCCCTTGTACTGAATCAGGGTATCATTTACGGTCACGGCGCCCAGTTGTTCGCTGATGCTGACGCCATACAGTTCATCGATCATCTGTTTGGCTTTTTCAAAAATGCGGTTGCTGGCTTCATATTTGTGCAGCATGCGGCGCAGCATGCCTTTGTTGAGACAGGCCAGTACATCGCGCTCAAGCGGGTCCTGTTGTTCGACCATCCCGCTGGCGGCGGCAATGTCGCCGACCAGCAGCAATGACTGCATGTCGCTCGCCTTGTGCGCATACTGTACACAGCCGGGCGGCAGCAACGATGCCGCCAGTAGCCACCCGACCAGACGCGGCGCAAACATGCTCTGTCTTTTCACCTTGATCCGCGTCAGCCGGCGTTACCAGCGAACGTTGCTACGTGAAATGGTTTTCTTGATTTTTTTCTGGCCTATCCAGACCTTGCGGTTGGTTTGCAAATCAATCAGCGTCAGATCGACCTGGTAGAAACGCGCCTGCCGGCCTTCGATGGCGTCGACAATGGAATTGATGGCGCCCTGCAGCATAAAGTCGGCGCCCAGTTCCTCGCCCATGATTTTGCGCGTGGCTTCGGATGCGTTCAAATCCTGATCCCTGCGCTCCTTGCGAACCTCCTCGCGCTCCTCAGGCGAAGCAACAAAATCCACTTCGCCGGAATTAATCAGCGCGCGCTCGATGTCGGCGATGAAGGTGCGCGTGTTGATATGCTCATGACTGAGATTGCGGATGCGGCCAACAATCACCGTCGGCGCGCGGCCTTGCTCGCTGCGAAATCGCGACAGCCAGCGTTGCGCCAGCAGGTCTTCCACCATTTCGCGCGACACCAGCCGCGAGTCGGTGTCATTCCATTCGCCGCTGAGGTCGGTGACTTCGTCTGCGGAAATGCGTTTCACGCTTTTGCCGCCGCCGCAGGCGCTGATGCCGAGCAATGCGGTCAAAACCAGCATCACCAGAATGCCGCGGTGAACATTGAATCGCTGCTGCATGCTTTCACTCCATCATCGTGTTTTGTTATTGGCTGATTTATACCACCTGACGGGGGAAAATTCCTGTATCCCGCCGCTTTGCGCGCGGTTTTCATATTCAGAGTGTTGCGCCCGCCGCCCGTGACAGGTATGGTCTGCGCCATGAAACAGGTTGATGCCATCCTGCACGCGCGCTGGGTGATTCCGGTAGACGGTTCGGACCGCGTGCTGGCGGATCACTCCATTGCCATTCTCGAAGACAAGATCGCGGCGATTGCGCCGCGCGCGCAAATCGAACAGCAGTACACAGCCGCCGCCACGGTAGATGTCAGCGAGCATGCGCTGATTCCCGGCCTGGTCAATGCGCACACGCACGCGGCGATGAGCCTGTTCCGCGGCATGGCGGATGATCTGGCGCTGATGGACTGGTTGCAACAGCATATCTGGCCGGCGGAAAGCGCGCATGTGAACGAGCATTTTGTGCAGCTCGGCGTAGAGCTGGCGCTGGCGGAAATGATTCGCGGCGGCGTCACCTGCATGAACGACATGTATTTCTTTCCCGATGTCGCCGCGCGGGTGTGCAAACAGGCCGGTTTTCGCGCCACTGTCGGCCTGATTGCGCTGGATTTTCCCACGGTGTGGGCGCGCGACGCCGATGAATATATCGACAAGGGCATCGCCGTGCACGACCAGTATCGCGGCGACGCGCTGATCAATGTCGCCTTTGCGCCGCATGCGCCCTACACGGTATCCGACAAACCGCTGGAAAAAATCCGCACGCTGGCGGATGAACTGGATGCGCCGATTCACATGCACGTGCACGAAACCGCGCATGAGGTGCAGCAGGCGCAAGCCGACAACGGCAAGCGTCCGCTGGCCCGATTGCGCGAACTCGGCCTGCTGTCGCCGGCGCTGATGGCGGTGCACATGACGCAGTTGCTGGACGAGGAAATCGCCCTGCTCGCCGAATCCGGCAGCCATGTGATTCACTGCCCTGAATCCAACCTCAAGCTCGCCAGCGGTTTTTGCCCGGTGGCGCGCCTGCAGCAACACTCTATCAACGTGGCGCTGGGCACCGATGGCGCGGCCAGCAATAACGACCTCGACCTGCTGGGTGAAATGCGCACCGCGGCGCTGCTGGCCAAGGGCGTGGCGCAGGACGCCACCGCGCTGCCCGCTGTGCAGGCGCTGCAAATGGCGACGCTGAACGGCGCGCGGGCATTAGGCCTGGACAAACACATCGGCTCGCTGGAAGTCGGCAAGCAGGCGGATATCGTGGCGGTGAATTTCGCTACAATAGAAACCACGCCGGTGTTCGACCCGGTGTCGCATCTGGTGTACTGTTGTGACCGCAGCCAGGTCAGCGATGTCTGGGTGGCGGGCAGGCAGCTGATGAAGCAGCGCCAACTGACCACGCTGGACGAACAGGGCATCAAGCAAAACAGTATCGAAATAATCAATACTTTCAATAAGTAACATTTTGTTTTTAACGTAGTTTATTTTATCTGGGCAAAACCATCATGCACACCGCCAGCAACATCGACCCGGTCGAAATCCGCAAATTTGAAGACCTTGCCTCGCGCTGGTGGGACCGTGGCGGCGAGTTCAAGCCACTGCACGACATCAACCCGATTCGCCTCAACTTCATCAACACCGGCAGCCCGCTGCAAGGCAAGAGCGTGCTCGATGTCGGCTGCGGCGGCGGCATACTCAGCGAAGCCATGACGCGCTGCGGCGCGAAGGTCACCGGCATCGATATGGGCAAGGCGCCGCTGTCAGTGGCCAGGTTGCATGCGATGGAAGAAGAGCTGGAAATCGATTACCGGCAGATTCCGGCGGAACAGCTCGCCGCCGAGCAACCGCAGCAGTATGACGTGGTCACCTGCATGGAAATGCTGGAGCACGTTCCCGACCCCGGCTCCATCATCCAGGCCTGTCACGACCTGGTCAAACCCGGCGGTTCAGTTTACTTTTCCACCATCAACCGCAATCCCAAAGCCTATGCGATGGCCATTGTCGGCGCGGAATACATCATGAAAATGCTGCCGCGCGGCACCCACGATTACAGCAAGTTCATCCGCCCTTCCGAGCTCGACCGCTGGGCGCGAGCTGCTGAACTGAAACTGGTCGATATCGCCGGCATCAGCTACAACCCGTTCACCCGGATGTTCCGCCAGTCGCAGGACGTGGACGTCAACTACATGTCGCATTACCAACGCCCCGCTGATTCATGAGCCAAATTGACACCGTGCTGTTCGACCTAGACGGCACCCTGATAGACACCGCCCCCGACATGGCGCTGGCGCTGGCGCTGTTATGCGATGAAGAAAACCAGCCGCGGCTGGACTTCGACACGGTGCGCCCGCGCGTGTCCGACGGCAGCGTGGCGCTGGTGAAACTGGCGTTTGGCGATGATATCGAACCTGAACGGCTGGATCGGCTGAAACAGCGCTATCTGCAAATTTATGAAGCCAATCTGGCAGTGGAGTCCCGCCCGTTCGACGAAATCGAAGCGCTGTTGCAGCAACTGGACGAACGCGATATCAAATGGGGCGTGGTCACCAACAAGCCCGGCTGGCTCACCACCCCGCTGCTGCAGCAACTGGGGCTGGCAAATTCCGCCGCCTGCATCGTCAGCGGCAACTGCACCGCCAACCGCAAGCCCCACCCCGAACCGATGCACCGCGCCTGCGAGCTGGCCGGCAGCGAGCCGCAACATTGCCTGTATGTCGGCGATGCGCTGCGCGATATCGAAGCCGGCAACAACGCCGGCATGACCACCCTGGTGGCCCGCTACGGTTACATTGATGAAAACGCTGATATCAGACAGTGGCGGGCTGACGGCTACATCAACCGCCCGGCTGACATCCTGCAACACCTGCAAAACTGAACCCCGTTCACCCGCATCACTCAAGGTGTAGCGGACTGATGTCGAACGCCACAGGAGTTTCCCGCTTCACCGCAAACAATACAATGGAGGCGATGCTATCCAGCTGCATGGCTCGCCCGGCCGGCGCCTGCCTGACCGCTTGCAGATTGATGTGATACTGATTCATGCCGGGCAGCACCACCAGTCGCCGGTTGTAGCGGTCACTGTAATTCTGGTTATGCGCGGCGTCGTGAATGCGCAGCACCAGGAAAAAACTGTCGGCCTGATCAGACCGGATGCGAAAGGTCAGCCGGTGATAAGCCGACCAGTCCGCAACCGGCTCAATGTTTTCCACCCCCGGAAACTCGCCGGGAAGCAATACCACACGCGTATAGCCTTCCTGCTCTGCGGGAGTGATACGCGCCTGTTGCAGCTGAAGGAAGGAGGCCTGCCATGGCGCGGACAGGTTCATCACCACAGGCATCGCCTGATCGCGTTGCCAGCCATGCCAGCTTAGGGTCAGTAATGGCAGCAACGCATAAAGCAACAGGGCTGCGGCAGCGGCAATCAGCCCATACCGCCACACTGCCCTTTTGCGCACATTTCGTAAACCGATGTAAAGCAGAATCACCACCATCATGGCCAGCGCATCATGCAGCAAATCGGCCATGCTCACCTGCCGGCCGGAAAATGTTTGCAACCACTCGGTTGCAACAGCCAGCAGCATCACCACCGCAGAGGTCAGGCCAATCGAGCGCCAACCTTGCCAACGCCCGGTTTGCTCAACAAGTAACAGCACGCCCAGCGTAATCAGCATAAACAGTGGAATGTGACCCGCGTTTTGCAGCTCACGCCATAACAGCGTGTTGCCTGGCAACTGCCCCAGCACCACCAGAACGGTGGCCACCGACACAATAAGCAACAGGGTGATTGTCATGTGAACGCGCATCAGGCTGAAACAAATTCGCGGCAATAGCGTTGATAATCTGCAACCGTGTCCACATCCCACGACACGGGCAATTCACGCCAGCGCAATCCGGCGGCAATCATGTTATTGCGCGTTTGCGCCATCACCTTGTCGCTGCCCCAGTCTACTGCATCAAACACGGATGCATGACAGGCGCGCATCGCAATCAGCACATAGCCGCCATCTTCAGCGGGTTGCAACACAACATCGTGAGTTTGCAAATGATGAAGCGCCTGCTGCAACTCTGTCGTCCCTACGGCTGGCGCATCGGTACCAACCAGCACGACCCGCCCGTATTGTTGCAGCCCCTGCCGGAAAGCCTGCGTCATGCGCTGCCCCAGGTTGTCACCCTGTTGCTGTTGCAAACTCACTTCATAGCGTTCAGCGCATTGCTGAAACAGCGGGTGTTGTGTGTCGGGCGCACACCATAACTGCACATCGATATTGTCGAGCGCAGCAAGCTGTTGCATGCGGTGAACAATCAGGTCGTGTTGCAACTGCGCAGCCTGCTGCTCGCCAATGGCGGGTATCAGGCGGGTATTCACCACGCCGGGTGTCGGCGCCTTGGCGAACACAAACACGGCGCTGGATGGCCTGTTCATCGGTACATTTTTTCCAGTTGCTGCGCCGGCGCACCGAGAAAATACAACAGCCGCAGTTTCCACATCAACCACACGGTTCGTAGCACGCCATTCTGTCGCCAGCGACGGCTGGATGTCACCACTGGCTGCCGGATGCAGGCCGCCCGCTGCTTGCGACGCAGCATCTTGCTGAGCGCGATATCTTCCATCAACGGAATATCGGGAAAGCCCTTCACCTGGTCAAACCATTCGCGTTTGGCAAATATCGCCTGATCGCCGGTAGCGACGGAGGTAAGACACGAACGCCAGTTCATCATGCGCTCGATAATGCGGAACGCCAGCCCCTTGCCTGACAGGCGCACATCAAACCGCCCCCATCCTGCGCCGGCGGCAATACACTGCCGAATGCGTTCAACGGCATCGGCCGGCAAGGTGGTGTCGGCGTGCAGGAACAACAGCACATCACCCGACGCCAGTTGCGCGCCGGCATTCATTTGTTTGCTGCGGCCCTTGTCGCACATCACCACCCTGGCGTGGGCTTGTGCAATCGAAACCGTTGCATCGCCGCTGCCGCCGTCTGCAACAATCACCTCAACAGCGTCATCATCCGGCAAGGACTGCAGGCATCGGGCAATGGCGTCTGCTTCATTCAGCACGGGAATGATGATGGACAGTTTCACGGCGGCATGGTGGTTAACGTGAAACCGGCGCAATCAGGCAAGCGCGCCGCCACAGGAGGAACCCTGGCCTGCCGTGCAACCGTAGCAGTGCTCCATCACAACGATGGGTTCTCCGCTGAGATCGGCATGCATGAGATCGGCCAGATGGCGTTTTTGATTGGCCGCGGGGAGTCCCAGCATCTGGTTGAAATCACAGTCATACACATAACCTCGCCAGTCCACGCTGATGAGCGTGCGGCACATGACCGAAGAAAGGTTATCCACCTGATGCGACGACTTGAGCAACTGCATGTAGTCATCAAACTCGCCCCGTGATAACAGCGCGCTGCCAAAACGCTTGATGGGCATGTTGGCGATGGTGAACAACTGGTTGAAGTCGATATCGAAACGCTGTTTGAGTTCGCGCTTGTAGTCGGCCTGCAACAGGGTTTGTGAAGGCGGCAGATTCAGCCCCTGCGGGTTGTACACCAGATTCAGCGGCAACGCCGGATCACGCCCAAAGCCGGCCTGATTCAGTCGCTGCAAACCCTGAATGCTTTTATCGTAAACCCCCTTGCCGCGTTGCGCGTCGACATTATCCTGTAAATAACAGGGCATGGAGGCAATCACTTCCACCTGCTGCTGCGCCAGAAAATCCACCAGCCAGGCATAGCCGGGTTCGGTCACAATCGTCAGGTTGCAGCGGTCAATCACATGGATACCGTGCCGCCGCGCTGTCTCCACCAGACGCCTGAAAGAAGGGTTCATTTCCGGCGCGCCGCCAGTGAGATCCAGCGTGGTGATGGACTGCTGCAACATGAAATCGATCACCGTTTGCACGGTTTGTTCATCCATGATTTCGGTGCGGCGCGGACTGGCGTCGACATGACAGTGCAGACACTGCTGGTTACAAAGATACCCCAGGTTGACTTGCAGGGTTTGCAGCTTGTCGCGCCGGATGGCGGGAAAATCAGTGTCGCGCAGCAATGGCAAAGTGTCTTTCATAATCGTCGATACAGGCGCCAGAGACAGGCAAGATTGTATGACAACGCAATCACACAATTATCACGGCGCCGCGCGGAAATGAATTACAGCACTTTTCCCATCAGGGCGAAGGATTTGACAAACGCATTGGCCAGGCTGGGGTCGCGAATCATGGTGGCGTAATCGCCCTTGAGAAAACGCAGCTTACGCGAGGTGTAGGCGATGCCCAGCTTCATCAGCCCCGGCGGCTTGACGATTAACGACAACCAGTTTTCCCTGGTGGCGCGAATATCCCAATTCAGCTCGGTTGCGGCAGTTGCCCTGACTGACACTACCTTGCCCCGCTCAATGGTCATCACAAATGCCGGCTCATCTGCGTCCATAAAACCAAAGCCGACAACCGAATTGAAATTAGCTTGTTCGAGCGTTTTCACAATGGATTCATCGCTGTTCCAGCAATCCATGTAGGCTTTCGCCCAGTCATCACTAAACAATTCTGGCATTCAGCTTCCCCGTGGATAATTATCAAAAATCACAGGGTTCGCAGTTTGTCCTAATTGTTTGCTTTTGTCAAAAACAGAAACCTAACATAACACTTTGATAACACAACAAAATCAAATAAAAACAAATAATGATCAAGGCAAAAAAAAGCGGCTCGGAGAGCCGCCAAAAAGAGCAGTAATGCTCGCAGGAAGAAGGTTTGTACCGGAAACAGGCCTGCATCCTTGCCAGAAAACCGTAACGACCTGTCCCGGCACAATTACGCTGCACTAACGCAAATCGGTTCAACGGGTTTTTCAATCAATCACTTGCAGCCAATACCCACAACATGATTGGGTCAA
Source organism: Gammaproteobacteria bacterium (assembly GCA_026995045.1). Lineage (GTDB taxonomy): Bacteria > Pseudomonadota > Gammaproteobacteria > SZUA-229 > SZUA-229 > S139-92. The sequence goes on along the minus strand of JALWPK010000037.1, from coordinate 15,145 downwards.
CATGCAACCAGCAAGTGTCCACCGGATTAAATGCACAGCGCGTGCCACACCCACACAAGTCATTCATTGACAAAAGAATTTTCAAAATGCCGATATCACAGGGCGGATTTCAACCCATATTAATGATATATATGTAAGCTTTTCCGACTAAAAAGACGCGCTTTTGATTGCCACATTGTACTGAAAACACCTGAACTATGCGCCAATTACAACCACACAGCATTTTTCCTCGTACATACCGATACCTGACATGGCGTGGATTTTTTATGCACCCAATATAGAAACAGTGTTTTATTATTTTTATATTCAATGTATTACAAAATTTATTTAAAGCATATTTAGCATTTGTTGATCAGCAATAACACTTTCGCCGGAAACAATAAACTGTTAAATAATCCGACAATAAAAACCGATTTGCTTCCATCCGGTTTATCAGTAAGATAGCGCCCTGCTTTTTCAGGCGCGCAGTCTCAGGCCTGAAACAGCTAGCAGTTATATCTGGTGTGCTGTACGAGCTGCATAGTTGCGACATGCCGTGACAACAATTCGATTTTTACCTGGAGAGGTGGCTGAGTGGTCGACTGATTTGCCCGGAGCAAATCAGAACAGCGAGCCTCGCGAGCTGGCCTTCGCATAATTGCGAAGGCGAAAACCAGGACGGTTTTCGTAACGCGGCGATTCGCCGCTTTCGACATGTACGCGCTGAATAGTTGCGACATGCCGTGACAACAATTCGATTTTACCTGGAGAGGTGGCTGAGTGGTCGAAAGCGGCGGTCTTGAAAACCGTTGAACCGCGAGGTTCCGTGGGTTCGAATCCCACCCTCTCCGCCAATCAACAAGGGCCTGTCTGTCAGGCCTTTCCGATCCCCTGCCTGCCACGCAGACACAATCAAGACCGCCTTGTCACCCGCGCCGTCAACACTGAAGTCGAGTAACTTTCCCGGTTCCTGCATTTGTATCTGACGATTCTGTCAGTTATTATCTGCCAATCAGCCTGACAAACTGCCAACTTGACATACTCAGGGGGCAATCATGCCACACAGATTCCAACACGCTATTGACCTTCAGTCAGTCATCGATGCTGCGGATAACGCATTTGTGGTGATTGACGCAGACTACAATATCGTCGCCGCCAACAAGGCCTACTGCAATGCCTACGGGATTGATGCGGAAAGCATCGTCGGCCATAAATGCCACAAGGTTTCGCATCATTCCGACGTGCCCTGCCACCTCAACGGCGAGGACTGCCCCCACAAGCAGGTGTTTGAAACCGGCCAGCCGTTTCAGGTGCTGCATATTCATTACGACGCCAACAATCAGGAAGAACATGTGCGCATCAAGGGTTCGCCGATATACAACGCTGAAGGCAAGCTGTTTCTGGGCGAAGCCATCTTTCCGGTTGCCAAATCCGACGACCTGGGTTGTGATGAACAGCGCATGCTGGGCAGCTCTCCGGCGTTTCTGGCCTGTATTGAAGAAATGTCAGGCGCTGCCGCCTCTGATGTGCCGGTATTGCTGAACGGTGAAAGCGGCGTTGGCAAGGAGCTGGCGGCCAATTTTATTCACAAAAAGTCCGACCGGCGCGACAAACCGTTTGTCGCCATCGACTGCGCCTCCATTTCGGAAGGGATTTTTGAAAGCGAGCTGTTTGGCCACGAACGCGGCGCCTTCACCGGCTGCGTGGGCCGGCGTCACGGCCTGATCGAGTCCTGTGACGGCGGCACCCTGTTCATGGACGAAATTTCCGAAGTGCCGCTGGCGCTGCAAGGCCGCTTGCTGCGCGCGCTGGACACCGGCTATTTCCGTCGCCTCGGCGGCCGTGAAGATTTACACGTCGACGTGCGCGTGATTTGCGCCACCCACAGCAATCTCCGCAAAATGGTGGAGCGTGGCGCCTTCCGCGCCGACCTGTATTACCGCATCGCGGGCATTTCCATCACCATCCCGCCACTGCGCGAACGCCGCGTCGATATTATCCCGATGAGCAAGGCGCTGGTTGGCAAAATGCGCGACGCCAATGGCGACCAGGCCCGTATTTCACAGGACGCCCTGGATATGCTGCAACAGTATGACTTCCCCGGCAACGTGCGTGAGCTGAAAAACATCCTGCAAAAAGCCTTGTCGCTATCCACCAATGGTCTGATTACGCCGGATTTGCTGCAGTTTGATCACATTGCCAGCGTACACATCAACCCGCTGGCCGACCGTCGCAGCAAATCGCGCGAAGATGAAACAGCCAAACAACCCACCACCAACCGCTCGATTACCGAGATTGAAGCAACCCATATTGAATCCCTGCTGCATCAGTACAACGGTCACCGCGCCAAGGTCGCCGAGGTGCTGAAAATCAGTGAGCGCACGCTGTATCGAAAACTGAAACAGTACAACCTGACACATGTTGGCAAGCAGCGAGGCAAAAGCGCTTGACAGGCTGTTTAATAAGCCTCATTCGGCGTGCTACGCATTAAAATCAGGCTTGAAATCACATATTAAGCCTATATTAAAAGCATTGTAATCCTGCTGCGAGTTGGTATCATGCAACGAACCAATCACGGCCTGCGTGGTCGAAACCAGCAGAAAAGACGATTATTAACCAAAACAGATTCAATAACTTACGGGTAAAAAAGATGCAACCGATCTCAGTTTCACGTTCACAAACACAGGTACAGGCCACCAACAAGGTGCTGCGCAACACCTACGCACTGCTGTCGCTGACCCTGTTCTTCAGCGCGCTGATGGCGGCTGTGTCGATGGCGGTGCAACCGCCGCATGGTCTCAGCCTGATCACCACGCTGGCGGCGTTCGGCCTGATCTGGTTTGCCCTGCCGCGCACCGCCAATTCCTCCAAGGGCCTCTGGGTGGTGTTTGGCATTACCGGGCTGCTGGGTTTTGGTCTGGGGCCAATGCTGAACGCGTATCTGCAACTGGGTAATGGCGCGCAAATCATCGCCACCGCCTTTGGCGGCGCCGGCGTGATTTTCCTCGGCCTGTCTGGCTATGCGCTGACCAGCCGCAAGGATTTTAGTTTCCTCGCCGGTTTCATCATGGTGGGTCTGGTGATTGCCATCGTCGCCATGGTGGCCAACATCTTCCTGCAAATGCCGGCGCTGCAACTGGCGATATCGTCCGCCATCATCCTGATTATGAGCGGCTTTATCCTGCATGACACCAGCGCCATCCTGCGCGGCGAGCAGACCAACTACATCCTGGCGACGGTGGGCATGTACCTCAGCATTTTCAACATCTTCATTCACCTGTTGAACCTGCTGGCGGCGTTTTCCAATAACGACTAAGTCTGGAACAACATACAAAACTGAAAAGCCCCGGCCTTGCCGCCGGGGCTTTTTTGTTTGCCACGAAGGCGCAGAGATACGGAGACGCCAGGGAGACAGGGGTTTTTCCGCAAATGCACGCAAATCAACGCAAAGGGTTATCATGGTCTTATCAGTATGGCTGGCATACAAAACCTTTACGCATGCCTGACGGGATTCCATCGTTAGGTTCGTAAACGCTACATCCCTGTAGCACTACTGCCGCGTCGCTGCCGCTCCTCGCAATGACAGAAAAATGCTGATCACATTAGCGTTAATTAGCGTGCATTTGCGGAATGCTTTACCCCCCCTCATGTGCTCTGTGAGCTCTGTGGCAAACAAACAGCGTCAGTCAGCTGCGCCGTTGTTTGTTGCCTCGACCAGCCGGAGCGCCCAACCGGTTTCATCCTGCGCTACGCAATGATCGGCTGACAGGCAATAACCGACCACCGCCAGCAATTCATCGCCGTGATACAGCAAAGGAATGCGCTGGCGGCGCCACGGCGGAACCTGCGCCTGTTGAAACAGTTTCTTCAGCGGCTGGTGATGCGCCCTGCCCTGTGGCCGGATGATCTCGCCGCCACGACGAAAGCGCAATTGCAGAGGTTGTCGCAGCAGCGTTCTGTCCAGCCCGCCGGGAATATTGTCTGCAATCTCAATCTGCATGTTCAACGGCGAAATGAGCAATGTTTCTTCTGCCCGCCAGTCGTACACCTCATGCACTGGTTCGGTTTCATCGCTGCCGAGCAGGTACAAACCATCATCGAAACGCCGCGCTTCGAAGCCGTTCCAGCCAACCACCGGGGCGGAGTCTTCGGCGGCTTCCAGGACGCTGCGCTCTATTTGCTCAATGCAATCCCGGTTGGGACGGGTATGCTGACTGTGAAGCCAGTAACGCAGCACATTAAAACGGCGATGGAGCGACAGTTTGCGCAGGCGCGACACGCGCAATTGCCGTGGCTGGGCGGCGGTACAGTCCGCCAGATCAATCCGCGCCAGTTCATCCAGCAACTCACGATTTTGCTGCTGTTGCGCCGCAACATTGGCAAGCGCATTCACCGCTTGCGGGAAGTGCTCTTCAATCTGCGGCATCACCTGCCGGCGCAGGGCGTTGCGGCGGTAGCGCGTGTCCTGGTTGCTGGGGTCGTCTATCCATTGCAGATGACGGCTTTGCGCATAGCTTTCGATTTGCTGGCGGGTAAAACCCAGCAACGGCCGCAGCATCATGTTGCCGCATCGCGTGGCGCTGCGCTCAGGCATCGCTGACAGACCGGCGGCGCCGGCGCCGCGCAACAGTTGCAGCATCACAGTTTCCGCCTGGTCATTTTTGTGTTGCGCCAGCAATAACGCTTCGCCTGCATGCAGGGCTTCATCCAGCGCGGCGTAACGCGCGGCTCTTGCGGCCGCTTCCGGACTCTCTCCCGGGTTGGGTCTGGCGTCAACATAGCGCACTGACAGTTCAACGCCAAGCGCGTCACACACTGACTGGCAATGCCTTACCCAGCCATCCGCCTGCGCCTGCAAGCCATGATGCACATGCGCGGCGCGCACCGGCAGGCCGGCGGCGACACACAAATGCAACAGCACATGCGAATCAACGCCGCCACTGTAGGCGACGAGGAAGGCGGTTTGCCGGTTTTTCGGGAGGAGCGCATTCAGCGCTGCGCTGAACGAGCCGGTGGTGAGAGCGTCAGTCTTCGATGTACTGCCCATACGACATCAAACGCTGGTAACGCTGTTCCAGCAGTTCGTCCAGGCCGATTTTTTCCATCTGCTCCAGCGCATCGACCAGCGCCTGTTTGATGTTGCGCGCGGTGGTGTCCACATCGCGGTGCGCGCTGCCCAGCGGTTCGCGGATAATCTGGTCGATCAGACCCAGCTCTTTCAGCCTGGCGGCGGTGATGCCCATGGCTGCAGCGGCCTCCTCAGCCTTGTCGGCGCTTTTCCACAGAATGGAGGCGCAGCCTTCGGGTGAAATCACCGAATAGGTGCCGTATTCCAGCATCATCACGCGGTCGCCGACGCCGATGGCGAGCGCGCCGCCGGAGCCGCCTTCGCCGATGACGGTGCAAACAATCGGGGTTTTCAGCTTGGCCATTTCGAACAGATTGCGGGCGATGGCTTCCGACTGGCCACGCTCTTCGGCGTCGATGCCGGGATAGGCGCCTGGTGTGTCGATGAAGGTCAGCACCGGAATGCGAAAACGCTCGGCGAGCTTCATCAGGCGCAGCGCCTTGCGGTAGCCTTCCGGGCGCGGCATGCCGAAATTGCGGCGAATGTTTTCCTTGGTGTCGCGGCCTTTCTGGTGGCCGATAATCATCACCGGCATGCCGTCCAGCCGGGCGATGCCGCCGACGATGGCGGCGTCATCGGCGAACGCGCGGTCGCCGTGCAGCTCCTGAAAGTCGCTGAAAATGCGGTCGATATAATCCAGCGTGTAGGGCCGCATTGGGTGACGCGCCAGCTTGGAGGTTTGCCAGGCGGTGAGCTTGCTGAAAATCGATTCGGTGAGGCTGCGTGATTTTTCTTCCAGCTTGCTGATTTCCTCGCCAATGTTGATTTCGGAGTCGTCACCGACATAGCGCAGTTCTTCAATCTTGGCTTCGAGTTCGGCGATGGGCTGTTCAAAATCGAGGAAATTCGGATTCATCTTGGCAAGGTCTCGTGCAGCAGAAGTCAGTAAACGTTCGACGCGATATTACCAGAATCAGCCCGGCTGTGGCACATTGGCGCGTGTTGGCTGCGTAATGTCGCCGAGTTCACGCAAAATGCTGGTGGCGTAGGCGCCCGATGGCAGGCTGAATGCAAGCAGCAATGAGTTGCCATCCGTTTCATGCAGCCAGCTGAAATCCAGCGGCAGCAACCGGGTGGCGCGGCGCTGTGGCTCCAGCCGGGCGGCGATCAGCCCGTCTGCGAGTACCGCATGCTGTGCGGCGGCCGCCTGCTCCAGCGCCAGGCAGTCGGCCTGCGCCATGCTGTCGCCATCGCCCCACAGCGTGGCGGTGGGATGAATCTCACCATCGGCCAGACGCTGGCGCAGCGCCGCATCGTTATCATCGGCAAAGCAGGCATTGCTTCCGTTCAGCATGAACACATCGCCTGACAAGCGGCGGTTCCAGTTTCCATCGGCAATGCGTTGCGACACAATACAATTGAAAATCCACGAGCGCGCCGCCGACAGATACAGGCTGCGTTTGTGCCGCGGTAGTCGCCTGGGCGGGTTGGTAAACAGCTGTTCCGCGCGCAGCAAATTGTCCAGGTTGCGGCCAAAGCGCTGCTCGCCAAAATAATTGGGCGCGCCTTCACGCTGGAGCAAGGCGCAGCGTTGCAACAAGGCGTCGACATCACCATCAATGTCGCGCAGGCGAATTTCAAACCGGTTTTGCTTGAGCGCGCCGCGTTGCAGCTTGCGGCGGTGGCGCGTGTGTTGCAGCAGCGTGATTTCCTCATCGTTGACGCCATGCCAGTCGGGAGAAGCCTGCCCCGGCAAATGCACGCTGAACCATTGCCGGCACAGCGCATGGCGATCCTTGAGGCCAGCGTAGCTGACCTGACGCAGTTTCACCCCGGCAAAGTCCGCCAGTTTGCGCGCCACCCAGTCGGTGTTGCTGTTACGCTTTTCAATATACAGCCAGTCATGCTCGCCTTCGCCTTCGAGTTCAAACGGCAGGGTTTCGGTCACCACAAAATCCTCGGGCTGCTGTTTGAACACGGCGCGGCAACCGGTGGATGGCCATGCGCGCAGAAGACTGTCATAACAATAAGCTTGCATTTGTTTCACTGAACCCATAAAACCTCATGATGAATGATCGCCACCAGCCAAACCTGCTTTCCCGCCTGACGGAGTTGCGCGCGGGCGCTATCTTACTTGGCTTTGCGCTGTTGTGCGCACGCCTTGTCACCGGCTGTGAGGAAACACCACCACTGCCCCGGCTGCCAGAAGACGCCGTGATTCTGGCTTTCGGCGACAGCCTCACTTACGGAACCGGCGCAGACCGCGCCCAAAGCTACCCGGCCGTGTTGCAGCAACTGAGCGGGCGCCAGGTCATTAATGCCGGTGTGTCGGGTGAAATCAGCGCGAATGGACTGAAACGGCTGCCGGGCTTGCTGCAACGCCATCAGCCCGCCCTGCTAGTGCTGTGTCACGGCGGCAATGACATTCTGCGGCGCATGAGCCGCAGCGAGATGAAACAGAACCTCGACGCCATGATTACGCTGGCCAAACAACAGGGCGTCGCTGTGGCGCTGCTGGCGGTTCCGGATTTTGGTCTGTTTCTGCAACCGGCCGAGGTGTATGCTGAGCTGGCGGAGCAACATCACATTCCGGTCGATCTGGATGCGCTGGCGTCTGTTCTGAAGCAAGCCTCGCTCAAGTCCGATCAGGTGCATCCCAACCGCGAAGGCTACCGGCGTCTGGCGCAGGCGGTGGCGGATTTACTGAAAAAGTCAGGCGCTATCTGAGTTTTACCTTACCGACTAGCTGTTAAGTATATTTTAATGGATATTCCAGATAATCCCCGTGTCAGACAGGACTGACATGCAGAGCGCATTCAGTTATGTCAAGATGGCGTGACAATAACCAATAACAAGCTACAAGGAATCTTTCATGGTTGAGTCTTATACCCGCTGGATATTGCGCTGGCGCTATGTCGTCGTGGTGTTAACCCTTGCGCTGGTCGCGCTGGCGACATCCGGTGGCCGCTTCCTCAGTTTTGACAACGATTACCGCATGTTCTTTGGCGAGGACAACCCGCAGCTACTCGCCTTTGAGCGCATGCAGAACACCTTCAACAAAAATGACAACATTCTGTTTGTTGTCACCCCCAAAGACGGCAAGGTGTTCAGCCGTAAAACCCTGGCGGCCATCAAACAGATTACTGAAGCCGGTTGGCAGATTCCCTATTCCACCCGCGTGGATTCGCTGACCAATTACCAGCATACCCGCGCCGAGGAAGACGACCTGATTGTCGATGATCTGGTTCCCGACCCGGACAACATGAACGAGGCCGATTTGCAGCGGGTGCAGGCGATTGCTGTCAACGAGCCCAACCTGGCGCACCGGCTGGTGTCTCCCGACAGTCGCTATGCCGGCGTCAACGTGGTGGTGCAGTTACCCGGCAAACACATGAACGAAGTGCCGGAAGCCGTCGCCAAGGCGCGCGAAATCAAAGACAACATCATGCGGCAGCATCCGGATATCGAAGTCCGGCTGGTGGGCATGACGATTATGAACAACGCTTTCCCCGAAGCGTCGCAGGATGATGTCAAAAACCTGTACCCGCTCGCGCTGGGCTTCATCATGCTTACCCTGTTCCTGTTGCTGCGCGGATTAAGCGGTACGCTGACAACCTTTCTTGTCATTATTTTCAGCATCATGTCCGCTATGGGCCTGGCGGGCTGGGCCGGCATCAAGCTGTCGCCCCCGGTGATGAGCGCGCCGATCATGATTATGACCATGGCAATCGCCGACGCGGTGCATTTGCTGGTGACCATGCGCCATGAAATGGTAAAAGGCATGAACAAGTTTGACGCCATGACCGAAAGCATGCGCATCAACTTTCAGCCGGTGTTTGTCACTTCTCTGACCACGGTGCTGGGCTTTCTCAGCCTCAATTTCAGCGATGCGCCGCCGTTCCACGACTTGGGCAATATCGCCGCCATGGGGGTCAGCGCCGCCTTTATCCTCTCCATTACCTTCCTGCCTGCAATGATTGGCATTTTGCCGGCGACCGGCAAAACGGAAGTGTTCGGCATCAAGCTGATGCGGAATTTCGGCGCATTCGTCATCCGGCATCACAACGCGCTGCTGTACGGTACGCTGGCTGTCGCACTGGTGCTGATTGCGATGCTCCCCAAAAACGAACTCAATGACGTGTTTGTAGAATATTTTGATAAAACCATCGAGTTCAGGCGCGATTCGGATTACGCCGCCGAACATCTCACCGGCGTGTATTACATCGATTACGCCCTCACCAGTTCGGAGCCGGGCGGCATCAGCGACCCCGAATTCCTGCGCAAGGCCGATCTGTTTGTGCAGCATCTGCGCTCGCTGCCACAGGTGATTCATGTGCAGTCGATCACCGATACCTTCAAACGCCTCAACAAAAACATGCACGGCGATGACCCGGCCTGGTACCGCCTGCCGGAGCAACGCGATCTGGCGGCGCAATATCTGCTGCTGTATGAAATGTCACTGCCTTACGGACTGGACCTGAACAACCAGATTGATGTCAGCAAAAGCTCGACCAAAATCGCGGTAACGCTTGAGACCATGTCAACCAATGACATCCTCGCGCTGGAGCAGGAAACCGCCGAGTGGCTGAAGCAGAATCTGGATGGCATCGAGTTTTACGCCTCCGGCCCGACAGTGATGTTTGCCCACATCGGCAAGCGCAATATTCACAGCATGCTGATTGGCACCTCGGTCGCGCTGGTGTTGATATCACTGGTGCTGATACTGTTCCTGAAATCAGTGCGCTATGGTCTGATCAGTCTGATACCCAATCTGCTGCCAGCGGCGATGGCATTCGGCATCTGGGGAATATTCGTCGGCCAGGTCGGCATCGCCCTGTCAGTGGTAACCGGCATGACGCTGGGCATTGTGGTGGATGACACGGTGCATTTTCTCAGTAAATACCTGCGCGCGCGCCGTGAGAAAAACCTGAACGCCGAACAGGCGGTGCAATATGCCTTCAACAGCGTCGGCGTCGCCCTGCTGGTCACCTCCGTGGTGCTGATCGCCGGCTTTATGATACTGGCGCAATCACATTTTGAACTCAATGCCGGCATGGGTCTGCTCACCAGCATTGTCATTGCGCTGGCGCTGGTCACCGATTTTCTGTTGCTGCCACCCTTACTGATTAAACTTGAGGAGAAAAAATAATGCGCACGCCCTTACCGACACTATTGTTTTCCGGCCTGTTGCTATTGCTTGCCGTCGGCGCGCATGCCGAAACCCCGGAACAAAAAGGATTGGCAATTGCGGTGGAAGCCGATAAACGCGACACCGGTTTCGGCGACTTCACCGCCAGATTGAAAATGGAGTTGCGCAATAAACACGGCGACACCAGCGTTCGCCTGCTGAAAATGAAAACGCTGGAAGTGATTGGCGATGGTGACAAAACCCTGTCTATCTTTGTTCAGCCGGCGGATGTGAAAGGCACGGCCTTTCTTACCTGGTCTCACGCCAAACGGCCGGATGACCAGTGGCTGTACCTGCCGGCGCTGAAGCGGATCAAACGCATCAATTCCAAAAACAAATCCGGGCCGTTCATGGGCAGCGAATTCGCCTACGAAGACCTGGCTTCACAGGAAGTGGAAAAATACACTTACAAATATTTACGTGACGAAAACCTGAATGGCGTCGACACCTTTGTGATTGAACGCTATCCTGCCTACGAACATTCAGGTTACAAGCGCCAGGTGGTATGGGTCAACAAGCAGGAATACCGCCCGGAAAAAATTGATTTCTACGACCGCAAGGATACGTTGCTGAAAACCCTGACATTCAGCGATTACAACCTGTATCTGGACAAGTTCTGGCGCGCGGACAGATTTGATATGGTGAATCACCAGACCGGCAAAAGCACGGTGCTGAGCTGGTCGGACTATCACTTCAAAACTGGACTCACAGACCGGGATTTTCAGAAAAATGCGCTCAAGCGGGCGCGCTAGCAATGATTGGCAACTGATTCATCCCCGGCGCGAAACGGCAGTCAACAACAAGTTGCTGAATATATACTGATTTCATATCCCGCCTGCAGCTGGACACTGTCCAGCGCGGGCCGGTTTTCCTGTCACAGCCGTCTATACTTCAGGCGTAACCTGAACAAACTGTGGACAATCCCATGCTTAACCCTAAAGCATGCGCGGTGATTGTTGCGCTGGTATTCGCGCACCAGCCGGCAAATGCAGCGCAGTGTTTTTATGTCTCCTCCTACCACACGGGATACGCCTGGTCCGATGGTGTTGAACGTGGCTTGCGCCAGGCGCTTGATGGCAAATGCGAAATAACGTCTTTCTACATGGACAGCAAACGACACAAGAACGAGGCGCACATCAGGCAGGCCGCCCTGCGAGCAAAAGAGATGATAAACAAACTGCAACCCGACGTGGTCATTGCATCGGATGACAATGCCGCCAAATATCTGATTGCGCCCTACTTCAAGGACGCGGATATTCCGTTTGTGTTTTGCGGCGTCAATTGGACGGTCAAACAGTATGGCTTTCCCTACTCCAATGTCACGGGCATGATCGAAGTAGCCGCCATCGAGCCGCTGTTCAAGAATGCAACTTCCATGGTTGGCAAAATAAAATCCGCCTGGTATATCGGCGCCAACACCCTGACTGAAAACAAGAACTATGCGCGATTTGAAAGCGCCGCCAAACGCGCCGGCATCGCGATTCAGCAACGACTGGTCAACAGTATGGAGGAATGGCTTCAGGCTTATCAGCAGGCCCAGCAAGCCGACCTGATTATCCTGGGCAGTAATGCCGGTATTGGCGACTGGAACCATGAAACCGTGACACAAACCATCAACCGGAACAGCCGCACCCTGTCCGTCACCAATCACAGCTGGATGATGCCCTACGCCATGTTTGGCATGACCAAGGTGCCGGAAGAACATGGCGCCTGGGCCGGCCAGATTGCGCTGGAAATCATCAAAGGAATAAAACCCGTGGATATTCCCATTATCCCTAACCGAAAGTTCAACCTCACCATAAACAAATCCCTATTGTCGATAGCGGACATCAAAGTGCCGGAATTCATCAAACTGAAAGCGCAATCACACCGGCAACAGGGCGGCTGAATCGTTTATGCCGCATCGCAAGCACCATATTGAGCAGAACTTTCGTCATGTGAATCTATGGCTCGGATTGCTGTGTGCAATCATTCTGGTGCTGTTTACCTCGCTGGTTATCAACAACAGCATCGACAATGTGCGCGAGGAACTGAACACACAAATTGAACTGACATTCAATGACCTGTACAGCAAACTCAACAGCGGCGCCAATATCCTCAATGGTTTCAGCGCCTACTTTCATACTGTGGACGCTGTTGACCAGAAAAACCTGGAGGAATATTCGCGTTCCATTCGCCAGCAGCACCCCTATATCAACAATACCCAATACATGGTGCGCGTCACACGGGATGAGCTGGATGATTTCATCGAACAGCGGCACCTTGAGGGCTACGCCACCTTTAAGATAACGGAATACGACAGCAACAACACGCTGGTTACCGCCAGCGCACGTGATGTTTATTATCCACTGGTGTTCATCGACCCGCTGAATGTACGCACCGCGCCGCTGCTTGGCTATGATGCTTACTCATCACCCAGCAACCGCAAGGCGATTGACGAGGCAATCCGGCTGGGCAATAACAGCGCCACCCCGCCCTATGACATTGCCGATGGTGGCCTCGGCTTTCTGATTATTCGTCCCATCTTTATCAGCGACAAGCTGCCCGATGACATCCAGCTGCGAAGCGAACTAGCCACCCGACTGGTTGGTGTGATGATTCGCATCGATGACCTGATTGCGAATACTGACATCAATGCATCCTATTCTCTGGCATTCAGGTATATTGACGGCGACAAGCTTGCCGTCAAAAAGATCGGCGCCCGCGAAGCGTTGGTAAACCACCACTTCTTACCCCGTTACAGCTCAACGCGAACCTTCACCATCGCCGGTCAGTCGTTTGAACTCAGCCTGACGCGCCAGTTACAACTATCCGACCTGGATGTCGAATGGCTGGCGTTTGCCCTGCTGGCGACAGCAGCGCTGTCATTACTGCTGTTCAACTTTGTGCATCTGCGCATCAAGAGCGCCCGTGAACGGCAACGCGCACAGGCTGCACTGTTCCGCGAAAAAGAACTGGCGGAGGTTACCCTGCACTCCATCGGCGAAGCGGTAATCACCACCGACACCGAGCAAAACATCAAGTACATGAATCCGATTGCCGAACACCTCACCGGCTGGCGCGCCGAAGAAGCGCTGGACCGGCCACTGGAGGAAGTGTTTGCGCTGGTGAACGAAATCACGCGTGAAGAGGTGGACAGCACGGTTTACGAGTGCCTCAACACGAACACCACGATTTCGTTTGACGACCCCACCATATTGCTGGAAAAGAACGGCAAGGAATACAGCATTGAAAGCTCCGCCGCCCCCATTTGTGATCACAGCGGCCGCATCATCGGCGCGGTGCTGGTGTTCCGCAACATCACACACATACGCAATCTGTCGCGCAAGATGGAATTTCAGGCAACCCATGATGCGTTGACGGAACTCATCAACCGGCGGGAATTTGAACACCAGCTGAAAAAAGCCGTGAAATCCGCGCGTGAAGAAAACCACCAGCACGCCCTGTGTTATCTCGACCTTGACCAGTTCAAGGTGGTGAATGATACCTGTGGCCATATCGCCGGCGACCAGCTGCTGCGCGAACTGGCCAAAATCATGCCGAACACAATCCGCGCCAGCGACTGTCTGGCGCGTCTGGGTGGCGATGAATTTGGCGTGCTGATGTTCGACTGCCCGCTGGAACAGGCGGAGAAAGTCGCCGACAACCTGCGCGCCAGCATCAAGGATTTCACCTTTAGCTGGGACAAAAAGACTTTCGACATCGGCGTCAGTATTGGCTTGGTGCCGATCGACCGCAACAGTGGCTCACTGCAGGACATCATGCGTCGCGCCGACTCCTCCTGTTACATCGCCAAGGATCGGGGCCGCAACCGGGTGCATGTGTACACCCCCGACGACTACGAACTGGCGAAACGCCACGGAGAAATGCAATGGTTGACGCGCATTCAGAAAGCGCTCAACGAAAACCGCTTCCAGCTTGCGCTGCAAACAGTCAAACCGTTCAACACGGATGACAACGTCCATCAGGAAGTGCTGATTCGCATGATTGACGAAACCGGCAATGTGGTTCCGCCGATGTCATTCATCCCGGCGGCGGAACGCTATGACATGATGCCAGCGCTGGACAGATGGGTTATCAGCACCACCATGTCGATGATTCAGGATGAAATCATCAGTGGCGCATTAGCTAATGTCTACAACATCAACCTGTCAGGCCAGACATTGTGTGAAGATGACGCCTCAGACTATATCATTGAGCAGCTCGAACGCTTTAATATTCCGCCGCAGCACATCTGCTTTGAAATTACGGAAACCGCGGTTATCGCCAACCTGGGCATCGCCATCGACTTTATCAACAAACTGAAAAAAATTGGCTGCCAGTTTGCGCTGGACGATTTTGGCAGCGGACTGAGTTCCTTCACCTATCTGAAAAAACTGCCCGTCGATTACCTGAAAATCGACGGTGAGTTTGTGCGCGACATCGTCAACGACCCGATGGACCGCGCCATCGTCTCCGCGATTAACGACATTGGTCACGAAATGAAACTGAAAACCGTGGCGGAATACGTTGAAAACGAAGCCATCCTGCAACTGCTGCAGGAACTGGGCGTGGATTATGTACAGGGCTACGGCGTCGATGCGCCAGTGACCTGGTACGGCAGTAACGTGGTGCCGTTTGTGCGGAATAATTGAAACGGTTTGGGCTTTTTCACCACGGAGGCGCGGAGGCACAGAGTTTTTTTTGCAGGTGCGGCTTTCGCCGCGAATAGTGCTTGCAGCAAACTCTGCTCCTGTTGAAATCTCGCATTCGTGGCTGAAGCCACTCCTACAGATAAAATCTCTGTGTCTCCGCGCCTTGTATGTTACCCCCACATGTTATTTCATATAGTTTTGGCATGGTAGGCCGATTGCGCCCAGGGCAACAACCCGTCGCGGAGCCAGGGTCGCCATGCCATTCTCTGTTTACCC
>JALWPK010000036.1 GCA_026995045.1 Gammaproteobacteria bacterium | reverse complement strand
AGATCGTTGCGGAGCTGAACAGGGCGTTGATAATGGTAGGGCCTAATACGCCGAAGATGGCCAGGATGATGCCGAGCACTGCAGGTAACGCCGAGCCTCTCCCGATGCCGTAAGCAAGGCCAAATACACCACCGGTGATGGCCAGGCCACGGCCGAGATAACCGGATGCGGCGCCATAGATAAAATCGTAGAATGCCTGGAACTCGCCACCGGTCGTGGCGGCCAGCGCCAGGCCGGGCAGGAATACCGCGGCAAAAGCGACGAACAATTGAGAAGTATTTCTGGTATTGCATAGCATCATGGATTGATTCCCTCATTGGAAAGTGAAGTGACAAGGATCTCCGTGCGACGGTTCTTCGCACGGTCAGATTCGGTGGTGTTGGGTGCGATATAGCAACAGAGCGGTGAGACGTTCAGCGTGATATCGTCTTTGTCTACGCCGAGTTCGCTTAAATACTCCATTACAGATTGGGCGCGTTTTTGAGCCAGTGTTTTGTTATCGATGGTGCTACCGGTGGTCGTG
The DNA here is from genome assembly GCA_026995045.1 of Gammaproteobacteria bacterium. Lineage (GTDB taxonomy): Bacteria > Pseudomonadota > Gammaproteobacteria > SZUA-229 > SZUA-229 > S139-92. The sequence continues at coordinate 1,395 of JALWPK010000036.1, read as the reverse complement.
TTATCGGTGTAGCCTGTGATGGTGAGTCGATAGGATTCCGGTAGGGAATCGACCAACCAGGCGAGCGCATCCTGATCGGATTGTTTCAGGACAGAAGAGGCATGTCCGAAATGGACCACGAGCTTGCGTTGAATGCGGTGCATGTTCTTGACTGATAGTGATTCTGCCCGGTGATCAGATCTGCGAAATGTGGTCTTCTGTGTGGGCGCTGGGCAATTGGCGCAGACCATAAAGTAATCAGGGGCACCACGTACTTGAGTAAGACCAAGGACGGGGGCCTGTTGGGTTTCATTGTCAGTCGTCTGAGAATGCGGCGCGGATGCGCAACCCGTCAGGAGGGTTGTTAACAGACAGATTATGAAAAACACGTTGTGCATAATTTCTTCGTTTACGTTCACTGCCAGGCGTCGATGACGGCCCTGCGTTGTAAGCACCAATGGCGCGCCAGTTGTAACCAAAGCGACGGATATAACCCGCCAGGACCCACGCGCCTACCTCTATGTTGGTACACCTGTCCCATAGATCCCCGGGTTGAATTCCCATCTCCGCCAAGCGGGGAAACCACCGGGAGTTAATCTGCATCAAACCGACATCCACCGATCCGTTGGTGTTGCGATTCACCGCGTGAGCATTCATTGCGCTCTCGGTCATAGCGATGGCGCGCAGGATGGTTGTGTTTATGCCGTAGCGTTCCGCGGCGGACCGCCAGCAACTTTCAGCGGAAACACTGTTCACCACCGCAACCAACAAAATCATAAAGATTACTGTGCTTCGCATATCGACCATCCTGCACGACTGCGGTCGTGAGGGCATAGTGTCTGGAAGAAGAGTGATTAGAACAATGGATAATTGGATTCAGTATTTCGAAAAATTACTGACAATGGTTTGTCTGTCGCACGTGTGTGGCAGGAATGCCCAGTCAGGGGAGAGACTCCCCATGACTGGATAGACGTTATAGCAAACCTCTCTCTGCAAAAGAGACGGTTTCTGTGATACCGACCACGATATGATCCAATACCCGAACATCAACCAATGCCAGTGCGTCTTTCAGGCGTCGGGTGATCTGCTCATCTGCGTTCGAAGGTTCTGCAATACCACTGGGATGGTTGTGGGCGAAGATAACTGCAGCAGCGTTGATCTCGAGTGCCCGTTGCACGACGATGCGAGGATAGACGGAGGCGCCGTCGATCGTGCCCTGGAACATTTCATCGAAGCGTAAAACCCTGTGCCGGTTGTCGAGGAAAATGGCGCAGAATACTTCATTCTTGTAATCTGCAAATTTGACACGCAAGTAATCCGTCGTCTCGGTTGGACTGGTCAGATTGCTGCCCGGCGCATGACGCGCAGCCAGTATATCCAATGCCAGTTTGATAATGGCTTCCTGCTCGGTTTCAT
>JALWPK010000035.1 GCA_026995045.1 Gammaproteobacteria bacterium | reverse complement strand
ACGGTATTATGATGACTCAAGGTCTGCACTCCTTCTTGTTTTACAGTGACTTTTCGCGATTTCATTGTATCAAAACAAGTCGGTTTTCAGGCCTTTTTCATGCCTCGTTTATGGGACAGCAGTGATAGCCGGTATAGATTGGTCGATGGTACCTTCTTCCCCTACATCTTCATCCGCGACGTGTTGCTCAGCTTGCACTACCTGCTTTGCCTCTTCCCCGATCAAGCCGATTAGCGCCGTTGCCAGACGTGGGGAGACTGTCGTTAAGTAAACTGACTGCTGCCCCCTACCCGTTACCTGGAGTGGAGCATATTTCTCCGGCAGTAACGGCCTGAGGAGTTCAATATAGTCTGCTGGCCTAATTGAATTGTGGAGCGGCAGGTAGCGGACATCCAACTTCCAACCTATGTCACTCCAGTTCGCACCTGCCGTGCCAAATTCGCCTGGCTTAGGCGATTCATAGCAGTGTGACTGGGCAATACCTAGCGCTCGTATATGCGTACCTTGAAAAGAGAAAATCAGGTCTCCGGGGGAAACCTCGCGCATAAATTCATAGAATGGGTTGCGCTGTTGGTTGGATTTGCGTTTTGGTGACCAAAGATATCCGCCACGAAATTCGTGTTCGTATGTCTGATTTTGGTTCACCCACCAGTAGCGCATTATTTATTTCTTCTACAGTTATCCTGATTAGAACAGAGATGAACACTCCTACTTTATCAAGAGATTTGATTAGTTGAGAATAACAACAGCCTATTTTATGGGCTCAAATTGATTCGCAAACTTTCCACCAGCGAAGCAAGCCGATCTTCTGGTACATGGCGCAAAAGATACTCGATTATCCCTGACCGAATCGCTCGGTCCACAGCCGCAGTCGTCCTGGGTCTGTGACCCGGAAGGTGCCACGTGGTACAGGGGCCAGGGTCTAACGGATCGGACTTGGTTCTGCGCCAATCACCCCCCTGTCCCTGACTGCGGCAACCCCCGTCCGTCTCTGCTGGGGCACCGGTCGGGACGGATCACGACACATTACTCTGCCGCCGAGCTGTCGCGGCTCATCAAGGCGGCGAATACCGTGTGTGACCCGGGAGAGGGAAGACCCGAACTGGTGGTGCTGCGACGGCTCAGCGTGAGTTGAGATCCCGCAAAATTCACGCGCGACCTTTTCGCACCACCACCAGAATCACTGTAAGCGTTTGAAATTATTGGTGGCCATGGACAGAATCGAACTGCCGACAAGGGGATTTTCAGGGCCAGTAAAATCAATAACTTACTGATTCTTCTGGAACAGGGTATGTTCGGTACAGTTGGGGATTGTTTTGTTGATTCAATAGGTTAGGTCAGGTTGATGCAGGGAGGGGGAATTCGGGGGTGTACCGGGAGTGTACCGCGTCATTTTCCACAAGGAGCAGTGAGAAAAGGGGGTAGCACCCGCCGCAACCGCCAACTAAATTAGCGGCATTTGCTGGGCTTGGACCGCTTGTGCCTGCGGACAGGCACGGTCTTCGGCCCAGGCTTCTTACCATCCCGCACTTGACGGGGTTTCTTGGTACAAGCCATGGCTATACCTCCATTGACCAGTAGCAGGTTTGAGCCTGCTGCTCTGGAAGCCCTATTGCTCCCTGCTTGTTGAGCATAAGGGCTGAGTCGCTGAAGATAAGCGGTGGGTGCTACCAATTAAAAAGATTACACCTGTAGCTGTGGCGCATAAAGATAAGAGATCGTTTCGCCATCCGCTGTTTCTCTATAAGCCACTTCTTTGTGAGAGAAATCCTTTATGGCTGTAGACCCAAAGGATTTGAAATATTCATTGACCTCAGCGAGCACCTTTAGCTCAGAATCGGTAAAGACAGAAAGATCTGGTTCAACATTGGACAAATACTTTGAGCCCGAATATTCCCCAAAGAGAAACTCCTCAACAGTCAATTCCCCGCCCCTCGTCAATTCCGCGGTAAAGAATTCATAATTGTTTGGTACGGGGCCATATTGGAGGTGAACATATTTCGCGCCCGTGATTGCAATAGAATATTCCTTGAAATGCTTGAAGTCGGCATAGAAGAGGAGTTTATTGAGTTTTGTCTTTAGCACACCACCCTTACAAAAATAAAGAATCGCATTGAATAATTTTGTTAGAGAAAACCGAACAAACCCGCTATATTCATCAGGATCATAACGACCAAAACGTTCTTCAAAAATCATTTCGAAAGAGCAAGCCTCTTCTTCAGCGGCACTCAGTTCGGTAACAAGACGCTCACGCTTTTCAGGGTTCAAGATGGCCGGCGACTCCTCAATAAGCTTCAAAAGATTATGCGGCTCCATTGCCAAGCGAAGAATCTTTTCATGAGCTTCATCTTGAAGCGCCCCGTTCTCATAACGACTGAGCGTAGCACCTCCCCAGCCGAGCAACCGGCTTAATTCCTTTTGTGTGAGCCCATATTGCTTGCGCCAGGCACGAATCTCTTCGGGTTGGAGCATGCCTCGACGGTGTCGATATTCTCGATAAGCAATTTCAAGCGCATCGTGGCCGCGAGTATTTTCAAATTCCTCGCCACATTCGGAACACTTGAAATACTCCGCCTCCACTTCAATCGGTTCGCCTCGAACCTCAATAGTTTCCTTCTCACGGATCATGGAGAGATCCGTTTCTTTTTCACAGTTTGGGCAGACACCTTTCATTATCGTTACCTCCATATCTTGCATCATGCTTCCATCACCTGTAGGGATATGTCAGCGGATATTTCGCGATATGGAAGGAAATACATTTCGCGATTTTAGTCGTTCCAACCGTTGCAACCTTTAGCTTGATATACACCTCGTATCCATCCAGATCTTTCCCGAATTCCCAAATTTCCCCAGGCCTGTTGTGGTCAGGTTTCGGGCCAGCGCAATAATCTGCAACAGACAATCCAAGCAGAATCTCCTCCACGTTTTTCTTGGTAAGACCCAAGAATCGCATGGTTTCTCTCGCCCCGGCACGAGGCACGAGGTCGATACCACTTCCTGTGGTAACCGTTTGTTTGAACTCCAGCAGAAACGCGCGGACCGCATCAGGCACCGAGTCCCTTCCTTATGCTTATCGGCAAATCTTGTAAATTCTATACCATATGATATCTAGATCAATGAAAATTTATCATATGGTGCATTCCCTGATATGTCGCCAGCTTCGGTTTATCCGCATTGACTATCAAACCATTGACTCTTATACTCTACGATAGAGTATTAAAGTAGCTAATTGCCATGCGAATCATCTGCCTCCCCGAAAACAAACTTGCCCCCCTGCTCCAGATGGGTGCCGCCATCGAGGACCTGACCCCCCGGGGCCTGTGGAATACGCCCTACCACCTCGTCTCCATGTCCGATGAGCAGTTCGAGGCTTTGCAGGAGATCTATGGGGAAGTTGCCGAGCGGGAAATGGAGGATGTCACCCCGGCCATGGTGAGACGCCCATTGACTGAGACCAGCGGGTTTCTCTACTGCCGGGGGGGGCGAATCCCCAACGGCACACGGCTGCGCGCCCATTATCTGGCGCGCGACTACGAGGCCGAGGTGCGGGGCGGCAAGGTCTGGTTCAACCAGAAGGCCTACGACTCCCCGTCCAAGGCCGCCCGCGCCATCACAAAAAGTCAGGCAAACGGCTGGAAATTTTGGGATTATTACGATGAGGAATCCGGCCGGTGGCGCAACCTGAGCCACTTGCGGGCGAAAGCGAACGAGCCGGAAGCGGCAGCAATCCAGGAATAACGACGCGACAATGCCTGATCCCAACCAGAACCCCGAGCAAAAGGCCCGCGACAACATCGATGCCATGCTGGCGCAGTCCGGCTGGGTCGTTCAGGACAAGAAGCAGATCGACTTCAGTGCCGGCCCCGGTATTGCGGTACGCGAGTACCAGACCGATATCGGGCCGGCTGATTACGTACTGTTCGTGGACAAACAGGCCGTCGGTGTAATCGAAGCCAAGCCGGAATCCTGGGGCCACAAGATCACCACGGTCGAGGAGCAGTCACAAGGCTATGCAGCCGCCGAACTGAAATGGGTCAAGAACAATACACCCCTGCCCTTCGTCTACGAAAGCACCGGCGTCATCACCCGCTTCACCAGCGGCCGTGACCCCAAGCCCCGTTCGCGCGAAGTATTCACTTTCCACCGTCCCGAAACCCTGGCCGAATGGCTGACCCGGCCCAACTCCCTGCGCGGCCGCCTGCACCAGCTCCCGGCACTGGATCACAGTGGCCTGCGCGACTGTCAGATCACCGCCATCGAAAACCTGGAGACCTCGTTCAAGACCGACCGCCCGCGCGCCCTGATCCAGATGGCCACCGGCTCCGGCAAGACCTACACCGCCATCACCAGTATCTACCGTCTGCTCAAATACGCCGACGCCAAACGCATCCTGTTTCTGGTCGATACCCGAAACCTCGGCGAACAGGCCGAGCAGGAGTTCATGGCCTACCTGCCCAGTGACGACAATCGCAAGTTCACCGAGCTGTACAACGTCCAGCGCCTGAAATCCTCCTTTGTCGCCAGGGACAGCCAGGTCTGCATCAGCACCATTCAGCGCATGTACTCCCTGCTGAAGGAACAGGAACTCGATGATGCCGCCGAGGAAATCAACCCGGCCGAACTGGTGCAACCCAAAGAACCCTTGCCGGTGGTCTATAACCCCACGATTCCCATCGAATTTTTCGATTTCATCTTCATCGATGAATGCCACCGCTCCATCTACAATCTCTGGCGGCAGGTGCTGGAGTATTTCGACGCCTACCTGATTGGCCTTACCGCCACGCCGGACAACCGAACCTACGGCTTCTTCCACAAGAACGTGGTCAGCGAATACGACCACGAGAAGGCCGTGGCCGACGGCGTCAACGTGGGCAATGAGATCTATCTCATCGAAACCGAGCGCACCCAACAGGGCGGTATGTTGCAAGCGGGTCAGCAGATTGAAAAACGCGAGCGCCTCACCCGCCGCAAGCGCTGGGAGCGCCAGGACGAAGACGAGGCCTACAGCGCCAACCAACTCGACCGCGACATCGTTAACCCGGACCAGATCCGCACCGTCATCCAGGCCTTCCACGACAGGCTGCCGGAGATCTTCCCCGGCCGCAAGGAAGTGCCCAAGACCCTGATCTTCGCCAAGACCGACAGCCACGCCGACGACATCATCCAGACCGTGCGCGAAGTCTTTGGCGAGGGCAACGAGTTCTGCAAGAAGGTCACCTACCAATCCACGGAGGATCCCAAGTCCGTCCTGGCCCAGTTCCGTAACGACTACAACCCCAGAATCGCTGTCACCGTGGACATGATCGCCACCGGCACCGACGTCAAACCGCTGGAGTGCCTGCTGTTCATGCGCGACGTGAAAAGCCGTAACTACTTCGAGCAGATGAAAGGCCGCGGTACCCGCACCCTGGACTATGACGATCTGAAGAAGGTCTCGCCGTCTGCCACCAGCGCCAAGACCCATTACGTGATCGTCGATGCCATCGGCGTGACCAAATCCCTTAAAACTGCCAGCCAGCCGCTCATCACCAGGCCCTCAGTGCCGCTCAAGGATCTCGCCATGGGCCTGATGATGGGCGCGCGCGACGAGGATACCGTCAGTTCCCTGGCCGGACGGCTGGCGCGGCTCGACAAGCAGCTCGACGAAAAGGACCAGCAGCGCATCGAGGAGAAGACCGGCGGTATCCCCCTCAAACAGATCGTCGGCAGCCTGCTCGACGCCATCGACCCCGACCGCATCGAGGCCCGCGCCTGCGAGATTGCAGGCCTGCCGGAAACCAGCGACCCCGGCGACGATGCCCGCAACAAGGCCCGCGAAGAGCGCGTAGGCGAAGCGGCCAACGTGTTCACCGGCGAACTCATCGAACTGCTCGACACCATTCGCCGTGACAAGGAACAGACCATCGACCACGACAACCTCGACCGGCTCACTCGCGCGGAATGGGCCGGTGATGCCGAGGAAAACGCCAGACAGATGGTGCATGACTTCAGCACCTGGCTCGAAGCCCACCGTGACGAGATCGAGGCGCTGACCATCTTCTACAACCAGCCACAGCGGCGCAGTGAACTCACCTATGCCATGATCCATGAACTTTTCGACAGACTGAAAAGCGATCAGCCAAAACTCGCCCCCCTGCGGGTCTGGCGCGCCTGGGCCCACCTCGACGACTACAAGGGAGGCAACCCCATCAGCGAACTCACCGCCCTGGTGGCGCTCGTACGCCGCGCCTGCGGCATCGACAGTACGCTTTCGACCTACAGCGACACCGTGCGCCGCAACTTCCAGAACTGGATCATGGCCCGCCACAGCGGCAGCGGCGAAAAGTTCAACGAAGAACAAATGGAATGGCTGCGCATGATCCGCGACCACATCGCGAGCTCCTTTCACATGGAGCGCGAGGATCTGGACATGGCGCCCTTCGATTCCAAGGGCGGGATGGGACGGATGTATCAGTTGTTCGGGGAGCGGATGGAGGAAGTGATTGGGGAATTGAATAGGGAGTTGGTAGCGTAGTATGGCAATTAACCTGATAAATGATAAATTGCCTGCTGGCTGGCAGGTTTGTACGTTAGCAGATTTTTCCCATATCGTTATGGGTCAATCGCCTTCGTCAGATACCTACAATCGTGATGGAAATGGGCTTCCTTTTTTTCAAGGTAAAGCTGAGTTTGGCGAGTTCTATCCGCACGTTGATAAATATTGTTCAAAACCAAACAAAATCGCTGAAGAAGGGGCCACACTTCTTTCTGTTCGCGCACCTGTAGGTCCAACGAATCTCGCAAAACATAAGTGCTGTATTGGGAGGGGGTTGGCTGCTATACATCCTTTATGCGGCATTGATTCAAAGTTTATCCTGTACCTGTTTAGAAGTATTGAGCCTGATATTTCTGACAAAGGAACCGGCTCAACCTTTAAGGCAATCACCAAGGTATTCGTTGAGGGGCTGGAATTTGCCTTGCCTCCTCTAGATGAACAACGCCGCATCGTCGCCAAAATCGAGGAACTCTTCTCCGAACTGGACAAGGGTATCGAAAGCCTGAAGACCGCGCGGGAGCAGTTGAAGGTCTATCGCCAGGCCGTGCTCAAACACGCCTTCGAAGGCAAACTCACAGCCAGGTGGCGCGAGGAGAACAAGGACAAACTCGAATCTGCGGAACAGCTTCTTGTTCGCATACAAAGAGAGCGGGAATGTACTTTGAAGAAACTAGCAGCTGCTGGTGATGGTGAAGCTAAACGATTTTTAAAAAAGATAAGTAAAAATAAAGCTAACCATCCCAATGTAGATTTGCCGCTTGGGGCGATCTGGGCAAATTTTCTCGAGTTCTGCACATTTATAGTTGACTGTCATAATAAGACCGCCCCATACGAGAAGGAGGGTATTTACCTGATTCGAACACCATGCATTCGTAATGGGAAGATTCACCTGAATGAAGAGGTGCGATTCGTATCCCAAGAAACTTATGAGTATTGGTCCCGCCGTTGCCCGCCCAAACCTGGCGACATAATATTTACGCGAGAAGCTCCTATGGGTGAGGCCGGTATAGTGCCGTCCGGCGTTAAACTTTGCATGGGGCAAAGAATGATGCTGTTAAGGCCCCCGAGCTGTATCGACAGCAAATATCTTTTGTATAGTATTTTAGAACCCTTATTTCAATCTAGAATGATTAAAGATTCAGTCGGCACAGGTGTAAAACATCTTCGTGTAGGCGATGTTGAGAATTTGTGTGTCCCCCTGTTTCCATCAGAAGAACAAAAACAAATAGTCGCCGTAGTTGAATCAAGTCTCTCAATTTTTGATAAACAAGAATACAATATACCCAATCATTGCATAAATTCGCGCCGTAATGTGTTCATGCGGCGCGCTGTAGGGTATTCAGGTAATGCAACAACTCGGATCTGACAGCGGGATTTGCGCTCATGGTGAGGGTGAGCTGTCCCTGT
>JALWPK010000034.1 GCA_026995045.1 Gammaproteobacteria bacterium | reverse complement strand
GTATTTGGCCTTGCTTACGGCATCGGGAGAGGCTCGGCGTTACCTGCAGTGCTCGGCATCATCCTGGCCATCTTCGGCGTATTAGGCCCTACCATTATCAACGCCCTGTTCAGCTCCGCAACGATCTGACCCATGGAGATGGAGCGCTATATGATCCCCCGTCATCTTGATGACCCGCCGATGGTTTTTATGTGGGATGCGGATGAAGCAGGCACCTTTATATTCTTGATGTTGTTCGGTGCCTTGTTTCATCAGTTTATCGCAGGAATCATTCTGGGCTTCATCATGGCGCGGGCATTGGCGCGCATCAAACAAGCCGGTGGCCGGGGCTTGATCCTGAGATTTCTCTACTGGTACACGCGCTCCGATCTCTGGATCAAGTGCCGGGCACCGAGCTTTGTTCGAGAGTACACCGGATGAAGTTACGACGTTTCCGTTCCAGCCTTGCGACCGCTCAATGGAACGGCAAGTTATGGTTCGCGGTTGCAGCAGTCATGGCGCTTTCCAACCTGCTCCTTAGCTGGCAAAGCCTGGTGAATGATGTCCGTGAGAAGACGGTATTCGTGCCGCCCGGGTTCAACCAACCGTTTTGGGTGCAAGGCAATGAAGCCAGCCCGGAATATCTGACCCAGGTAGGTGAGTGGTTTGCTTCTCTGATGTTGTCCTACACTCCGAAGAATCTGGACTACCGGATCCAGACCTTTCTCCGTTACGTATCACCCGAGGCTTATGCTGTGTTGCGTACCCAGTTAACCGAAGAAGCCGAACGCATCAAGAAGAATGAGATATCAGCCATGTTCTTCCCGATTGATGCCAGGGTACGGGATAACTACGTGGCCATCATCGGCCAGCAAATCGTGAGAGTAGGCAAGGAGATCGTCAGTGAGAAGCGTATTGCCTATCGCATGAAATTTCAATTTCAGGGTGGACTTGTCCACATCACAGAATTCCAAGAGGTTAATCGTGATAAACCGTTTGTTGTTAATAACGATACTCGTACTGCCAGGTAGCGCTCTTGCTCTCCAGGTGGTAAATGTCGTGGATGGTCAGACCGTACCCATCAAGGTATCTCTGAAGGAACTCAACCGGATTTCCATGGCCGATGGAGCGCGTATCGATCACATCTGGGGAGCAGAAGATCGTATGCGTGTAGAGGCCGATAAATCCTCCGGGCAGATCTTTGTGAGAGTCATCGGCGCCAAACCCTTTTCCCTATTTGTACGTGCTGACAATGGGGAAACCTATACCTTACTTGCCGCACCACAGGACATTCCAGCCGAGACGGTGTTTCTTCGACCGCCCTACCATAGCAATCGGGAGCGCAACTCGGCCGATCGTGCATTACCGTTTATCAAACGCATCGAGCGTTTGATGGCTGCTCTGGGACGCAATGCGCTACCAGAAGACTACGCAGCCCGTGCTGCATCCAAAGTCGTTCCCCTTTGGAAGGAAGTACAGTTCGAGCGAAAAACCATCTACACCGGTGACACGTTTATCGGAGAAGTCTACACCCTCACCAATCTCACCCAGGAAGATATGCAACTGGATGAACGTGAATTACGATTTCTGCCGGGGCATCCCGTTGCAGCGGTTGCCATCGACAAACATCTGCTACGCGCCCATGAATCGACCGACGTATTCATCACACGGGTCATGAGACAGAGGCAAGGTGAGCAACCATGACGAACGCCAATGACAGCTCTTCTACAACCACTACCGCCGCGCGTAAACGGCAAACCATAGTCACGATCAGTGTCGCGATTTTGTTATTTGGAGGCATCCTGCTGGGACTCTACTTGACGGACCCGCAACAACAAATAACAGAGAACAATGACCAAGTGTCGAATGAAGAGGAGGTCACCGAACATTTCAACCTTCCTGGCAAGAAAGTCGATCCCCGTGAAGTATGGATCTCCCGTGGCGAGAGCGACATCAACGCCCTGAAGAAATCCAACGTCGAGTTCATGCGTACCATCGAACAGCTGCGTGGTGAGATAGCACAAATGAAAACAGATCAGGTACGCGCCAGTCGGGCCACCTCTTCGATGCCTGCTAACTCCGGAGCCATGAATTTTCCTGCACTGCCTCCGCCACCGCCTCCCCGCAAGCAAGCGCCTGCTTCTGGTAAAATGATGGACACGGTGCTTTCAAACGCGGCGGGGAAAACCGCCAACAATCTGGGTGTCAAACACAACAACACAGTACGTTCCCCTACAATCCTTTCAGTCAGCCTGCAGGATGATGACCTGAGTGTTGGTAAAGGCAAGAAGGGTGGCATCAAGAAACCTCTTTGCAATATCACCAACTGCATTCCTCCTGGGGCTTTCGCCAAAGCAGCATTGCTTTCGGGGCTGGATGCACCCACCGGCGGCAGAGCTGATACCAATCCACATCCGGTATTGCTGGAACTGCTCGATACCGCATCACTGCCCAACCGATACCGTTCGCGCGTAAAAGAGTGCCGTGTTGTGGCAGCCGGGTTTGGGCGCATTTCTGATGAGCGTGCTTATCTGCGCCTGGAAAGGCTGTCCTGTGTGTTACGCGGTGGAGAGATACTCGATGTGCCGCTCAAGGGATACGTCTCCGGTGAGGACGGTAAGGTCGGCATGCGTGGCCGCCTGATCAGTAAGCAGGGAGCACTCATCGCCCGCGCCCTCCTGGCAGGGACGGCAGGCGGTATCGGCAGCGCCATATCGCAATCTTACAGCTCTGTCCTGACCTCGCCGACCGGCGCTGTCACCACCGTCGATCCGAGCAAGACCCTGGAATTCGGTGTCGCTTCAGGTTTTGGCACTGCTTTGGAGAAAATCTCAGACTGGTACCTCAAACGGGCGGATGAGACCTATCCCATCATTGAAATCGATGCTGGCCGTGTGGTGGAAATCGTACTGACTGAAGGCGTGGAACTTGGGGTCAATCTTGAGGATGAGCATTCATGAAGCTTGTGATATATTTGACCGCCTCATAACGGCCAAGAGCCGTCAGTCACCGACATTCCCCGTCATTGGCCGGTTGATGCCGGACTCCGGTCGTTCACAACGGGAAAGAGATCGGGGGCAGCTCAAAAAGCGACGTCGCGTTTTCCCTTAACGTTCAGCCTGGAGTTCAGCGCGGTTGTACCTGCGTGCAGTTTAGTCATCTAACTCCGAAGTTACTACAAGCTCAGGGAAAAGGAATTCAAATAGTTCGGCGTATCGGTTGTCGGGCTCGTATGTCGGATCATTGGTTTTCAGAAGAGGGGTATATTGTTTGACCTTTGCCTGCCATTTCCCCTCTCTGTCCTCTCTTCGAATCTGGTCTTGTCGGTTGTATTTCAATAGAAGTTGGCGAAAACGGCGTAGATGCCCCTTATGACGACCATGCACGCAATGCGCAACCTCAATGAGCTTGTTGAATTTCCAGCCCACCGGTCTTCCTTCACGTGCCGAATAGAATGCATTCAGTGCGCCTGCAAGCGAATGTTCTCCCGGGTGATCTGGAATATCCATGCCCTCCAAAGACAGTTCAAATTGAAGTTCTAACCATTCATCACGCACTTGTTTCCAACCAGCGCTGGAAGCGTTTATTCCGCCCCTGCAAATCCAGAACTCGGCAAAGCGTCGTCGGATAGCTTCCTGCGTCCTTTGATGGACCGCTTCTTCAGATTCATCTCGTGCGCAACCAACGGCCCTTTCGTAATCGAACAGGAAGATCCGTTGCCGTTTCTGATCAAGCTGGAATTCGTCGAATGAAGCGATTCTTCCGGACCAGCGGGTCGCGACCTGACCATTCTCTACATAGGGCTCCGCCCAGCGACAGTCCAACATCAATCGCTCGGCATTTCGTGATTCCGTCAACGTATTTTCGCTGGCAAGAAAGAGGTTATGGTTATTGCTATAGAAGATATCGTCTTGGGTCAGGCGAGCGCGGTCTTCGTCATAGGACTTGAATATCCAGCAGAGCAAGCCGCCCTCACGCTGATAGAAATCCCGGCGTTCGGCAATGACGCGAAGAAACGTCGTTGAAAGTTGTATCTCGAAGGCAACGGGCAAGCCTTTGTAGAGAGCTTGCACATCCGGTTTGCGCCAAGTTGCTCGTTTCTGCCCTCTCCATACTTTCTCTACTTTCACATCAGAGAAGTTTGGATCGCATCGCAGGCTCTCTGCGATGATCTGCTTCATGCGGATGTGAGCCTGGCTTTCTTTAGCGCCATTGTATTTGCGAGCATTGATTTCTTGTTCATTGAGTTCGCCGCGTGTCTTGGCAGGACATCGGCCGTCTTCCAACTCGTGCCGAAAGAAGAAACGCCGCGTCTCCTTCCTGGATACAAGGTAGACCGGGGTGCCACACAAAGGACAGACGTAGAGTGGTTCACTACGGGCGCGGGCCTCACCGAGCTCCATACGTAGGGCCATTGCCTGGTCGTAATCCGAACCTATAGCCTTATGAGCTGGGATGATCGAGCCCGTCCGCATATCGAGAACCTCTGCAATTACAGGGCCGTCGACGGCGAATGGTGATGCGTTATGGTTGCCAGCCATATTTATGCAAGACTTTCTAAGGAATGACTCCAAGTCGTATTTTTATCCGGATCTCATCCAGCCAACCTGCGCGATAGTGACGCGCCAGGGAGTTGATCTGACCATGTGTAACGCCGGACTCGTTGGCCAGATGCTCTAGGGAAGTAAGCGAGTCGAGCCATCCGATATTACCGGTGGCCACGATAGCCGCCTTATCGGCCGTGGAAACGAGGATAAGGGCGTTGGGAAGCAGCCCCTGGGCATGGAGCCAGGCAAGGAGATGCAGTTCGCCGTCATCGAGACCGTGGCATGAAGGATGGGAAAGGACGAGGTTCGCCAGCTCTAGCTTCCCTACCTGGTGCTGACCGGCAAGTCCTTCCTGAAGAGCATCCCTGTCGATGTGTACACGCGCAGGGTCATCAAGATTGCCGGTGAGAGCCTCCTCGACGCATTTGTCGACAGTCTCGATATCGAAATTGTTGCAGATCGCCGTCCAGCAGCCCGTCCGGAATGCCTCGATGATGATGTTGGTGTCGATGAATACCCGCGTCTTTGCCATGCCCGGCGCGCCCCTTACAGCTCGAAGGGGGAAGAAAGCGAATGCTCGGAAAACAGGTCCACAAGTTGCGTCAGGGTTGCACCCATAGCTTTGGCTGCCTTGCGGGCGGACAGGTGACCTCTGTCTATTGCGCGGTGCAGCATGTTAACGAAGGCTGGGGAGAACCGCTTCGGCGTACCGGCCACGGATGGACGCTGGTGCTCCTGTTGGAGGGCATCCCGTGTTTCCGTACCGATCCAGTTCAGATTGAACAGTCTCCAGGCAAGGGCCACTGGCGCGACACGCAACTGCATGGCTACGTCTGCAAGATGGCTTACGTCATCGATACGACGCTTGTCGATCAGACTCGCCAAAGAGGCTTGGGGCATCAGCAGAGCAGCGGCGAAGTTGTTGGCCAGCTGCTCGATGCGTTTGCCCTTGGCCCGGTCTTCGACCGAATTGGATTCGCGGTGATCCGGCTTCATGGCATCCCAGGTCAAGGCGTGGAACAATTCATGAGCCAGGTCGAAGAAGCGACGAGCCTCCGGCTCGTTGCGATTGATCAGGATCATACCCATATCCTGGAGATGACAGGTCGCGCCGGAGATCGAATCTCCCTCCGGGGTTTCGATCGTGTCGACGTACAGGACCGGGATGTCGAGCTCCTGCTCGATCTTCTCGGCCAGCCGCTCGGCCGGAACAACACCCAGGTCGAGCGCCTCGACTAGGCTTTCCGCACGAGCGATTGCATCCTCGTATGAGGACTGCGCGGTGAGTCGCAGGGTGTGCTTGAGGGGATTGGACCGATCCTGCTCCTTCTCACGCAACCAGCGCAGCAGGCCGATCCACTGGCCGGCCCTCAGCTCGAAACCGTCCAGACTGTCCTCGGCCAGTCCGGGAGAGGCGCGCCAGGAGAACTGAGCCTCACCTGCGACCTGGAATGGATCGAGGAAGAAATCGAGTTCTCGATCCAGGGTGTCAGTCAGCAAGACAAGTTCCTCCGGCTTGAGCGCCCGCTTGCCATTCTCGATATCGGAAACGCTCTGGCGGTCTTTCAGGTCCATGGCCTCGGCCAGACGATCCTGCGTCCATCCGGCCGCCTCGCGGGCAGCTTTGACGCGATAGCCAATGAGTCTCTGTGATACTTGTTCAAGCATAGCAACCTCCCCTTCTAGAAATAGAATTATAGTCTTGCGAACCACAATTCGCAAGAATTTATTGCGATCATACTTTCGCGCCTTCGCAGGGGCGTAAACTGAAGATTGAAACGTCCAGGGGAAGGCAAGTACCGCAGGATGGCCCTGATGGGGGGGAAGTACCGGTCAGCGCAACATCCAGTCGGTGTCAGCTGTTCATTCCTGAACAGTCTTTCGTCGTGGAGCCTCCGAGAGGACGCTTTGGGTCGGCAGATGCCAGCAATTACTATTACCTAAACGGCTGCTTCAGCATCAACTAACCGATGGAACTTGCTGGCGAATGGCTATTAGGATGGTCAGAATCCAGCCCCCATCCAAACGACCTATTAATTTTCGAACTCAATATCTAATTTTCCATTCTCACTAATCCCCTCGCTGTTCAGAATCTCACGCTGAATAGCCATCCTGACCACACAAGGGGATTCCATGAAAATCAAACAGTTACTTAGCATCCGTCCTATCCCCATATTATTACGTGCCGGGATACTAGCCTTGCTCTGCTCGGCCAATTTAGCCATCGCCGATAGCGGTGATGCCATTGATCGATCAGCCATCGAAGAGACCATCCGCAAGGCTCTGCCCAATACCAGGATCGATTCTGTAGGTATCTCCGCCATTCCTGGACTGGTAGAGATCGTTGCCGGTGGCAATATTCTCTACAGCGACCCCACCGGCAACTATCTCGTGGTCGGCAGCATCTACGACATGCGATCCGCGACGGATCTCACAGCACAGCGCAAACGCGAGGTCGCGCAAATGGTCAGGATCAAGTGGGAAGACTTGCCGCTGGAAACGGCAGTGAAATATGGCGGCCAGGGCCCAACCAAACTGGCTGTCTTTTTCGACCCAGACTGCCCCTGGTGCAAGCGACTCCACGAACAGCTGTCTGCGTTGGATGATGTCGAGGTCTACGCCATCATGTACCCGGTGGAATCCCTTCACGCCGGGGCCAGAAACAAGGCCGCAGCCATTCTCTGCCATTCTGATCCATTGCAGGCGCTGAACACAGTGATGGCGGGTGAAGCTCTCCCCTCGGTCTCCAACCAAAGCTGTCTGGCGCGCAGCAAAGCCGCAATCGAACGCGTCGAGGCCTTCGCGCGTAGCCACGGTATCCACGGAACACCCACTCTGGTCGCGCCAGACGGCAGGGTTCGCCCGGGTTTTCTCCAGACTAAGCCGCTCAAGGCCTGGCTCAACGCATCAAGTTAAGGCACTGGAGATCAACATGTTTAAGTTTTTCACGCTGACGTTCTTAATATTACCCCTTGTCCTCAGCGGCTGTGCTACGCCGAAATATGCCTGTGGTGTACCCGATGGCATCGGTTGCAAGCCCCTGAGCGAGGTGCATCGAATGGCCATGGACGGATCGCTCAAAAGCCAGGCAGTCCCCGACAACCGTGACTCGGTGGAACAAGATCAAGACGAGGACGCGATCACCACTGAGGCACAGCGCCCACAATCAACGCTCTCCCAACGGTCAAAGGGGCTGACCACGGTGACACCTGGCACACCCCTGTTGATCCCGCCACGGACCATGCGGGTCTGGGTCGCCCCCTGGCCCGATGAAGGCGGCACCTTGCACGACGAAACCTATCTATATCTACGACTCGACAACGGTCATTGGATCATGGAGAAGCCTTGATGTTGTCCGCACTCTCCAAACCCTTTCGCGCCTTCTTTGCCGAGCCGCCCCCCGGTGAAGGCTTGCAACGAAAAGCCTTGCCTCCTACCCAGGCGGAGTGGAATGCGTTA
>JALWPK010000033.1 GCA_026995045.1 Gammaproteobacteria bacterium | reverse complement strand
TGCCGGGCAGAAGCAGGTCATCCGGGAGCATGCGCCAAATGCCCGGGATTTCACACAGCGCAAGAGCAGCCGTTATCACAAGCTATCCGAAGCGGAGCGCGCCCGGAATCGTAACAAATCAAAAGTCCGGGCGAAGGTCGAGCATGTCTTCCACGTCATGAAGCGGCAATTCGGATTCACCAAGGCGCGCTATTCCATCTAGAACCGGGTCGGACCAACGCAAGCAATTGAATACAAACATTATTTATCAGCATAACAGCCCCATAATCAGCTTAGAGCACCCTTTTTTGCATCAAAATCGATACTATAAGAAAAGTCAGGCTCACGCAGCAAATATTTATCACCATCGTCAACAGACCCCCTGTGCTTCACCATGATACCAAGAGCCGCCTTTACCTGTTCGATGTACCGCTCCGATCCCACGGCGATACTCGCACTCCAGCCGGTATCTCGTGCGTTCTCGTTCTCCATCTGCTTTGTCGCCACCCACGCACGGTGTCGCTGCCGAAATTTTTCTGGCTCGCAGATTCCGAACAATTTGCAGAGCATTGCAATATCTACTATCCGGTACCGTTTTGGCGGGTGCTGTATCTCATTGTAACCACTCCACTGCCAATCGCCCGGATGACCGGCAACGCCGGCGCGCACCATGTTCAGGTCAATGTACGCCATGCACCGGGCAAGATGCTCGCCCGTTTCCACCGCAGTAGCATGGTAACGGTCTTCCCAGAACGCGCCTTTCCGGTTTTTACGCCGGTTGTATTCCTGCGCTGTGCGCCCGGCTATTAACTGCATGGATCGCGCAATTTCTCCCTTGCCCTGGTCCAGCACCAGCAAATGAATGTGATTGGATGTGATGATGTAATCGAGCACGCAGAGTCCATACCTTTTTCTGGATTCGTACAGCCAGTAGCGCCATCGATCACGGTCTTTCGCAAATTTGAGAAGAAATTCCTTCTTGTGGCACCGGTGAGTGATATGCCAGGCATGGCCGGGCAAAAAGAAACGGTTGGCTCGGGGCATGATACTTTCTCCTTAAAGCGATGTTTTTGTCCGTAAAAAGGCGTGTTTAAGCCTTGTTATTGGCTCAGATTAGCCTGATATACACTATTTTTCAATGGGTTGCGTTGGTCCGACCCTGTTTATGCCCAGATTAGCCTGATATACTCTATTTTTTCAATGAGTTGTGTTGGTCCGACCCTGTCTATTGCAAAAATCTTATCGTTCCATCACTCTGAAAAGAAAAACTTACGCCTGCATATCCTTTCGGATTAGGCCATGTGATCTCTGAAGCCAGCACACGATATTGTCTATCCTTTGAAAATGGTGTAGCAGCCACTACCTCATCAAGTCCCTCATATTCCTTCCCATACTCAACTCTATCTAGAGACTGATCACCCGCAAGCTCCCATATTGTAATCCACTTATCGGCGTCCACTTGCTCCTGAACAACGAACTCGACAATACTAAACTCAGATGGATCAACATCACTAGCAGTTTTATAAAATTGAAACGTAATCTGTTTCCCAAACTGCCCTATTGGCTTAACAACAAAAGTCCGCGAGCAAGACGTAAGGAATAATATAGCTAGAGCACATAGCCAGAATAATAGAAAACGATTTTTGACAGTACACACAGCACAACACCTCAGTAATCAATATTGTTTGGATATCTGCCAAAATAAATACCTTTGGCAATATCCCCTTGCTGTTCTATGTTGTAGGAACTAAACGCCCTGCTTGAATCATACGTGAAGGCGTAGGGGTTATAGAGCTTAAAACTACCGTAATATGCTGACTGAAGGGCTGCCCCTCGTAACAATACATTGACGCCACTCTGATACTGCAATACGTGTGTCATTTCATGAATGTAAAACCCAGCCGTTCCTATTCCACCGCACGAGGCTAAATTACCGCACTCGCCTGGCCAAAAAATATTTCCATTTGGAGTCATGGCTACTTGATCTGACTGCCATGGTAAAAACTTACCATCAATAATTCTTACCTGAGAATAGTCAATCTTATCCCCAAATACTTTTTGGGCTTCTGTGATTTCGTCTGTTGTCAATGCTCGGCCGGGTGGTTCACGCGAACTTCCCACCCCCAATAGCCGATGCCGTCCCACCTATTATAGATGCCGCAATAACCCTACTCTCCATGGCGTCAAAACGGATAAATGGCGACGCCGTCTGGGTAAAACCAGCCGCAAGAAATCCGTCCCGGAACTGCCCTCCCTGCAATTCCTGTATTATACCGCCAGCCAGCGCATGCAAGGCAATTTTTTGAAGGGAGTACGCTTTATACGCCGACCCTATCGCCCCATTCAAGCCCGCTGAAAACGCTGTTGTCAAGCCGGCAAAAATCGCATCATTTGTTCCGGCCCCATTTAACCTTGCCGCAACAAATCCAGCAGCCGCCATTCCGACATAAAAATTGCCCATCATCATGCCGGCCCACGGGCCTGCAACGGATACGAATGCAACGGTCGCCAATGCCTTGAACACACTCCGCAACGAATACCCACTCGGATCCGTAGCATTCAACGGATTATTCAACACATACGCATACCGGTTATAGCTCTGCAGGTTATCAGCAAACTGCACAAACGGGTCTGCGCTGATGAACCGGCCAATGACCGGGTCGTACAGACGGCCGTTCATGTTTATCAACCCGAAGCTGGCGATGTGCTCGTGGCCGGTGTAACCGCGGCTGGTGGCGGATGCAAACAGGCTGCTGGGCGGCGCATAGCCGTAGGCGGCTGTCCAGTTGATGTCACGACTCTGGCCAAAGGCATCGAAACTGCGCTCGCTGATGATGTTGAGATTCTGGTCGAGCACGGTGGTGATGGAGCCGAGGTGGTCCTTGACGTAGTATTCGGCACCGGTTTCGGCGCCGGCTTTTTCCATGGCGACCATGCCGCCGCCTACGTAGATATAATACTTGTGCGTCAGCTGCCAGCCGCTGTTGTACACTTTTGTCTGTTCGTAGTGCATGCCCATATTGGCGGCTGGCAGCAGGGTGAGCATGCTGACGGATTTACCGCCGCCCAGTTTGTAGTTCCAAACCCGGTTGCCATCGGCATCGTAGTTGAATATTTCGTAGACGCCGGGCTGGCTGGCGTCGTAGATGATACGGATTTTGTTATTGCCTGCCCAGGTGAACCGCATGCTGCCATTGGTGAGCATATTGCCATTGGCATCGTAGGTGAAACTTCTGACGCCATCGGGCCCGTTGATATTGAGCAGGCGTTTATAACGCGCATTGCCGGTATCATACTGGTAAACCCCCACACCCGGCTTGCTGACAATATTGCCCAGTTCGTCATAGCTGTAACTTTCGATGCGATTGAGCATGCCGCCGCTCAGGCTTGAGTTGGTCAGGCGGTTGAGGCCGTCATAATCGAAGGTTTCTGTTATCCAGCCGCCTTCTGGCACACTGGGCGGGGCAACCACATCCCGTTGTATGAGGTTGCCGAGACTGTCGGAACCATTTGGGGACAGACCACGTTTTTCAGACCTATTTAGGGACAAACCCAAAAGATGGTCTGCCCCCTATATATGCTGTTTACGGCCCTTACGCTACCCCTCTCTCTATGCAGCAAGTTCAATTCTGATATTCTTGCCCAGTGCCCTGGCTGCGCGTTCCAGGGTCAGCAAGGTTACAGAGGGATTATCGGGGTCGAGCAACCGCTCCAGTGCGGAACGGCTGGTGTTCATCCGCCGGGCCAACTGGGTCTTGTTCAGCTTCTGCGCCTTCATCAGTTCCCTGAGTTGATGAGCGATCACACGCTTCACGGCGATAGCTTCCGCTTCCGCAAGCACGCCCTCCTCTTCCAGAAAGTCATCGAAGTTGCTGCCAATATGTTTTTTCATGTTACTTCTCAAGGTTAGTCTTGCGATCTATGGCAAGTTGCAAATCCGCCTGGGGCGTCTTACGGGACTTTTTGATAAAACCATGCAGCAGAACCATCTGCTTTCCCTTTAGTGTAAACAGGATCCTGGCAATACGCTTGTCCAGGCGGCACCGGATTTCCCAAAGTCCCGAATCCATTTTTCGCACTACGGGCATTCCGATAGGCCAACCGTATTGAACCGTTTTAATATCACCACCAATCGATTTCTTATCCTGTTTGTTCAGTGCCTGCAACCACACGCGAACCGGCTCATTTCCTGATTCCGTTCGGTAAAAAACCACTTCAAGGGGCATATCGGCATCCATGAATACAAATGTACCATATTTGGTACAGTTTGCAAGCCTTGACCTCGGGTAACACTGATTTATTCAGACTACCAGGAAGTTTCCGTCATCGTCCTACCGGCGGCTCCGACCATACAACCCCAAAAACAGCAGCAAGGCGATCGCAGTTACGACAAATGCCGCATCGCCCCATTTTACATAAGGTGTTGCACCTGTACGCGGCGTCACCTCTCCTTTGAGTACAACCATCTCGGCTTTGGGCGCGATAGCCTTGACAGACCCATCGGCATTGATGATGGCGGTGATGCCGGTGTTGGTGACACGCAGCATGGGCCTGCCGGTTTCCAGCGCGCGCATGCGGGCGATGGCGTGGTGTTGCCAGGTTTCGTGCGAGCCGTCGAACCAGGCGTCGTTACTGACGTTGACCAGTATCGTGGCTTCGGGCAGGTCGCGGCGCACGTCTCGTGAAAAAGCGTCTTCAAAACAGATGCTGACGCCCAGCGGTTCACCGGCGCCAATCAACAGGGGTTGCTGTTCGTCACCGTGCGCGATGTCTGACATCGGGATGTTTATCCAGCGGTTGAAAAATTCGATCAGAAAACGCAGCGGGATGTATTCGCCCAGTGGCACCAGGTGGCGTTTTTTGTAGGCCTGACCATTGCTGTTGAGCAGACTGTTGTAATAACGACCGGTTTGCGGATCCTTGATGAAGATACCCATTAACAGACTCGCGTTTTGTTCGCGCATCTGTTTGCCCAGCCGGGCAATGTAGGCGGTCAGCCGATGCTGGTAACCGGGGATGGCGGTTTCCGGCCAGATAATCAAATCCGCTTCGGTTTGTTGCAGGGTGAGGTCGCGATAACGCTCCAGCGTGGGCACATGCATTTCGCGTTTCCATTTGAGCGCCTGCGGCACATTGCCCTGTATCAGACTGACCCTGATGGTTTTGTCCAACGGCGTGGTCCATTCGACATGTTTGAGCGCGTAGCCTGCGAACAGGAATATAAAAAACAGCGCCACTGGCGCCCATTGTTTGACGTGGCCAAACAACATCGCCACCATCGACCCGGACAGCATCAGCAATAACACGCCTAGCGCATGATTGCCCAGCACAGGCGCAAAGCCGGCAAGTGGCGTGTCGATAAGCACATAGCCCGGCTGCATCCAGGCAAAGCCGGTCATCACCCAGCCCTGCAGCCATTCAAACAAACCCCACGACAACGGGTACAACACAATCAACTTGATGGCGGCAGGCTGTTTGATGAGCCGGGTCACCACCCAACCCGCCAGCGCAGGGTACAGCGACAAATAAGCAGCAAGCGACAGGATAATCAGCACCGCCAGCGGCGCAGGTGAATCACCATGATAATGCAGGCTGAAAAAAATCCAGCTGACACCGGTGGATTGCAATCCCATGCTGAAGAACCAGCCAGACCAGAATGCCTGCTTCGAAGTGGCGCGACTCCACGAATACAGCAATATGCAAAATGAAAACAATGCCAGCGGGATGAAGTTAAACGGTTCAAACGCCAGCGTCAGTAGTGCGCCTGCGATGAACACAAGCAGGTAATGCAGTTTGTTGTCGGGTTGAAAAACAGCGAGCACGTCAGACGGCGTCTTGCAGTTCTTCCGATGAATCATCTTCTTCAGCCAGCAACGTCACTTGCAGACTGTTGATGCGTCGCGAACTGGCGCTGACCACCTTGAACTGAAAATTGTCGATAGTTACTTCTTCGCCGCGCTCCGGGAGATGGCCCAGTTGGTGGGTAACCAGACCGGCGATGGTATCGAACTTGTCATTACTGAAGCGTGAACCGAAATACTGATTGAATTCGGTGATGGGCGTCAGGCCGCGCACGCTGTAACGGCGGTAACCGTGACGGCGGATATTGATGATGTCGGCGGCATCGTGTTCATCGTCGATTTCACCAACGATTTGTTCCAGCACGTCTTCAATCGTTACCAGCCCGGACACGCCGCTGTACTCATCCACCACAATCGCCATGTGATTACGGCTGGCGCGGAAGTCTTTCAGCAATACATTCAGGCGCTTGCTTTCCGGCACAAACACGGCGGTGCGCATAATGTCTTTCAGCTCGAAGTCCTCGCGGCTTTGTTCATCGCTGTAATGCGACAAATCCTTCGCCAGCAAAATGCCGATGATTTCATCCATGTTTTCGTCGATCACCGGAAAGCGCGAATGCCCGGAGTTGGCGACAATCGGCAGCATGTCTTCCACACCCATGTCTTTTTGCACCACCACCATGTGCGAACGCGGCACCATGATGTCACGCACGCGCATTTCGGACACCTGAAACACGCCCTCAATCATCGCCAGCGCATCCATGTCGATGATGCCGGCTTTCTGCGCGTCACGCAGTTGCTGCAACAAACTGGCGCGATCTGTTTTATTGGGTTTGAACAGTTGTTGCAAACAACCAAAAAAAGAGGATGTGCTCATGGTTTATTGGGGATTGTGGTAGGGATCGGGAAAGCCAAGCGTTTGCAGTATGTCTGTTTCCAGGGCTTCCATATGTTCGGCTTCATGTTCCTCAATGTGATCATAACCTTGCAAATGCAACATGCCGTGCACAATCATGTGCGCCCAGTGCGCTTGCAGTGGCTTGTTTTGCTGCGCGGCTTCGTCCGCGATAACCTGTGCGCATAATACCAGATCACCCAGCAGGTTGAGTCCGACTTCCGCCGGGACTTGCATCGGAAACGACAGCACATTGGTGGGCCTGTCCTTGCCCCGATAGTCACGATTGAGCTGTTGCATTTCGTCCGGGGTGACAATCTGCACGCTGGCGATCACCTCATCATCGCGTTGCAATGCGAATTGCGCCCATTGCTGGCAATGATTTTTGTCTGGCACAAAACTGTCCGGCGGCAATTTGTCTGACACCGACATTTCCAGTTTAACGGACACGTTGATGACTCTCGTCCTCTTCGTAGACCTTGACGATTTTTTTCACCAGCGGATGCCGCACCACATCACGCGAGCCGAACTCGGTGATACCAATGCCCTCCACCTTGCGCAACAGGTTCATCGCATGACGCAGGCCGGACAGTTTGTCGTGCGGCAAATCCACCTGGGTGATGTCGCCGGTGACCACAGCCCTGGAGCCAAAACCGATGCGGGTCAGAAACATTTTCATCTGGTCGATGGTGGTGTTCTGCGCTTCATCCAGAATGATGAACGCATCGTTCAGCGTGCGGCCGCGCATGTAGGCCAGCGGCGCGATTTCAATCACATTGCGCTCCAGTAGTTTGGCGACGCGCTGCATGCCCAGCATTTCGTACAGCGCGTCATACATCGGCCGCAGGTAGGGGTCGATTTTTTGCGCCAGGTCACCGGGCAGAAAACCCAGCCGCTCGCCCGCCTCTACCGCCGGGCGCACCAGCAGCACGCGCTCGACCTCATCGTTTTCCAGCGCATTAACCGCGCAGGCCACCGCCAGATACGTTTTGCCGGTGCCGGCCGGGCCGACGCCCAGCGTCAGATCGTATGTTTGAATCTGCTGCAAATATTGCGTCTGGTTTTCACCGCGCCCCTTGATGATGCCCTTGCGGGTTTTCACGCCCCACTTGTTGCTGTCCAGTGGGCGCACATTGGGTTGGTCTTCATTCATCCGGTTTGCCTCCTCGCTCGCGGTGTTTTCCACTGCGGGCGCATCGTCTGCTTCGGTGAGGTACAGCTGCACGCTGGAAGGCGTCAGTTCATCCTGATCCGCTGCGGCGTACATTTTTTTGATGACCTGTTTGGCGCGCTGCCGGTTGGCGCTGGCGCCTTCAAT
>JALWPK010000032.1 GCA_026995045.1 Gammaproteobacteria bacterium | reverse complement strand
GCTCTTCCAGTTCGGAAGGGCCAATCAGGCCAAATGAGACGGGCTGCACCGACCGGCTTCGGGGCTCAATCAGATAGACGGCGGGTACCGTGTTGACACCCAATCGCCGGGCGGTGCCGTTATCGAAACGCGGATTCGGGAAGCCGGGACTCGCGCCGCCATCCAGGGAAATGGCAGTGACATGAAACCCGTATCGTGTGGCAAAACTTTTCAGTATGGGGGAGAAGCGCCGACAATAGGGGCAGCTTTCCCGGAAAAAATAGAATAGCCCATGCGTACGGGCGATCGATTCCAGGCGTGCCTTGCGATGCTCATTGCGCGTATCGTAATAAGTGTTGACAGCTTTCGGGCTGGTTGGGCGAACCAGTGTGTGGTCCAGCTCGGGGGTGACCCATACGACTTGCTGCCACACTTCGGCAAAACGCTGGGAATTGTCCATGGCCTGTTTCTGCAGACGGAGATAAGCCGCGACGTTTTCATCGGTGGGATGCATGATTGCCAGTGCCTGGGCATTATCCAGTTTTTCCTGAAATGCCTTGAGTTCTTCCTTCGGGTTCGCCTTGGGATCAGATAAGGCCGGGGCGGGTATTGATGTCGGTGGCTTGTCTTCTGTTTTATCGTTTTCTTCTTCAACCGGTGGCGCCACATACCAGAACCAGCCTTCGGCATGACGGTCGAACCATTGCGCCGATTGGAGGGTATTGCCCCATGTGGTTGCTGAGGTTAGCAGGCAAGCAGTCAATATCAGGCAGGATAAACGCATCATCATGGCAGCGATTGTTGAATATAGTTCTCGATGATTCCTTGCAGCTGACCACTGCTTGGGCCGTTGGCTTTATCAAAAGCGTCCGCATAGAACTCGGTAAAATCGATCTGAGAAAAATCCAGGCTTTGCAATTGTTCTATGGTCAGCCCGTCACACTGGGGATTCTTTGCGCTGCCCCAGCCCATGCCCAATTGTGAACGCCCCTGTTCCTGAATGATGCGCGCCAGTTTTGACTTGAAGCAGCAGTGGGTTTCCGTGCGGCTGGTGCAGCCAAAGATGGTCTTGTTGGAGCAGTAACTGCCGATGTAATGGCACAAGCCGGCCTTACGTGCGAGCGCCAGGCGTTGTTCGTCGGAATTGCATTGACTCAGACCGATATCCTGTCCCCAGCCGCTGAGTTTGCAGCAGTTCGAGAATCCCAGGATCGCTTTACTGCAACGCAGATCGTCACCTCTGAAAATGACGTTGGCATCCACGTCGAAGTCTGCAGCCGCATCGCTGATCGCGCCGAGGTTCGCCGCTGCTACACCGAAATCCTGACTGGGTTCATAAGACGTATCAAAGCAGCCGCCGTCCATGCACAGGGTCTGGCCGCTGCAATCCATGATTTCCTGGCTGGTGCTGGGGGAAATCTCGCACTGGTAGGTCTGCTCGTAAGACTCACATAGACTGTTGCTTAATGTACCCGTGCACTGCGAACCGATCTGGGTGCAACCCCGGTTTCGCAGTTCGGCGCAGTAATCTTCTTCCGTGGTCGATGGCGCGGCGCACTCATACGTTTTTTCATAGCGCCAGCAATCACGATAGACATCGATGCCGTCAATCAGGCGTGTCTCGGCGGGTTCCAGGCAGGTCCGTGTCGGTTGCGCACAGATGCCTTGTGCCAGCTGTGTCTCCAGTGCGCCGCAAGTACTGTCCCAGGTTTCCGACCACTGGCAGTCACAATACTGGGTGGCCCTGAATTTCATCCAGCCTTCACCGCCGCCCGCCACCACGACCCGCATATCGATGACATTGGTGCCGGTTTGGAGAAACGGTTTTACGTCAATGTCGAGAGAGCGATTCCAACTGGTGCCAAGTTCGCATCCCCCATAGTTGGAGGAACCGTATTGCACCTGCTTGACAGTGAATCCTGAGAAAATTTCGGTATCAACGACATCCAGCCGGTCCCCGCCATAGGGACCGACATAGACCAGGTTTCCATTGACCTCGATCTTGATCCAGTCATCAA
>JALWPK010000031.1 GCA_026995045.1 Gammaproteobacteria bacterium | reverse complement strand
GTTCGGGGTAAACAGAGAATGGCATGGCGACCCTGGCTCCGCGACGGGTTGTTGCCCTGGGCGCAATCGGCCTACCATGCCAAAACTATATGAAATAACATGTGGGGGTAACATACAAGGCGCAGAGTACACGGAGAGTTGTTTTTTCACCACAGAGTCAGAGATACGGGGGGAGTGCAGGAGCGGCTTCAGCCGCGAACAAGCTGCCCACAAGCACAGGGCTTGCTGAAAATGTATTCGCGGCTAAAGCCGCTCCTACAGGAAAAAACCTCCGTGTCTCTGACTCTGTGGTGAAAAAGCTCTCCGTGCACTCTGTGAGCTCTGTGGCAAAAAAACACGAGAGAATACAGCAGAACGTCTAACTGCTGCGCTGGGCGGAAAACAGCGCCAGGGTGTGCATCGCCTGTTTGTAGCCGGAATCCGGCAGGTAGTCCAGTTGCGCTATCGCCAGTTCGGCTTCGCGCCGCGCCATGGCTTCGGTATATTCCAGCGCGCCGGTTTGCCGGATGATGGCCTGCACTTCGTCGATTTTATCGTAGCCGCCGTTTTCAATCGCGCTGCGAATCAGCGCCGCCTGCGCCGCATCGCCCTGCCGCATGGCGTAGATCAACGGCAGGGTGGGCTTGCCTTCGGCCAGGTCGTCGCCGACGTTTTTGCCCATGTCCTCGCTGCTGGAGCAATAGTCCATCACGTCGTCAATCAACTGGAACGCGGTGCCCAGG
Source organism: Gammaproteobacteria bacterium (assembly GCA_026995045.1). Classification (GTDB taxonomy): domain Bacteria; phylum Pseudomonadota; class Gammaproteobacteria; order SZUA-229; family SZUA-229; genus S139-92. The sequence continues at coordinate 1,303 of JALWPK010000031.1, read as the reverse complement.
TGCATGCCATAGCGCGCCATCGCCTGCTGCGCGTCCTCGCTGCGACCGGCAATCACCGCGCCGAGCCGGGTGGCGGCCTCGAACAGCTTGGCGGTTTTGCAGTGAATCACCTCCAGATAATTGTCTTCGCTGGTGTCGGCGTCGTGCACATTCATCAACTGCATCACTTCGCCTTCGGCAATCACGTTGGTGGTGTTGGCCAGAATCGCCATCACCTGCATGCTGTCCACGTCCACCATCATTTCAAACGCGCGGGAATACAGAAAATCGCCCACCAGCACGCTGGCGGCGTTGCCAAACAGGGCGTTGGCGGTTTCGCGGCCCCGGCGCAGCTCGGATTCATCGACCACGTCGTCGTGCAGCAGGGTGGCGGTGTGGATGAACTCGACAATCGCCGCCAGCAAATAGTGCATCTCGCCTTCATAGCCATTGGCGCGCGCCGCCAGCAGCGCCAACATCGGCCTCAGCCGCTTGCCGCCCGCATCTATAATATAGTGTCCCAACTGGTTGACCAGCGCCACTTCCGAGCTCAGGCGCTGGCGAATCACCTGATTGACCGCGTCCATCTCCTCGCGGGTCAATGCCAGCACCGGCTCGATATCGACGGAATCCGCAACGGCCTGCGCGGAATCGGCTGGATTATTGATGTGTGCAGTGCTCATCGCTGCCTGGTGAAGCGAAAGGAACGCGCATCCTATGAAGCCGCGCCGCCGTCGTCAAGCACCCGATGCCCATAACATGGCGAAAAACAGGCCAGAATTACCGCAATCCGCGCATTATCCGCCCATCTGCCTCTTGCCAGCAGCCGCTGCGGCCGGTACAATTTGCGCCCTTTCATTTAACGAATTCGGAGAACGCCATGTACGCGGTAGTCAGTACAGGTGGAAAACAGTACAAAGTAGCCCCCGGCGACGTGCTCAAGGTTGAAAAACTGGACGCTGAAGAAGGCGCCACTGTCGAGCTGGACAAGGTTCTGATGGTCGCTGACGGCGACAACATCAACATCGGCGCACCGCTGGTGGAAGGCGGCAAGGTCAGCGCAGTGGTCAAGGCCCACGGCCGCGGCAAGAAAATCGAAATCATGAAATTTCGCCGCCGCAAGCATCACCAGAAGCGCACCGGTCATCGCCAGCACTACACCGAGCTGGAAATTACAGGCATTTCTGCATAATGCAGGCTGATTGATACAGATTTAACGGGAGTCATACCATGGCGCATAAAAAAGCGGCGGGCAGCACCAAAAACGGACGCGAGTCGGAAAGTAAACGGCTTGGCGTGAAAAAATTCGGCGGCGAAATCGTCA
>JALWPK010000030.1 GCA_026995045.1 Gammaproteobacteria bacterium | reverse complement strand
AGTAAAGTTTATTTTTGAAACGGAAGCCGTGGCGAGGCGCGAGCCCCTGACAGCGAGAAAGCAGCCTGGCAAACAGGGCCTCATACAACGAGTAAGTTTGCTTCTCATTGACGCGCGCCAAAGAAGACCGGCTCACGGGAGCCGTGCCCAGATGATAGAGTTTGGCCGTCTGCGCGGACAAGTTGCTCACCACGTCGCGCAGACTGGAGCGCCCCGATAGCTGGGCAAGGGCCATGGAAATGAATTGTGACCATCGCGTCATCTTGCGCAGTTTCCTGCCTTGATGATGCTGATTGGCGAGGGTCTCGAATTCATGTCTCGGAACCATTTTGAGTAATTGGGAAAACACGGTATTATGATGACTCAAGGCCTGCACTCCTTCTTGTTTTTCAATGATTTGTCGCGATTTCATTGTATCAAAACAAGCGGGTTTTCAGGCCTTTTTTGTAGGTTCTTAATGGGACACTAGTGATTGCTTATATTGTTTTTTTATACGCATTGCTATACTGGTTCCAGTCGCGCCATCACAACAGTACTTGTCAGCACAAACACAAACAAAGTTTATACAGGGTTACAATGTAAATGCCGACATTAGCCAGCATTGACCCGGCAGGCATTTTTTCACCAACACGGCCACAACAGGAGACAGTATGAACACAGCCACATTGTTTGCCATTTCGCTGGTCGCCATACTGCATATCGGTTTCATGCTGCTGGAAGCCGTGTTCTGGACACGGCCACTCGGCAGAAAAATATTCGGCCTGAAACCTGAGTTTGCGGAACAATCCGCTGCGCTTGCCGCCAATCAGGGGCTGTACAACGGCTTTCTGGCAGCCGGTCTGATTTTCGGTATGTTGTCAACGCAGGCCTCGTTCACCATACTCAGTTTCTTTCTGACTTGTATCATTATTGCGGGCATCGTTGGCGCGCTGACGGTCAGCCGCATGATCCTGCTGGTGCAGGCGCTGCCTGCAGCGGTTGCGCTGGGTTTGTTGCTGCTTTCCAACTAGCAGGCCAAGGCCTGTTAATGGGACTTCGCCCGTATAACAATCGTTAACATACATTTTACACAGTATCACCTTTATGCTGTGACGCACCCGCTTTCCTCTGACATGATATTGCGCCGTATCGGACATAATCTCACAGGGGAATAAATGGAATCACTACTCATCAATCTTGTATCAGGCGCCATTGGCGGCAATGTTGCCGGCGGCGTAATGAAAGACCTCAGTCTCGGCGCCATCGGCAACTCGATTGTCGGCATTCTGGGCGGCGGTGTTGGTGGCCAGTTGCTGGGCATGCTGGGCATCGCAGCGGGTGGCGACACAGGCTCACTCGATATCAGCAGCATTGCCAACAGTGTCGCTGCCGGTGGCGCCGGTGGCGGCGCGCTGCTGGCAGTAATTGGCGCAGTTAAAAAAATGCTCTAGTTCTATCAGAACCCGTTTTTTACATAATCAGGAGAAAGAAACATGGCAAAATTATCTGACATTGAAGGCATCGGCGATAAATACGCGGAAAAAATGTCTGCAGCCGGCATCAACACCGTAGAAGCCTTGCTGGAAAAAGGCGGTGACAAAAATGGCCGTAAGGAAATCGCCGAGAAAAGCGGCATCAGTGAAAAAATGATTCTCAACTGGGTCAACCGCGCAGACCTGACGCGCATCAAGGGCGTCAGCACCCAGTACGCTGACTTGCTGGAATGCGCCGGCGTTGATTCTGTGCCGGAGCTGGCGCAACGCAATGCCGAGAATCTGGCCGCAAAAATGGAAGAAGTGAATAGCGAAAAAAACTTGGTCAGAAAAACCCCGTCTGCATCTCAGGTCGCTGACTGGGTTAGCCAGGCAAAACAACTGCCCAAAGCAGTCTTTCATTAAAAGATTGTTCAGAGCAAAACAAAAAGGCGCGACTTCTGTCGCGCTTTTTTGCTTTCTGGCAGGAAAAATTCGTGGCTTGAACTTGAACTGACAGTCACCACCATTGAACCGGTAACTGTCAGAGCAAATCTCAACTACTACATTTTAACACCGTATCGCGTCGCATGAGGCTTTTAGTACAGCCCATGCTCACGGGTAGCCAGGAACTTTATCTTTGGCCATTTTTCAATGGTCATGTCCAGATTGACGCGGGAGGATGCGATGTAAACCAGGTCACCGGCGTGATCCAGCGCCAGGTTATTGCTGACTCGCTCCTTGAACTTGTTGAGTTCTTTTTCATCATCGCATTCCACCCATCTGGCGGTATTCACGTTGACGGCTTCAAACTCACACTCAACATTGTATTCGTCCTTGAGCCGGTGTTTGACCACTTCAAACTGCAACACGCCGACAGCGCCCAGAATCAGGTCATTGTTATTGATTGGCCGGTATAACTGGGTGGCGCCTTCCTCACACAGCTGAATCAACCCTTTTTGCAGGGCTTTCATTTTCAGCGGGTCTTTTAACTGCGCGCGGCGGAACAGCTCCGGCGCAAAATTGGGGATGCCGGTAAAGGCCAGGTCTTCGCCCTGGGTGAAAGCGTCACCGATGCGCATGGTGCCATGATTGTGCAGCCCGATGATGTCACCGGCATAGGCTTCATCGACATGCTCACGGTCAGAAGCCATGAAAGTGACCGCATCGGCCAGCTTGATGTCCTTGCCGATGCGCACATGTTTGACTTTCATGCCTTTCTTATAAGTGCCGGAGCAAATGCGTACAAAAGCAATACGATCGCGATGCCCCGGATCCATGTTCGCCTGTATCTTGAACACAAAGCCGGTGAATTTTTCTTCACTGGGCTCAACCACGCGGGTCTGCGTTTCACGTGGACGCGGCGGCGGCGCATAGGCGTCGAGCGCATCGAGCAGTTCACGCACGCCAAAGTTGTTGATGCCGGAACCGAAAAACACAGGCGTCATTTCCCCGCGCTGGTAAGCCGCAGTATCAAATTCGTGACTGGCGCCTTTCACCAGTTCGATTTCATCGCGCAGGTCCTGCGCCATACTGCCGAGAATGTCATCCAGTTCGGGGTTGTCCAGCCCTTCGACCACATCACCCTGCTGAATCCTGCCGCCGTGGGTGGCGCTGTAAAAATGCACGCTGTTGTCGATCAGATTGAACACGCCCTTGAACTGTTTGCCCATGCCAATCGGCCAGGTAATCGGCGCGCACTGGATGTTCAGAATGTCCTCGATTTCATCCAGAATATCTATCGGGTCGCGCGCTTCGCGGTCCATCTTGTTGATGAAAGTAATAATCGGCGTGGTGCGCAAGCGGCACACATCCATCAGCTTGATGGTGCGCTCTTCCACGCCCTTGGCGGCGTCGATCACCATCAAGGCCGAATCCACCGCTGTCAGGGTGCGATAGGTATCCTCCGAGAAATCGGCATGCCCCGGCGTGTCCAGCAGATTGATGATGCAATCATTGTGCGGAAACTGCATCACCGATGAGGTCACCGAAATGCCGCGCTCTTTTTCCAGCTCCATCCAGTCGGAGGTGGCGTGACGCGCCGCCTTGCGCCCCTTGACCGTGCCCGCCAGCTGAATTGCGCCGCCATACAGCAGCAGCTTTTCGGTAAGCGTGGTTTTACCGGCGTCAGGATGCGAAATAATCGCAAAAGTGCGGCGGCGATTGACTTCTTCGAGGTAGGACATGGGGGCAGGATTATACAGAAAGCGGTCGTGCGCTGTCTGCTGTCATCGGCACTATGCCGCCGAAAACCACATATCCAGCAACTAGCAAACAGTCGGAGCCGATTCTGTCTGGATGTAACGGGCGTAAATAATGGCGTCTTCGCGCCCCTCCTGCTCCGGGTAATAGCCTTTGCGCACGCCCAGTTCGTGAAAGCCTTCCGACTGATACAACTGCGAGGCGACCTGGTTGGAACGCCGCACTTCCAGAATCACCATGTCGATGCCGGTGATGGCGCAACGCTTCACCAGAAAACGCAATATCCTGCGCCCCAGTCCCTGGCCCTGGTATGGCGGCGCCACGCAGATGTTGAGAATATGCGCCTCGCCTGCGGCCAGCATGATAATGCCGTATCCGGCGATGTCATTGTCCTGCATCAGCACCCAGCAGTTGTAGCCCACGCGAATACAGTCGCGGAAGATGCCAATCGTCCACGGGTGGGTGTAGGCGCTTTGCTCGATTTCCAGCACGCGCTTGAGGTCGTGATAGGTCATGGTGCGAAAATCGCCGTCCGCTTCCAGCTCCGGCATGTGGTCGAGTCTTGCCGCCATCACATCACCAGCTTTGCATCAACGCCCTGAGCCGCAACAAATCCTGCCAGCTCTTGCGCTTTTCACCCGGCTGCCGCAGCAGATAGGCCGGGTGGTAGGTGACGATCACCGGAACCGGGCCAGTGTTTTCGTCCTGATACTGGTAATCGCGGCCACGCATCTTGCCAATCGCCAGGTCGGTGTCGAGCAGGTTTTGCGCGGCGATGCGCCCCACCACAAAAATGACTTTGGGTTGAATCAGCGCAATCTGGCGTTGCAGAAAGGCGCGGCAGTTTTGCGCTTCCTGTGGAGACGGGTCACGGTTGTTTGGCGGACGGCATTTGAGAATATTGGCGATAAACACCTGCTCGCGCGGCAAGTCAATCGCCGCCAGCATGGCGTTGAGCAACTGTCCGGCGCGGCCGACAAAGGGTTCGCCCTGCGCATCCTCGTCGCGCCCCGGCGCTTCGCCGATGACCAGCACATCGGCCTGACGATTGCCGACGCCAAACACGGTCTGCGTGCGCGACTGCGCCAGCTCTTCACATAACCGGCACTGGCTGACCGCCTGTTGCAACTCGCGCCAGTCGTCATCCAGAGCAACACTGGCATCCCCGGTGTTATCCGCAACCGGCGCAGCATCCGGCAACGCCGCCTGATCGACCACCACATCAGCCACGACGGACGCCGGTTGCTGCAGCCGCCAGTTGGTAATGCCAAGCGTGTCGAGATAATACTGCCTGAGTGATTCAGGCAGTTCACATCCCGGCATGATGACAGGTGTGCTAGACATCACCCCGTTGCGGATGCGCGCGCTGCTCCGGCGCAATCAGTTTGTTGAGCGCGTTGATGTAGGCGTTGGCCGAGGCGATCACGATATCGGTATCGGCGCCCTGCCCGTTGACAATGCGGCCGGCCTTTTCCAGCCGCACGGTAACTTCGCCCTGGGCGTCGGTGCCGCTGGTGATATTGTTCACTGAATACAGTTGCAGGCGGGTTTCACTGTTCACGATGGCCTCGATGGCGCGGAACGCGGCATCCACCGGCCCGCCGCCATCGGCGTCGGCCTTGCATTCCTTGCCGCCGACATCCAGTACGATATTGGCGTGCGGGGTTTCGCCGGTTTCGGAACACACTCGCAGGCTGACCAGGCGATAGTGCTCGTTTTCCAGCGACCAGTTGGTGTCGGCCACCAGCGCCTGCAAGTCTTCATCGTAAATTTCGTGTTTCTTGTCGGCCAGATCCTTGAAGCGGGCGAAGGCTTCGTTCAGTTCCTGCTCGGTGGCCAGCTCAATATTGAGTTCTTTCAAACGCGTCTTGAACGCATTGCGGCCGGAATGTTTGCCCAGCACGATGCGGTTGGCGCTCCAGCCCACATCCTGCGCACGCATGATTTCGTAAGTCTCGCGGCTTTTGAGCACACCGTCCTGATGGATGCCGGATTCGTGCGCAAACGCATTGGCGCCGACAATCGCCTTGTTGGGTTGCACCGGAAAGCCGGTGATGCCCGACACCAGCCGCGAGCAGCGCATGATTTGCGTGGTGTCCAGCGTGGTGTCGCAGGGAAAAATATCCTGCCGTGTGCGCACCGCCATCACCACTTCTTCCAGCGCCGCGTTGCCTGCGCGCTCGCCCAGACCGTTGATGGTGCATTCCACCTGACGCGCGCCATTAAGCACGGCGGCCAGCGAATTGCCCACGGCCAAACCCAGGTCATTGTGGCAATGCACGGAAAATATTGCCTTGTCCGAATTGGGAATGCGTTCGATCAGGGTTTTAATCAACTCGCCAAACTGGTGCGGTATGTTGTAGCCCACCGTGTCGGGAATATTGATGGTAGTGGCGCCGGCGTCGATCACCGCCTCAATCACGCGGCACAAAAAATCGGTTTCCGAGCGGCCAGCGTCTTCCGGCGAAAATTCGATGTTGTCGGTGTATTGCCCGGCCTGTTTCACCGCGCGCACCGCCTGTTCCAGCACTGCATCCGGCTCCATCCGCAGTTTTTGCTGCATGTGAATCGGCGAGGTGGCGATGAAGGTGTGAATGCGTGATGACGCCGCCGGTTTCAGCGCCTCGCCGGCGCGTTCGATATCCTTGTCCAGCGCCCGCGCCAAGCCGCACACGGTGCTGTCCTTGATGACTTTGGCCACCGCCTGCACCGACTCAAAATCACCGGGGCTGGCAATCGGGAAACCGGCTTCGATCACATCCACCTTCATGGTTTCCAGCGCTTTGGCGATGCGGATTTTTTCGTCTTTGGTCATCGACGCGCCGGGGCTTTGCTCGCCATCGCGCAAGGTGGTGTCGAATATGACTAATTTGTCTTTGTCTGGCATGATTTTACTCTGCTGTTTTACCGAACCCGCCCGTTAGCCGGTTCGAAATAATGGGGAAGTATATTGTTTTGCGTACACCCTCGCCAGGGATATTCTAGCTGCCCGCAGGCAGTAGCAGCAGAGCAAACAGGGACAGCAGCGCAAAAGCAGACAAGCTTGCGCCGGAGCGGAAATCAGAGCTGAATGTTTGTGAAAAACAGTTCATACAGCGACTATAGCGGCAGGTTTAACGAATTACAAGCCTGTGTTAACAGGCTGTTAAGACTCATCGATGGCTGTTTTCTGCCGGCGCTTGCGCCAGCGCCGCACACCGCTGAACACCGGGCCGGACAAGGAATACAGCAAAAACACGCCGAACAGCACTTTCGGCGGGTCAATCGAGGCGAATACAAACACCAGCACCACCAGCAACATCACCACAAACGGCACCTTGTTGCGAAAATCGACTTCCTTGAAGCTGTAATACGACACATTGCTCACCATCAGCAAACCGATGGCGATGGTCAGCAGCAGCGCAAAAATCGTCATTTCCTTGCCGGGCACGCCCTGATCGAACATCACCCACACCAGGCCGGCCAGGGTGGCGGCGGCCGACGGGCTGGGCAGACCCTGGAAAAAACGCTTGTCGGTGCTGCTGGCGCGGGTGTTGAAACGCGCCAGCCGCAGGGCCGCGCAGGCGACATAGATGAACGCGCCGAGCCAGCCGAGCTTGCCCCATTGCCAGCCATACTGCACCATCGAATGCAGCGCCCATTCATACATAATGAGCGCGGGCGCCAGTCCGAATGAGGCCATGTCCGCGAGGCTGTCGTACTCGGCGCCGAATGCGCTCTGGGTGTTGGTGAGCCGCGCCACGCGGCCATCGAGACCGTCCATGATCATGGCGACAAATACCGCTACCGCGGCCTGCTCGAACTTGCCCTGCATGGCGGCGACGATGGCGTAAAAGCCGGCAAACAGCGCCGCCGTGGTGAGCATGTTGGGCAGCAGATAAATGCCCTTGTGACGGGGCTTGTGCGGATTGACCGGACGTTGCGGGTTGTCGCTCATGATATCAGGCAGCCCGTTTGCCGCGCACAACGCAACACACGCGAAGCCCTGTCACGATGAAACCTTGCGTATGTTGCATCATTTGCAGCAAGCCGACGCGATCAGTTTTTGCTCTTGTCGACAATCTTGTTCGACTGTATCCACGGCATCATCGCGCGCAGTTTGGCGCCGGTGACTTCGATAGGATGCTGGCGGGTTTTCTCGCGCATGGCTTCCAGGTTCTTGCCGCCCGCCGCCATTTCAGCGAGGAACTCCCTGGCGAATTCGCCGCTCTGGATTTCACCCAGAATCTTTTTCATTTCCGCCTTGGTATTCTCATTGACCACGCGCGGACCGCGGGTCACGTCACCGTATTCCGCGGTGTTGGAAATGGAGTAACGCATGTCGGCGATGCCGCCCTGATACATCAGATCGACAATCAGTTTGAGTTCGTGCAGACATTCAAAGTAAGCCATTTCCGGCGCATAACCGGCTTCGACCAGGGTTTCAAAACCGGCCTGCACCAGCGCCGTGGTTCCACCGCACAACACCGCCTGCTCGCCGAACAAGTCAGTTTCGGTTTCTTCACGGAACGTGGTTTCGATGATGCCGGTGCGGCCGCCGCCAATGCCGGAAGCATAGGACAGCGCGGTTTCTTTCGCCGTGCCGGTGGCGTCCTGGAATACCGCAATCAAATCTGGAATGCCGCCGCCGTTGACAAACTCGCTGCGAACCGTGTGGCCCGGCGCTTTCGGCGCAATCATGATGACGTCCAGATCATCACGCGGTTTGATGGCTTCAAAATGAATATTGAAACCGTGCGCGAAGGCCATCGCCGCACCCTGTTTGATATTGGGTTCGATCTGCTCGGTGTAGAGTTTGGCCTGATGCTCGTCCGGCGCCAGAATCATCACCACATCGGCCCATGCTGTTGCGTCTTCTATAGACTTGACCGTCAGGCCAGCCGCTTCCGCCTTGGCGGCCGAGGCGGAACCATCACGCAAACCGACACAAACGTCAACACCAGAGTCTTTCAGGTTGTTGGCGTGGGCATGACCCTGCGAACCGTAACCGATGATGCTGACCTTTTTGCTTTTGATGATGGAAAGGTCGCAGTCTTTGTCGTAATAAATATTCATGTTGTATTCCTGACTGATAGTAAAATAATTTTTCCGCGAATGAACGCAAATACACGCGAATGGTTTGTCTTTATACTGCTGACATTGTCAGAGAAGCCATGTTGCCCGCGTCATGACTGTTATTGCGCACTGTCCTGTGCAACGACACGCTATCGCACGCTTTGCGTTCATATTAAAAATGATTACCCCAAGGCCTTGTCGCCGCGACTGATGCCCAGCAAACCCGAGCGCACCACTTCGTAAATAGTAATGCTGGACAGCGCCTGCACAAAGGCGTCGAGTTTGTCGCCGTTGCCGGTAATCTCGATGGTGTAGGTGGTGTCGGTGACATCAATGATGCGGCAACGGAAAATATCCGCCAGCCGTTTCACTTCCTCACGCGCGTCACCAGTCGCCTGCACCTTAATCAACATCAGCTCGCGTTGAATGTGTGGCGCTTCGGTTAAATCAATCAGCTTGACCACATCCACCAGCTTGTTCAACTGCTTGCTGATTTGCTCGATGATTTCATCGGTGCCGGAAGTGACCAGCGTCATGCGCGACAACGACGGGTCTTCGGTCGGCGCAACGGTGAGCGATTCGATATTGTAGGCGCGGGCGGAGAACAGGCCAGCGACGCGCGAGAGCGCGCCGGCTTCGTTTTCCATCAGGATGGAGATGATATGACGCATGTGCTCCTCCTACACCAGAATCATTTCGTTGAGACCGGCGCCGGCCGGAATCATCGGGTATACGTTTTCTTCCTGGTCGGTAATAAAGTCCAGGAACACCAGCCTGTCTTTCATCGCCAGCGCCTCGTTCAACGCGCCTTCGATATCGGCGGGCTTGTCGATTTTCATACCGACATGGCCGTAGCTTTCCGCCAGTTTGACGAAATCCGGCAGTGATTCCATGTAGGACATGGCGTAGCGTTTTTCGTAGAAAAACTCCTGCCACTGGCGCACCATGCCCATGTAACGGTTGTTCAGGTTGACGATTTTAATCGGCAGACCGTATTGCAAACAGGTGGCCAGCTCCTGAATACACATCTGGATGCTGGCTTCGCCGGTAATGCACATCACGGTTTCATCCGGGTGTGCAAGCTGCACGCCCATCGCCGCCGGCAGGCCAAAGCCCATGGTGCCGAGGCCACCGGAGTTAATCCAGCGGCGCGGTTTGTTGAAGCCGTAATACTGCGCGGCGAACATCTGGTGCTGGCCGACATCGGAGGTGATGAAAGCATCGCCGCCGGTGATTTTATGCATCGCCTCGACCACCATCTGCGGTTTGATCAGCTCGCTGTCGCGGTCGTATTTGAGGCAGTCCTGGGCGCGCCATTCTTCTATCTGCCGCCACCAGTTGTCGAGCGCCCCGGCGTTGGGTTGCTTGCCGGACTTTTCAATCTCGGCAATCAGTTTTTCCAGCACCGGTTTGACTTCGCCCACAATCGGCACATCAACCCGGACGTTTTTCGAAATGGAGGCCGGGTCAACGTCGATGTGAATGATTTGCGCATCGGGACAGAATTTTTCCAGGTTGCCGGTGACGCGGTCATCGAAGCGCGCGCCGATGGCGATCAGCACATCGCAGTTGTGCATGCCCATGTTGGCTTCATAAGTTCCATGCATGCCGAGCATGCCGACAAACTGCTTGTCGCTGGCCGGATAGGCGCCCAGCCCCATCAGCGTGTTGGTCACCGGGTAGCCCAGCATTTTGGCGAACTGTACCAGCTGCTCGCTGCCATCACCCAGAATCACGCCGCCGCCGGTGTAAATCATCGGTTTTTCGGCGGACAGAATCAGATCAACCGCGCGGCGAATCTGCCCCTTGTGGCCCTTCACCGTCGGGTTGTAGGAGCGCATGCTGATTTCAGCCGGGTAATGGAATTCGGCTTTTTCGGCGGTCACATCCTTCGGAATATCAATCACTACTGGCCCGGGACGTCCCGTGGTGGCCACGTAGAAGGCTTTCTTGAATGTCGTCGCCAGATCCTTGACATCTTTCACCAGGAAATTGTGCTTGACGATTGGCCGGGTAATGCCAACTGAATCCACTTCCTGAAACGCATCGTTGCCAATCAGGTGCTTGGGCACCTGACCGGTAATCACAATCATCGGAATCGAATCCATGTAGGCGGTGGCGATGCCTGTCACCGCATTGGTGGCGCCAGGGCCGGAGGTGACCAGCACCACGCCGGGCTTGCCGGTGGAGCGGGCATAACCGTCCGCCGCGTGGGTGGCGCCCTGCTCGTGGCGCACCAGTATGTGCTTGACCGCATCCTGTTTATAGAAGGCGTCATAAATATGCAGCACTGCCCCGCCGGGGTAGCCAAAAACATACTCGACGCCCTCGGCTTTGAGGCATTCGATAACTATATCCGCACCGGTTAATTCCACGATATCTCTCTGATTGTTGGAAATCTTGTTGTTTCTATCCCTTATGGGCTAGAAAGTTGTATTAAAAAACCTTTCAAATCATACACTTTTAAGGAAACCCGCCAGTGTACACAAACGCTGAAGTCTACCTGTTTATGGCTTTTTTTTCATCGTCAATTTGTCATCCGGCGATGCCGGGCCCAGGCTGGTTAACAATTATCCAGCGAAAAAAAAACCCCGGCTTGCTGAAGCCGGGGTTTTTTGATGTGTGGCTTCAGGCGATTCAGATATCGCTTTCCACTTCACCGCCAGCTGCTTTGGTCAAGGATTCCTTGATCGCATCCGGGGTGGGCATGATGTTCATGAAGCTATTGGCCCCCATCATGCTCAGGTCAGGGAAGTCCATTGCGATGCGGAAACGCGCATGCAGGGCTTCAACATTGCCGTCTGTTACCAGAATTTCATATGGCAGATGCGCGGTTGAACGAACCGGTTTGAAGTCGATTTCGCTCATGATGAACTTCTCGTCCATGTATTTGTTGCCGGTATCTTTGGCGGACATGCCAACACCAAATACAGTCTGCTTGCTGCCAGGAATATCAATGCGGTAAACCATGGTGGTGCCGCCAGCGCCTGCAGCCAGGCCTTTGGCGACAGCATCAACCGCTTCTTTCTGGCTGCTGTAGGAAGCCAGCTCATATGGCTCGTCAAAGTACTCCATGCCAAAGGTGTAATGATAGCCTTCCAGATCATCGGCGCTCAGCCCTTCATCCGGACCAAATTCCTTGACGGAACCCAACGCCGCAGCCAGAGCAGACTTGACTTTGGCCATGTCGCCTTTGACATGATAGGCGGCTGCCATGTACTCAGGATTGGTGTAGGAAACCTGCACTTCATCGCCTACTTTGGTGATGGCGACACGCTCAGGCGCGATATAGCCACCACGATCGTGGGTCTTGGCGGCTTTTTTCAATGCATCGTTGGTCACAACAATGATATGCGCGCCTTCATAGGGTGAATAGTCGCCCGCGATTTCAAAACCGTTGCTTTCCAGTGATTTTTTAACGTCCGCCGCCTTGGAAGCAACATCGCCACTTCCGGTGGATCCCAGAATAAAGGGTTTCATTTCCTTATCGGCATGTGCGACTACGGATGCCGCCGCAAGAATTGCAGCGGAGGCAAACGCCAGCCATTTTGATTTAACAAGATTCATTTTTTTACTCTCCAATTGGTGTCATTTCACAACCGCCTCCCAAGTCAAACGCCGCCAGAAACGACTGTTGTAGCTCTTAACGAGAAGCAGGCGGGATAATCTAATTCAAAAGCAAGAGCTTATGCAACATTTTTAAGACAAAAAAACACCACTTTCAGTATATAAGAATATTCACGTATAGTTTAATAAGGTTAAGCATATGAAAATACAGGCAATAAAAAAGGGGCCTGAAAGGCCCCTTATTGGAACGTGACAAAAAATTATCAAAATCGCTTGCCGTATTGCACTTCGAGGAAGTTTTGCGACATTTCAATTGTGGCCTGGCCACCACCGAAAGCGGCTGGCAAGTCGCCTGTAACCGAATTACCCAAGGTGCGGATGTAATCAAACGTCAGTTCAGATGTGGCATCCAGCTTCGTGGTCATGCCAAGTGAAAGATGGTCTTCTACTACAGCTGGCGCGAGGATATTCAGCGTGGTGTCCTCAGAACCAATCGGACTACTGCCATGGTTCCAGCCAGCGCGGTAGGTGGTGTCAGCATCCTGTGACCAAGCCACACCCAGTTTAAAAATATCCATGTCATCCCAGCCAAAGCCGGCGCCCTGCGCGCCCCCCAAGCAGGTCGGATCCGTGTTGGCGTCCGGCAGGTTATTCGCGATAGTGCCCGAGGTCACCGCCGCCCCCAAGCAGGTCGTTGTCAACCGCTGAGCATCGTTACTAACCGCCGCGACATCGGTGTAGTTGATGCGGCGATAATCGAAACTAACCAATACATCCTTGTTGACTTCCCAAGCCACACCCAATGCATAGTTGGAAGGAATATCAAAATCACCACCTTCTGCAAACAAACCAGCGTACTCATCAAACTCGCTCATATCCACCTTCGGAGCATAGGCAAATGCAACTGTTACCCCATTGCCCATATCATAGGTAGCGCCCAGGTTCAGGCCGATGCCCGTCGAACGGGATTTGCCGTTGTTTGACATCTTGCTGGGGTTGGTGCTCAGATCAAAGTTACCGAAAATACCGATGCCTTTAGCCTGAAATTGCTGCGCTACCAAGGCCAAGGTCACACCGACGGAGAAACCATTGCTTACTTTACGCGCATAGGTGCCGCCGATGGTTACCTGTTTCAGATCTATACCGAGGCTGCCTAACGACACCGGGCTAAATGCCTGAAAAGGATGAGTTTCATAATCCGTATTCATGCCCCCCAGCGCAGATACCGTCACCGCCCAGCTCGATTTGTTGTCAATAGCGAAATTCTGGCCATAAAACGGTATCAGGAAATAATCCATGGTGCTTTCTATATTTGCATCCAGGTTAGCGCCACACGGCTGCGGCAATGACGTACAGTTATTGCCGGCAATCGTTACACTACGCGGACTGGGGTTAAACAGCCCTACGCCAATATCTATCCGTGGATCCATATTAACGGCAGCAGCGGGATTCATCACGATAGAACCAGTTTCCTGCGCAAGCGCAGTGCCCGCGCCACCCAGTCCACGGTTTTTGGCCCCCGTTCCCTCGGAGAAATAACCATTGGTCGCCTGCGCGGCGCCAACAGCAAAAATGTTCGCCAGCGCTACGGCCAGCACCTTGTATTTAAGAGGATGTTTCATGCAAGTTTCTCCAGATGAGCCATTAAGAAAATCCCGCAGAACGGGGCGGGCAGTGTTGTTATTATTGCTACATAGTTAATAGGCTATATTTTCGTCATGTCAATCTGTCATTAACAAATATTTGACGAACAGGCAAGCGCGGCGAGGCGGCCAACTATTCTGTAAACTGGTTGTCTACAACCCTGTCCTCCCTGACAAAGGCTGATTGAGTGCGAACGCCCGGAATACGACCGCTTGTTTACAGCGCATGCCTGATCCTGATGCTGGCGGGCGCCGCCCGTGCGGAATTGCCTCGCCTTGGCGACCCCAGCCTGCAGGGCTTCAGCGGCAGCGATGAAAAAAAACTGGGCCAGGCGTTCTACCAGACCTTGCGCGCCAGTCTGAAATTTGTCGATGATGTGGCGCTCAATCATTATCTAACTTCACTGGGTGAAAAACTGCTGACGCATTCCGACGCGGCGGCGCATAACTTCAAGTTTTTTATCATACAGTCCGACGTGATTAACGCCTTTGCCGGCCCGGACGCCTATATCGGCATCAACAGCGGCCTGATTCTGACGGCGCGTAACGAAAGCGAACTGGCGGGGGTAATGGCGCACGAAATCGCCCACGTTTCACAGCGGCATATTGCGCGCATGATAGATGAATCGTCCAGCAACAGCGCCATCACATTCGGCGCGCTGCTGGCGGCGATTCTGGTGGGCGCGCAAAACCCGGAGGCGGCGCAGGCCCTGATCGCCACCGGCATCGCCGGCTCCTATCAGAACAGCATCAACTTTACCCGGCAAAACGAGTACGAGGCGGATCGCGTCGGCATCGGCATTCTCGCCAACGCCGGCATCGACCCCGGCGGCATGGTCGGCTTTTTCAAACTGCTGATGGCGCGCAGTCACGGCCTGGAGCTGGAATACCTGCGCACCCACCCGCTCAGCATCAACCGCGTCAGCGAAGCCGAACACCGGCTTGCCGGCGTCAAACCCGGCGCCCGCAAGGACAGCGCGGATTTTCGCTTCGCCAAAGCCAGATTGCAGGTGCTGACAGCAAAAGATATTGACAACCTCATCAGCAGCACCCCGGCTGACAGCGTGGAAAACCTGTACCGACTGGGGCTGGCTTACCTGCGCCTGCATCAAACCGGCAAGGCCGTCGAAATGCTCAAACAGGCCAAACAGAAAAGCCGCCACCCATGGATATCACTGGCGCTGGCGGAGGCTTACCAGCAAGACAACCAGCTTGCCGATGCGCGACGCGAGCTGGAAATCTTGCAGAAGCTTTACCCTGGCTATCTGCCGGTGACGCTGGCCTACGCCAGATTGCTGCTGGATAACAATCTTGATATCAGCCGCAGCATTACCCTGCTGAAACATCAGCTGCAAACCGACGACAAGGCAATCGTGTATAAAATGCTGGCGCGCGCCTATTACCTGAACGGCCAGACCGCCGCCGCGCTGGAGGCCACCGGCAACCAGTATCTGAAACAGGGCTACCGCGAGCTGGCGTTGCAGCAATACGAAAATGCATTGAACCAGAACAGCATTGGGGAAACTGCAAGAAAACGCTTGCAAAGCCGCATCAAACAGTTAAAAGCGGAATAATTTTGCGCGCGCCGCGTCTGACTGGGCAGGCCGACAACATAAAAACATTAGAAAAAACTAATATTGAAGACTCATAAAGCATTAAACCAACGTGCAAATTTTTACTTTTTTTATTATCGTATAGTTGCGCTAATCGATATACGGAGTATGCTATATGGGTCTACTTCAAACGTCATAACGATTATAACCACATCCGGAGGAGCGAAGTATGCGGCTACCCGCAAATATACTCACAACGACCGTCTCCATTGCCACTTTGATAGTGGGCATGGGACTGGGCACATCAACCGCTGCGCTTGCTGACGAAGCAGCCGACATCAAGGCCGGCAAGGAACTGGCTTTCAACAAAAAGAAAGGCAACTGCCTGGCCTGCCACCAGATTGAAGGCGGCAAGCTGCCCGGCAACATCGGGCCACCGCTGGTTGCGATGAAAGCACGCTTCCCGGACAGGGCCAAGCTGAGGGCGCAAATTTTCGATGCTCGCAAAAACAATCCGAACACCATCATGCCGCCTTTCGGCCCGCATGAAATTCTGTCGGACAGCGAAATCGACAAGATCACCACATTTATTCACTCATTGTAATCTGAGGTACACCCAAGATGATGAACAAACGTAGAACCCTGCTCAAGGGCACACTCGCGGCAGGCGCGGCAGGTATCGCAGCCAGCGTTGGCCTGCTTACTCCCAAAGCGGTACTGGCGGCATGGCCCAAGGCGGCTTTTGAAGCCAAGGATGTCAATGCGGCATTAAGTGCGGCGCTGGGCAGCGCCAGCATGAGCGAAAGCGGCAAAATCAAGCTGAAAGCGCCTGACATCGCCGAGAATGGCGCGGTCGTGCCAGTCACCGTCACCAGCGGCATCAGCGGCACAGAATCCATCAGCATTCTGGTTCCGAAAAACAATTCACCCCTGACAGCCAACTTCAATCTTGGCGGCGACACCGAAGGTTATGTCTCCACCCGCATCAAAATGGGCAAGACATCTGACGTGGTTGCAGTCGTCAAAGCCGGCGGCAAGCTTTACAGCGCCAAGAAACAGGTCAAAGTCACCATCGGTGGTTGCGGCGGCTAATTAACACCAGAATTCGAGGATATACACATGGCAAAATCAATCAAAATCCGCGCAAAGGTCAAAAAAGGTGTGGCGACAGTCAAATGCCTGATCAACCACCCGATGGAAACCGGCCTGCGCAAAGACAAGAAAACCGGCAAGAAAATTCCTGCCAAGTTCATCCAGGAAGTTAACGCAGAACACAACGGCAAGAACGTAATGAACGCCCAGTGGAGTGGCGCCATTTCCAAAAACCCGTTCATGTCGTTCAAGTTCAAGGGCGCAAATTCTGGCGACACTATCAAAATCAGTTGGGTAGACAACAAGGGCGATAGTGACTCGGCTGAAGCGAAAATCAAATAATCTCACCGCCAAAGGGAGAGATTATTAAAACGCGTATAACAACAATAGGTGACCTATGAAAAAAATCATAACTGCGTTATCTGCTCTGCTCATCGCGACAACACCACTATTGTCGCAGGCGACGCCAGATGACGATTTGAAAGCATTTCGTTCCTACTTCGCAAAAAAATTCCCGAATGTTCCGTTAAATGACTTCATTAACGGCGTGTACGCGGTTGACCCCGCCTCACGTGAACAATGGGAAGCATTCGAGGAATTCCCTTCCTACGAAATTTACGTAGACAAGGGTGAGGAAGAATTCAACAAGAAATTTGCCAACGGCAAAAGCCTTGCTGACTGTTTCCCCAATTACAAGAAAGGCATTCGCCAGAACTATCCCTACTTTGACACCGAAACCGGCAAGGTCGTCACCCTGGAAGGCGCTATCAACAAATGCCGCACAGACAATGGCGAAAAACCCTACAAGTGGAAAAAGGGCAAGCTGGCTTGGGTAAGCGCTTATCTGGCCTACCTGTCACGCGGCAACAAGCTCAACATCAAGGTGCCCGACGATGAACGCGCCATGGCCGCCTACAACCGTGGTAAAAAGCACTTTTACGCCAAACGCGGCCAGCTGAACATGGCCTGCGCGGATTGCCATTACTACTATTCTGGCAGCCGCATCCGCGCGGACATCCTCAGTCCTGCGCTGGGTCATCCGACAGGCTTCCCGGTTTACCGCAACAAGTGGGCCGGCAAGTCCAAGTCCGGTGACGGCATGGGCACCCTGCACCGTCGTTACGGCGGCTGTAACAAGCAGGTTCGCGCCAAGCCTTTCAAGGCGCAGAGCGACGAATACCGCGCCCTGGAATACTTCCATACCTACATGAGCAACGGTCTGGAAGTAAACGGCCCGAGTCAGCGTAAATAACTCCTGACTGAACCGGAAACAAAAAAACCCCGCTGAGCAATCAGCGGGGTTTTTTTACTTGGCTGGAAAGGAAAAAGGTGAAGAGACCTTGCCACTCCCCCCTCTCACCTTGCCCCTGGAATATGGTGGGCCGTCTGCGACTCGAACGCAGGACCAACGGATTAAAAGTCCGGTGCTCTACCAACTGAGCTAACGGCCCTGAAAGGGTTTCAGGTTCTGGCGCCCGGGTTGTCATCGCAATCCCGAACACCACAGGGCGCGCATGATACATGGACTGGGCGCGAAAAACAAACCGGAATTTAACGCCGCGCCGGGGGTTCAACCACAAGCGCGCAATTCTTGTTCAACGACGCTGGTAACGGGTCGGATCCGCCACCCCGGCCTGCTCAAAACCGGCGCGGCGAAAGCGGCAGGAGTCACACACCCCGCAGGCGCGTCCCTGCTCATCGGCCTGATAACAGGAAACCGTAAGCCCAAAATCCAGCCCCAACTCCACACCTCGACGGATGATGTCCGCCTTGCTGAGCGTAATCAGAGGGGCATGAATCCGCACCTGCGCGCCCTCCACTGCGGCGCGCGTAGCAAGGTTGGCCATAGCCTGAAAAGCCTCGATAAACTCAGGCCGGCAGTCGGGGTAGCCGGAATAATCCACCGCGTTGACGCCGATGAAAATATCATTGGCGTCGGCGACTTCCGCCACCACCAGCGCATGCGCCAGAAACACGGTGTTGCGCGCCGGCACATAAGTTACCGGAATGCCTTCCTCAGACTGCTCGGGCACCTTGATGGTGTGATCAGTCAACGCCGAGCCAGCCAGCACCCCGGCATCGAGATGAATCACCCGGTGTTCACTGGCGTAGCGTTGCGCCAGCCGGCGCGCCGCATTCAGCTCGGATGCATGGCGCTGGTGGTAGTCAAAACTGACAGCAATGCAGTCGTACTGCTGCGCGGCGATCGTCAGCACGGTGGCGGAGTCCAGCCCGCCGGAGAGCAACACCACCGCTTTGGGTTTTGCAGACTGGCTCATCATTATTTGCCCGGCTGGTTGCCCCACAATATCTTGTGCAGTTGCAACTGCATGCGCACGGGAAGATGCTCCTGCAAGATCCAGTCGGCAAGTTCAGTCGCATCCAGCTGATCGTGACTGGGAGAAAACAGCACTTCACATTGCTCCGTCAGCTTGTGTTCACGCATGCAGTTTTTAGCCCAGTCAAAATCCTCCCGGTTGCACAATACAAATTTGACCTGATCATTGCCACGCAGGTATGCAATATTTTCATAGCGGTTTCTGTTCACTTCACCCGAACCGGGGGTTTTGATGTCCATCACTTTCATTACGCGTGAGTCCACTTCGCTGACATCCTGCGCGCCGCTGGTTTCCAGCGACACCTGATAGCCGGCGTCACACAATTGCGTCAGCAAATCAATACAGTTAGCCTGCGCCAGCGGCTCGCCGCCGGTGACAGTAACATGCGACGCCTGATGCTGCGCCACCTGCTGCAATATCTCGTCGAAGCTGAAATAGTCACCGCCGGTAAAAGCATATTCGGTGTCACAATACTGGCAACGCAGCGGACAACCGGTAAGGCGCACGAACACCGTCGGCAAACCCACGGTGGTGGATTCACCCTGCAGCGAATAAAAAATTTCGCTAATCAGAACTTGATCGGGACGGGACACGGCGGGAGAAGCAATGAATAATGATTAGTGAATAATGAATAATAAAAAAGTGTTTCGGGGAACACGGTCACCTTTGCAGTTTCTCCAATGCCATTATTCACTATTCATTTCTCATTATTCATTAGTTAAAGTCAGTGCCCCTCACGCTTCATCCGCGCCAGACGTTCCCTGGCCTTTTTGGCAACGCTGGTATCCGGATACAGTTTGATCACTTTTTCCAGCGAGGCGCGCGCTTCCGGCCAGTTTTTCAGCTCGTAATACACATAGCCAATCTTCAGACGCGCGCCGGGGATTTTGGTGCTGTCAGGATGTTGCGCAATGAGCTTTTCAAATTCCGTCAACGCGGTTTTGTATTCGCGTGACACATAATTGGCTTCCGCCATCCAGTACTGCGCGTTGTCGACATACTGGCTGCCAGGATATTGCTTGAGGAAGGTTTCAAACGCCTTGATCGAGCGCGCGTAACGGCCTTCCTTGAGCAGTTCGAAAGCGGCGCTGTATGCCTGTTTGGCGTCAG
Organism: Gammaproteobacteria bacterium; assembly: GCA_026995045.1. Taxonomy (GTDB): domain Bacteria; phylum Pseudomonadota; class Gammaproteobacteria; order SZUA-229; family SZUA-229; genus S139-92. The sequence goes on along the minus strand of JALWPK010000030.1, from coordinate 8,942 downwards.
CGGCGCCGGTTGCTGCTGCGGTTGCCGCCCCCGCGCCCACGTTACTGACAGGTGGCGGCGCTGCCGATCCGGTCGCACCTGCGGACGTATTGGGTGGCGGCACCGGCGAGCGCGAAACACTGGTGGCGCCAGCTTCAAGATTGGTGAGGCGCCGGTCCATGTCCAGATACAGACTGCGCTGGCGTTGTTTGACGGTTTCGAGTTCGTATTGCTGCTGTTCAATCAATTCGCGCAGCGAGGTGATTTCCTCGCGCAACATTTCGTTTTGCTGCGCCTGCTCCATCAGCACATCCGAGCTGACCAGGCGCTCGATGCGCTGCAACCGCTGTTGCACTGTCATCGAGGCCAACCCCGCATCCTGCGCATGTACACCCGGGCTCACGCCAAGTGCTGACAGCATACATACATAACCGAGTGCTTTTCTGACTACCATGATTATTTCCCGTAAACAATTTCAGCGCGCCGGTTCAGCGCCCAGGCTTCTTCATCATGCCCCAGCACCGCCGGTTTTTCTTCGCCATAACTGATAATAGTAATCTGGTCGTTGCTTGCGCCCTGGAACAGCAGCAGCTTTTTCACCGCCTGTGCGCGCCGGTCCGCCAGCGCAATGTTGTATTCACGTGAACCACGCTCATCGGTGTGTCCTTCCAGACGAATACTGGCATCGGCGTGCAGGGCAAGATATTTGCCATGATGTTTCACCAGCTCGACATAGTCGTCACGGATATCACTGCTGTCAAAATCGAAATAGATGATTTTGTTGTACAGAATATTGGCCGGATCATCGATGGCGCCTTTTTCGTAGGATACATTGTATTGTTTGCCTTCCAGCACATTGGCGCCGTCGATGCCGCCGCCGGAAATCGCACCGACCTGTGCGCCAGGTGTGGTATCCGTATTACTGTTTTGTCCCGCGGCGCTGTTGCTGTCCGGTTTAACGTGAGGTTCACAGGCGGCCAGGGTAACGGCCAGCGCAAGTAAAAATATTTTCAGTTTCATAATGATTTTCCTGTCAGGGTTACTGTCGCTGTCTTCCAGTTGTTATGGTTGCACCGGCGCCCAGGCGGGTTCGCGCACATCGCCTTCTTCCAGCACCAGTTTCTGTTTGTGCCTGCCATCGGCCGACACTGCCGCCAGCACGGCGCGGCCCTTGCTGCGGGCGGCATACAGTATCATGCTGCCATTGGGCGCAAATTCCGGTGACTCATCCAGTGGCCCGTCGGTCAGCACCTGCATATAGCGCGATTCCAGTTGCAGGCTGGCGATGCGGAACACATTGCCCTCGCCGTGCACAAACGCTATCGACTTGCCGTCAGGTGAGACAGTGGCGTTGGCGTTATAGTTGCCTTCAAAAGTCAAACGGCTGGGGCGCGAACCGGCTTCCAGGCCGATGCGGTATATCTGTGGCTTGCCGCTGCGACTGGAGGTAAACACCAGCGCGCGGCTGTCCGGCATCCAGCTGGCTTCGGTATCAATAGACCAGTGCCGCGTCAGCCGGCGCAGGGTTTTGTCGCGAAGGCGGTAGATGTAGATATCCGGATTGCCGTCCTTGGACAGCGTCAGCGCAATATACTTGCCATCCGGTGACCATTTTGGCGCGCTGTTCAATCCCTTGAACGAAGTCAGTTTCTGCCGTTTGCCGGTAAAAATATCGTGTATAAAAATTTCCGGCTTGCCGGCCTCGAACGATACATACACCAGTTGTTTGCCATCAGGCGACCAGCCGGGCGACATGATTGGCTCGGGCGAGGTCAGCAGGGTTTGCGGATTGAAACCGTCCGTATCGGCCACCTGCAGTTTGTAGACAATACCCGGTTTGCCGCCTGGCTTGCGCGGTTTGGTCAGCTGGGTGGTGACATAGCTGATGCGCGAATCAAACGCCGGGCTCAGACCGGTGAGGTGCTCGACAATATAATCACTGATGCGATGCGCCACCGAGCGCAACTGGCTGGCGCGCACATTGAAGCTGTAACCCAGGCTTTGCTCGGCCTTGAGAATGTCAAACAGGCGAAACTGCACCTGATACAGTTTGTTGCGCAACGGCTTGACCGAGCCGATGACCAGATGATCGACCCCTGCTATACGCCAGGTTTTGAAATCCACCTTGTCCGGTGAAGTCTGCCGCGATATCAGGTCTTTTTCCGGCAGCGGCGCAAACTGGCCGCTGCGCGCCAGGTCAGAGGCGACAATGGCGGAAATGTCGGCATTTTTCGGCGTCTTCAGTCCCTGCCACTGAAATGGAACAACGGCGATCGGCGCCGCGCCTTCCACGCCTTCGGTGATATCAATTTTCAGCACCGCCTGCGCCTGCAGGCTGAACATCGCGGCAGCGAATAAAATTATGCAGCAGGTGAATCGGTTTACCATCTGTCAGTTACATCTCTGGTTGTTGTTATCAGCTTTCCGGTCTGAATATAAAATGGATTTCCCTGTCAAACACGCCCGGATCCGGCGGCGGCGGCAAAGGTGAGGCGCGGCGCACCGCCCGTTCAATCGAGCGCAAATAAGCGGCGTCATTCTGACAGGATGTGAGCTGCACATCCAGTACATCGCCCAGCCGGTTTTGCGTTACCAGCACTTCACAGGGCGATGCGGTAGTGATGGCCGCCGGGCGCAGCCAGTTGCGCTCTACTTTTTGTTCAATCATGCGCACATACTGCGCCCTCAGGCTGTCGAGCATTTTTTCGCGCGCCGCCGCCTCGCGGGCTTCACGCTCCAGGCGTTCTTCCTCCGCCAGCTTGCGGCGCAGTTCTTCCTCGGCCTTTTTGCGCTGTGCTTCAGCTTGCTTGCGCTTGCGTTCGGCTTCCTGCTTTTTCTTCAGCTCCTGCTGGCGTTTTTTCTCGGCCGCGAGTTTTTTGCGGCGCTCGGCTTCGCGTTTTTTCTTCAATTCAGCCTGTTTTTTCAGTTTGGCCTGACGTTTTTTCTCCGCGGCTTTTTTCTTTTTCAGCTCAGCCAGTTTTTTCTTTTCCGCCGCCAGCTGTTTTTTGATTTTTTCCTGTTCACGTTGCAGGCGCTTTTGTTCAGCCCGTTCTTGCTGCCGCTTTTTTTTCTCCGCCTGTTTCAGCTTTTCGATTTCCCGCTCCACCGCACTGGCGTCGACCACCACCGCCTTGATGGTTTTTTGCGGTGCGCGTTTGGGCGCGTGCACTTCGCTGCTGCTGAGGTTGACGCTGAGCAATACAATCAACAGCACATGCACCAGCACCGCTATCACCAGCGCCAGCGGGTTGCGTTTGATGTCCTGCCATAAACCTGCGCTCACAATCGATCCATTCAGGCAATTATTTTTCGTCAGACTCGGTCATCAGGCCAACCTTGTCGACGCCGGCCTGCTGCAACAACACCATTGCGTTGGTAACGCTGCCGTAATCCACCGCGTGATCACCGCGCACCAGCACCGGGGTTTGCGGCTTGTATTTGACGATGGCGGCGACGCGATGCACCAGCGTTTTTTCATCCAGCGGCTTGTCCTTGTTGTCGCCGATGTTGAGAAAATATTCGCCCTTGCTGTTGACGCTCAACACCACCGGCTCGTTTTGTTCCGGTGGCAACGGATTGGCGTTGGCCTGCGGCAGGTCGATTTCCACACCCTGTTGCAGCAAGGGCGCGGTGATCATGAAAATAATCAACAGCACCAGCATCACATCGATGTATGGCACTACATTGATTTCGGCGACAGGCCTGCGTTTGTTGCTGTTGCTCATGATGGTTCAGTTCAGCTTGCCAGGGTTTCCGATGGCGACTGCGCAACCGCGGTTTCATCGCCGGTTTCGGTTTTTTCTTCAGACGACTGTTCGCTGACGTGACTCTGGCGTTGCAGAATGGTGGCGAATTCTTCAGCGAAGTTTTCATAGGCGCCGACCAGGCGGTTGACCTGCTCGGCGTAGCGGTTATAGCCGACAACCGCCGGTATCGCAGCGAACAGGCCCATCGCAGTCGCTATCAGCGCCTCGGCGATGCCGGGCGCCACCATCGAGAGGCTGGCGTGTTGCACTGCGCCCAGCGCGGTGAACGAGCGCATGATGCCCCACACCGTGCCAAACAGACCAACGTAGGGACTGATGGAGCCGATGGTCGCCAGCCACGACAGATTCGATTCCAGCCGCTCTTCCTCACGCGCCAGCGCCACTTTCATGCTGCGTTGCACCCCGGCCAGCAGCATTTCGGTGTTGCCGGAGGCGCGCTTGTGCATACGAATGTATTCGGCAAAGCCGGTTTCAAAAATGCGCTCCATGCCCGCCAGTTCACCCTTGCGTTTGCTGATGCGCTGGTACAGTTCGGCGAGGTTGATGCCTGACCAGAACTGGTCTTCAAAGCGTTCGGCATCCGCCTTGGCCTGTTTCAGAAACCTGTATTTGATAATAATAATGACCCACGACAGGATGGAGCCGGCGAGCAATACCAGCATCACCAGTTGCACCACCGTGCTGGCGCGCATCACCAGGCTGATCAGCGACATGTCGGTTTCCATCAGCAATACTCCTGAGACACGCGTTGTGTAATATCGGATGGAATGGCGGTGGCGGCAAAGCGGCTGGCGCGCAGGCAGGCGACCTTGATATCCGCCGAACACAACAGTTGCTGATCAGTCGCGCGCAATATGCGCTGGGAGAAAGTCAAACTGGCTTTGGCCAGATCAGAAATGTGTGAAATCACGGTTAACTCATCATTGAATACGGCAGGTTTGTGATATTTGGCGTTGATGCTGTGCACCGCAAAAATCACATCCTGCTCTTGTTTTAGTCTGTCCTGCTCAAACCCGATTGCGCGCAGCATTTCGGTGCGGGCGCGCTCCATAAACTTGAGGTAGTTGGCGTAATACACCACGCCCCCGGCGTCCGTGTCCTCGTAGTAGACCCGTATCGGCCATGAAAATTCAGTCAATATGATATCCCGAATGTTAAGTCTTGAGTCCGCTAATCAACGCAAATAAACGCCAGTGCTTGCCCGGTCAGCTAAAAACATCTGTAACATATTTGCTTTTATTTGCGTGCATTCGCGGACAAAAGCTATTCATCAAATGGCAGCACCGGCTGCTCGGCTTGAGACGATTCCGGCGGTTGCAGACCAAAGTGTCGATACACCTCTGCGGTGGCGACGCGGCCGCGCGGGGTGCGCATCAAATAGCCCTGTTGTATCAGATAGGGTTCGATCACATCCTCGATGGTGTCGCGCTCCTCGCCAATGGCCGCCGCCAGGTTTTCCACCCCGACCGGGCCGCCGCCAAACTTGTCGATGATGGCGCGCAGCAGGCGCGTGTCCATGGTGTCGAAACCCACCGGATCAACATTCAGCAGTTGCAATGCGCTGGCGGCGACGGTTTTGCTGACCACGCCATCCGCCTTGACCTGGGCATAGTCGCGCACCCGGCGCAGCAGGCGGTTGGCGATGCGTGGCGTGCCGCGTGCGCGGCAGGCAATTTCATCGGCGCCGTCATCGGCGATGCTGACGTTGAGAATGTCGGCCGAGCGTTTGACGATGTGCGACAAATCGTTCTGGTTGTAAAAATCCAGCCGCAGCACAATGCCGAAACGGTCGCGCAGCGGCGAGGTCAGCGAACCGGCGCGGGTGGTGGCGCCCACCAGGGTGAACGGCGGCAGGTCGAGCTTGATGGAGCGCGCCGCCGGGCCTTCGCCGATCATGATATCGAGCTGGTGGTCTTCCATTGCCGGATACAGGATTTCTTCCACCACCGGGCTGAGGCGATGAATCTCGTCCACGAACAGCACATCGTGCGGCTCCAGATTGGTCAACAGGGCGGCCAGATCGCCAGGTTTTTCCAGCACCGGGCCGGAAGTGGAATGCAGGGTGGCGCCCATTTCGTTGGCGATGATGTGCGCCAGCGTGGTTTTGCCCAGCCCCGGCGGTCCAAACAGCAACAGGTGATCCAGCGCTTCGCCGCGGCCGCGCGCCGCCGGAATAAAAATCTCCAGTTGCTCGGTGACCGCCGGTTGCCCCCGGTAATCCGCCAGCGTTTGTGGCCGGATGGCGCGGTCGATGATGACTTCGTCGTCGCTTTGCGCGGCGTCGATGATGCGCGCCTCGCTCATGCGCTGGCCACCGCGCCCTGCAGGGCGGCCTTGATGATGGCCTCGGTTGGCATGCCATCGGTTTCAATATTGCGCACCATGCGGCTGGCTTCCTGCGCCTTGTAACCCAGCGCAATCAGCGCGCTGACCGCATCGCTGACCGGGTTGGTGGGCGCAGCAGTGACGCCGGCAGGCGCCGCCGCGGCAGGTAGGCTGGCGCCGGTATCGATTTTGTCGCGCAGTTCCACGATCAGGCGCTCGGCGGTTTTTTTGCCGACGCCGGGCAGCGCGGTCAGCGACTTGGCGTCGTTTTCCATGATGCAGCGGGAGAATTCATCGGCGCTGACGCCGGACAGAATGGTCAGCGCCAGCTTGGGGCCAACGCCGTTGATGCGAATCAGACTGCGGAACAGGCTGCGCTCGGTCTCGCTGTAAAAGCCGTAAAGCAACTGGGCGTCCTCGCGCACCACCAGGTGGGTGTGCAGCATGACCCGTTCGCCGTCGGCGGGCAACTGGTAAAAGGTCGACATCGGCGCTTCCAGCTCGTAGCCCACGCCCTGCACATCCACCAGCAACTGCGGCGGTTGTTTGTGTAATAAAACCCCGGTGATGCGGCCGATCATACCCAGCGCCCCCGTTTTACACCGCTGGCCACGCCGCTGTTGCGAACATGCAAATGGTGCGCATGGCATACGCTGATGGCGAGCGCATCGGCGGCGTCGCTTTGTGGCAATTCATCGAGTTTGAGAAGTATCTGCATCATCTGTTGCATCTGGTTTTTGTCCGCCGCGCCCTGCCCGGTAACGGCTTTCTTGATGGCGCGCGGGGTGTATTCGCCCACCGTGAGGCCGGCGTTGACGCCGGCGCAAATCGCGGCGCCGCGCGCCTGTCCCAGCTTCAGCGCCGAATCGGCGTTGCGGTTCATGAACACCTGCTCAATCGCCATCACATCCGGCCGCCACTGCTGAATCAAGCCGCCCACTGCGGTAAAAATCACGCCCAGGCGCTCGGCGATGTGTTCGCCATCGATTTTGACAAAGCCGCTGCACACATGGCTGTGACGAAACCCGTCGGTGTCAATCACGCCGTAACCGGTGCTGCGCGAACCGGGGTCGATGCCGAGTATGCGTACCCTAGTGGCCAAGTTGCTGCATCACGTCGTCGGAAAAATCGGCATTGGTGTGCACCTGCTGCACATCGTCAAGGTCTTCCAGCATATCAATCAGGCGCAGGATTTTTTCTGCATCCTCCAGGTTGACTTCGGTTTCGGTGGTGGCCTGTTCAATCACTTCGGCTCTCTCCGGCTCCAGCCCGGCGGCCTGCATCGCTTCTTTCACGGCAATGAAATCCTCGAACGCGGTAATCACTTCGATGGCGCCATCCTCCGCCGTGGTCACATCTTCGGCACCCGCTTCCAGCGCCGCTTCCATAATCGCGTCTTCATCGCTGCCCGGCGGATAACTGAGCAGGCCGATGCGGTTGAACATAAACGCCACCGAGCCGTCGGTGCCCAGATTGCCGCCGCATTTGGTGAAGGCGTGGCGCACATCGGACACCGTGCGCTTGCGGTTGTCGGTCATGCAATCGACCATCACGGCGACGCCGGCCGGACCATAACCTTCGTAGCGAATTTCTTCGTATTGCGCAGCGTCGTCTTCACCGCTGCCGCGCTTGATGGCGCGCTCGATGGTGTCCTTGCTCATATTGGCGGCCAGCGCCTTGTCCACCGCCAGCCGCAGCCGCGGGTTGGCGCTGACATCGCCGCCACCGCCGCTGCGCGCCGCCACGGTGATTTCACGAATCAGCTTGGTGTAAATCTTGCCGCGTTTTTTGTCCTGGGCGGCCTTGCGATGCTTGATATTCGCCCATTTACTGTGACCGGCCATAGTGTCGCTTGGGTGCCTTTTTTAAGTGTTCAGCGTTCTGGCGAGTTTATCATTTTTATGCGAGTGGAAGGGGTTCGGGAGCTGGATTCTGGTGACTGGGCGCTTGAAAAAGCAGTTACAAGAGACCAGCGCCCTGCTGCCAGACCCCTTCTCCTAAGCCGCCCCCACATCCAGCAGCGGTGTGCGCGTGTCGTCATCAAAGCGGCCGCTGCGCAGAAAGGTAATCACATGCGCGGCAACTTCGCTGGACAGCAACATGCCGCTGTGGCTCACCGGCAACACCAGAAAATCGGTGGCGTTTTTGAGATGCGCCTCTTCGACCGATACCGTGCCGTCATGCGGCGGTTGCGGGCCGCCCGCCAACAGGCCGATGCCAATCGGCAGGCTGCCGGCGATGACGCCGATGTCCTGCCAGCCTTTCCACGCCGGCACATCGCCGAACAGGCCACCGTCCCTGACGCTGTGGCCCAGCACCCAGCGCGTCACCGGACTGCGCGCCAGCCGCTTGCTGACTTCGCTGCCGTTGACCGGACTGCCCAGCAGCACGATGCGGCCATCGCGCTTGCCGCGGGTGGCGAACGGAAACTGGTCAAACAGATGCAGCAGGATAATGCCGCCGTAGCTGTGGCCGACAAAATGCACCACATCGGCGTCGATATCCATCACCCGGTCGTGCAACCGACGCGCCAGCTCCGCCGCCGACGCCTGCCACACATGGTAGTTGAATACATGGCACTCGAAACCGGCGCGTTTCAGATGCGAGCGCAAGCGCCACATATCCACGCCGTTGCTCCATACGCCATGCACCAGAACCACTGCTTCTTTCATGGCATATAGTGTACCAGTAATCCGGGTGGGCTGGTTTTTGCCACAGAGCTCACAGAGTGCACGGAGGGTGTTTTATTCACCACAGAGCAGTTGTGTTGAAAGTCAACCCGCATCCACATATTGCCAGGGCGTTTGGTTCTTGACCATCGTGTTGAGTGTCACCAGCAACTTGCGCATGCAAGCCGTGATGGCCACCTTG
>JALWPK010000029.1 GCA_026995045.1 Gammaproteobacteria bacterium | reverse complement strand
GCTTGTGAGTATCGAGGGGGGATTCTACCCTATAACAGGGGCAGGGGGCGAGGGGGGCGCGGGAATAACCCTGCCACTTGCCCCTCGATACTTGCCCCTTTCTTCCTGTAATATGTCCGCCATTGTTCACACCGACACCGGACACTGATATGAGCGCCATTCCCCAGGATTTTTTGCAACGCACCGCCGAGCTTTCCGCCGATTCCACCCGTCCACTGGACGGTTCGCGCAAAATCTATGTGCAGGGCTCGCGTGACGATATTCGCGTGCCGATGCGCGAAATCACGCTGGACGACACCCCGGCCAGCTTCGGCGCGGAGAAAAACCCGCCGATTCCGGTGTACGACACCTCCGGCCCCTACACCGACCCGGCTGTCAGCATCGACCTGCTCAAGGGGCTGGCCGATGTGCGCGGCGGCTGGATCGACGAGCGCGGCGACACTGAATGGCTGGATGGCCCCAGCTCGGAATACGGTCAGCAGCGCCAGAACGACCCGGCGCTGGCCGAGCTGCGCTTCGAGCACATTCGCAAGCCGCGCCGGGCAAAAGCCGGCAAAAACGTCAGCCAGATGCACTACGCCCGAAAAGGCGTCATCACCCCGGAAATGGAATATGTCGCCATCCGCGAGAGCATGAAGCTGCAACAACTGCGTGAAGACCCGGCCTACGAAAAAGTGCTGATGCAGCACAAGGGGCAGGGTTTTGGCGCGCAGTTACCGGAGGAAATCACCCCCGAGTTCGTACGCAGCGAAGTCGCCGCCGGCCGCGCCATCATTCCGGCCAATATCAACCACCCGGAACTGGAGCCGATGATTATCGGCCGCAACTTCCTGGTCAAAATCAACGGCAACCTCGGCAACTCGGCGGTCACCTCCAGCATCACCGAGGAAGTCGAAAAAATGGTGTGGGGCATCCGCTGGGGCAGCGACACCATCATGGATCTGTCCACCGGCAAGAACATCCACGAAACCCGCGAGTGGATTCTGCGTAATTCGCCGGTGCCCATTGGCACGGTGCCGATTTATCAGGCGCTGGAAAAAGTCGATGGCGTTGCCGAAGACCTTACCTGGGAAATTTTCAAGGACACATTAATCGAGCAGGCCGAGCAGGGCGTGGACTATTTCACCATCCACGCTGGCGTGCGCCTGCAATACGTGCCGCTCACCGCCAAACGGGTCACCGGCATTGTCAGCCGCGGTGGTTCGATCATGGCGAAATGGTGTCTGGCGCATCACAAGGAAAACTTCCTCTACACCCATTTTGAGGACATCTGCGAAATCATGAAGGCCTACGATGTGTCGTTCTCCCTCGGTGACGGCCTGCGCCCCGGCTCGATTGCCGACGCCAACGACGAAGCCCAGTTCGGCGAGCTGGAAACCCTGGGTGAGCTCACCAAAATCGCCTGGAAACACGATGTGCAGGTGATGATCGAAGGCCCCGGCCACGTGCCCATGCAAATGATTAAGGAAAACATGGACAAGGAGCTGGAGGACTGCTTCGAAGCGCCGTTCTACACCCTCGGCCCGCTCACCACCGACATCGCCCCCGGCTACGACCACATCACCTCCGGCATCGGCGCCGCGCAAATTGGCTGGTACGGCTGCGCCATGCTGTGCTATGTCACGCCCAAGGAACACCTCGGCCTGCCCAACAAGGAAGACGTGCGCACCGGCATCATCACCTACAAGATCGCCGCCCACGCCGCCGATCTGGCCAAGGGCCACCCCGGCGCGCAAATCCGCGACAACGCCATGAGCAAGGCGCGCTTCGAATTCCGCTGGGACGACCAGTTCAAGCTCGCCCTCGACCCCGACCGCGCCCGCGAATACCACGACGAAACCCTGCCCAAGGAAGCCCACAAGGTTGCCCACTTCTGCTCCATGTGCGGCCCCAAATTCTGCTCGATGAAAATCTCCCAGGACGTGCGCGAATACGCCGCCGAGCAGGGTATCGAAAAAATCGAAATTGCACTGGACAAAGGCATGAAAGAAAAAGCGGAGGAATTCAGGGAAAAGGGTGCGGAGATATATAGTAAGTCATGATAAGAGATGTGCTGAGGCAATTATTATGTAGTGTATTGTTGAGCTCATACTGATTTCGCGACTGGATGAATAACCCTATGGGGAAATCTAAATGTATTGTGCTGACAGCGTAAGCACCTTTTGGAGATAACGAGATTTTGTGCTTAAGGATAACTAAGGTAATTTTTTACTGTAGTGGTGATATTGGGTATTAATATTAGTGCTAAGTGTAGAAGTGAGCTTTAGGATGCAAGCTAATGTTAGATACTGCGCTAGCTGTAGTAGGTGATTAATATGTCTATGTTATTTATGAGATGTACGGGTTTGGTTCAAAAAAGGGGCGCGATTGTGGTACTTTTTATTATCTTTTGAATATGGTTCATAGATATCATGAGTAACTTGAGAGTGTCTGACGTAAAACCGTTTTTAAGATGGGCTGGTGGGAAGAGGTGGTTGCTAGGAGAGTTAAACAGTTTTCTGCCAAAAAATGGTTTTAAAAAGTACCATGAGCCTTTTTTAGGTGGTGGGGCAGTTTTTTTCTATCTAAATGCCCCTAAATCCTATCTTTCCGACCTGAACTCTGAGTTGATAGACACTTATATTGCTGTGAGGGAAGATCCTAATTTGGTAATAAGGTATCTCAAGGGATTTAGAAACACAAAAAATGAATATTATTATGTGCGCGAAAAGGAATTTAAAAGTGATTTTAAAAGGGCCGCAAAATTTATATACCTAAACCAGACGTCTTTTAATGGCATATATCGCGTCAATCTAAGTGGTAATTATAATGTACCATATGGTTATAGAAAAAACGTTGAATTTGATTATGAAAATATAAAGTTGGTCTCGAAAGCGCTTGGTAGCGCCAGCTTGGCTGCTTGTCACTACTATGAGACACTGGGTAACATAGAAAAAGGTGATCTTGTTTTTATTGATCCTCCGTATACTGTGACGCACAATCACAATGGTTTCGTTCATTACAATAGCAAGATATTTTCACTAGATGAGCAATACCGCTTGCGGGAGTACATAAGTGAAATAAAAAAAATAGGTGCATATTATATATTAACGAATGCGGCGCACCCGAGAATAAAAAAAATCTTTAATATGAAGGACAAAATAATTGAGATGAAAAGGGCGAGTACGATTGGCGGAAAAAATGCGAAAAGAGGTGTTTATGCTGAGCTTATCATGACGAATGGGGCTTGCTTATGACGGTTTTGACAGATGCTGAATGTAGTGCGCTACAAAGCAAGTTAGTGAGTGATGACTCTGAAATAGGGAAAATATATAAAATAAAAAAGAGTCAATATTATTGTCGTAGTGTGGTTCATTCTGAAGTAGATAGCTACTTATCTAAAGGCTGGGAGATAGAAAAAGAGCTTAAAAATAAGACGCGCATACGATTGAAAAAACCACATGATGTTTTATTTGAGGATGAAGTGTGGTGCCAGTTTTATGAGTTGGGGTATAGGAAGTTAAATCGAGATAACGCATTTTCTTTGCGTTTTGGTAAAAATGAGGCGGATAAAAAACAAATCGATGTTGTTGTCGTTAGTGATGATATTGTATTTTTAGTAGAGTGCAAGTCAAGCGAAAGACCTAAAAAGGCAAAATCATACAAAGATGAATTTGATCTTATGGCTCTTCGTCTTGATGGGTTGTATAAAGCTGTTAAAGAGCTTTTTGGTAGAGCAGTTAAAGTTAAGTATATTTTTGCCACACGTAATATCAGGCTTTCTCCAGAGGGGGAAGATTTGATAAGGCTGCGGAAGGCGGGTATATATTATTACGGAGACAACACATATGATTACATTAACAGTCTTATAAAACATTATAAGCATGCTGCATATTATCAATTTCTGGGTTTGGTCTTTAAAAATGAGAAAATAAATCAGGAAAAAATAAAACTACCAGCCATTGAAGGAAAAATGGGGAATAAAACATATTATATGTGTTCAATAGAGCCGCACCTTCTTCTAAAGCTTGGCTTTATTCTTCATAAAACAAAAGCGAATGAAAACGAATCTCCAACATATCAGCGTTTGCTGGTTCCAAGTCGGTTAAAAGGTATTACTCGCTTTATTGATGAAGGCGGGTATTTCCCAAATTCAATAATTGTTAATTTTAGTGCATCAAGAGGTTTGAGGTTTGAGTCGCAATCCAGGAAAAATGACTCAATTTCGAGATGCGGTACTTTGAGTATTCCTAATCAGTATGCAATAGCATATATCATTGATGGGCAGCATAGGTTGTATGGTTATGCTAATTCTAAGTATAAGAAAAATAATACAGTACCAATAGTTGCTCTTGTGGGACTGGATCCGGTTGATCAGCTCAAAATATTTATGGATATAAATCAGAACCAGAAGGCTGTTAGTGCGAGTCTCCGGCTTGTGCTCGAAGAGGACTTATACTGGAATTCCGCGCGCGCTGACTCGAGGATGAAAGCGCTGAGATCATCCATAACTAAACTGCTGTCTTTAAATCAAGGGCCACTGTTTAATAAGATATCTGTAGGAGAAGATGCTTCGCTATTATCGTTTAAGCCATTCACGTATGCGTTATCGAAATCAGGTCTTTTGCCAACAGCAACAGGTAACCAGTATAATGAAGAAAGTGTTCGCACGTGTATATACAATATCCATAACAATAATCACTCTGAGGAAATGGAAAGGAGCCGAAAACATATCGTTGCATTGTTAAATTTGTGTTATGAATATGTTGAGCAAAACTATCCTGATATATTTAATAGAGAAAAATATTTTATTGTGTCAAACCGTGGGACGTATGCATTTATAGTTCTTATTGGTAGTCTGAATTCATTTCTAATGGAAAAGGGAGTGATTTCTAGAAGTACATCGGTTAGTGATAGGTTTCAGTGTTTACAGAAATATTTGAAGACCTTGCTCGAAGGAATAAGTGGATTGTCTCATTCTGATGCTCACCAGCAACTTGTTCTGTTGGGTGCGGGTGCTGATGTAAAATGGCTGAGATTCTTTCAATCAATTATTCATGAGCGTTTTCCTGAGTACGATCCGCCAGAGCTTGTCGATTGGAGGGAGAGGCAGGACGAAGAATTGCAGGATCAAGGCCGCAAATATGGGATCGCTATTGAAAAATATATAAAGAGGACCGTGCTGCATAAGTTGCAATTGCTTTACGGAGATGATTGGGAGCTAGAGATTGCTTCAATCAAGCGAGAATGTGATAGTCGGGCATCACAAGAAATGGAGAAACGCTACAAGGAAGGTCTTCCGCGCATCGATATAGATTGGAAAGAGATGTTTAATATAGTTGACTATAAAACTATTATTGAAAAACACTGGACGAAGCGGAGAGGCGACTTAAAAGATTTCAAAACCTTTGAGGATGAATTTTCCATAGATATTGGTGATGGCTTTAATAGTAAAGCGGATAAGCTAAAGTGGATTTCTCACTTTAATTCTTATAGGAACTTGTGGGCGCATGAAGGCAGTAAGGAAAAGACATTGAATAAGGACGAGGTTTTATTTTTATCTAAGATCTACGCAAGATTTTATCCTGAAGAATGACAGAGGAATGGGTGGAGTCGACTATCTGCGAACTGGACGGGGTTGAATCCTGCAAGGTGAATGTGGTTTCCGACCCGCCGTGGTCGCTGGACAGGGTGTCGGATTACGCTCGTGTTAATATGAGTGTGGTGGATTAAAAGCCTGTTGAAAAAGCCTGTTTAGCACTGGTCAACCCAGTTTCAATTGCTTGAATCGCGTATAGGTGAGGCTTTCCGGTTGATTGATGTCGTTGACTGCGGCATCGTTTGGCCGAATGCTGGTGGCGCCGGCATACACACTGTAACTGACGCTCTGGTTGTTGCACCGGATTTCGGTGTTTTTCATTTCCTCGCACAATAACCGGCCAAAGGCCTGCGTGGTTTCCAGTGATAGGTCGGGAATGGCGATGGCGACGCGCTCCTTGTCCAGTCTGTCAATTTGCACCGCATCGCCCAGCAGTGTATCCAGCCGGTCGGCAAAATGACACAGCACCACCTTGCCGGTTGCCTCGCCATGGCGTTGAACAATGGAGGCGTAGTTGCTGATGGTGAAAACCAGATAGGATTGGTAGCCGCCATCATGTTGCATTTGTTCCAGCTGATTTTGTACGCGGTTTGAAATTACCCGGCGTTTGACAGTGGTCTGGAAGGTTTCGTCATTCTCGGCGGAGCCATCCAGCTTCAGCGCATGGTATTCAATGCTGCGCAGTGTGCTGTCCAGTTCGTCAGGACTTTTGATGATATGCCGCTCGGTGACTTCCTTGAGCGTGGACAGTTTTTGGTGCAGCTGCACGGTTTCGGTGATGTCTTCGGCGATGAACAGAATATGGCGCGCGCGTTTTTTGTTCGGCGGGTAGGGCAGCAACTTGACCGACAGCAGTTTTTCACCGACCGCTTCCGAATTGTGGTTGATAACCCAGGTGGTGCTTTTGCCCTTGAGCGCCTGGGCGAAATATTTGTCGAGCATGCGGGCATAGGCTGTCCCCAGCACTTCTCCCGCGTATTGTCCTGTGAGCTGTTGTTCGGCGACATTGAAATATTCGCAGTATGCCTGATTGATCAGGCGAAACCGCAGGCTGGCGTCGACCAGCGCAATCATGTTCGGCAAGGAGTCGAACAGAATTTTCAGGGGAGCAAGTTTGTTGCTGGTTGCCAGTGAGGGTTTCATGTTGTCAGTCTTCATCCGTCGTGTGTCAGCCTGGTTACAAGCACATTGTTCAGGTAAAGTTGCAATAAATGTGCCACCGCATCGTGATGTTGGCGCCGCATATCCGTCAGCGGCGCCGGACAGGTTTTGAAACGCCGTGGTGGTGCGGTTTTCAGCAGGGAAAACAGGTGGTTGTGTGTGTCGCTGTTTGAGAACAGGCGTAGCGGAAAATGATGATATGCGTAAAAATGTAAAAAATATGGACACTTCGTTGGGGTTTTCTGTGCGATTTATGACAGTCAACTGTCAATAAACAATCAAAAACACCCCGCCAACCATGATGCCGCCAGCGATAAATTGCATCCATGTGGTGTGTTCTCGGAACAATATCACGCCATAAAGCATGCCAAACAGCAGGCTGGTGCGTTTCACGGCAATCATGTAGGCGACTTCCACATGCTGGATGGCGTAGAAATGTGAGACCACCATCATCGCCATAAAGCCGCCCACCAGCAAATGTGGCCACGGCCTGCGCCACAGAATATTCACGGCCCGGTATGAACGCAGTGAAAACAGAATCACCACGGCAATGCCCAGATTGATGTAATAAAACGTCCCGAAGAAAAACGGCGTGGTGTATTGCAGCGCGCCCTTGCCGAGCACCGAAGTGAAGCTGTAGATAAACGCGGTCAGCAACATATAGCGCGAGCCGCGTTCGGTGAGAATGGCGCGAAACGGCGTCAATACCGTAAAACGTTCACGGCTGCGCGCGGTTTCAACATTCAGTAGCCAGGCGCCCGCCACCACAAGCAGAATCCCCAGCAAACCGGTGAGTGAAACAGTTTCGCCCAGAATGATATAACCGGTCAGGGTATTGAACACCGGTGTAAATGCAAGATACGGCAAGGTCAGCGCCAGCGAGGTATCGCGTATCGCCTGCACATACAGCAGCATGGCGATAATCTCCAGCGGCATCAATGCGCCGGTCCAGTACCAGAATGCAACCGGCAGCTCCGGTATTGGTTGCATTGCCAGCACCGGCAGCAGCAACAGGCCGGGAAAGGCAAAGCGGATAATCACCATTTCGCTGGCGCTGTAGTCCGAGAGGTATTTTTTGGTCATCGCATCCGCGCTGGCGATACAAAACGCACTGAACAGGGTCAGGATGAGCCAGTGCATGTATCAGTCAATAATGTTTTGTTGTTGCAGCCTGGCGCGCAGGGTTTCGACGCGCTTGCGGTTGACGCCAAAGTCGGAATGTCCCAATCGGGAAGCGGAGCGCACAGCAATAATGTTGTCCGCAGGACGCAGATGCAATTCCAGGTCATCAACAAAACCGAATACCGCACTGCTGCATTCAGCATGCAGGTAAGCATCGGTTTGGGTGATGATGCGGGTGCGCGGCAGTTGTCGCACTACTTGTTTAACGGTTTCCCAGGCTTGTGCAGCAGGTTGTTTCAACAGAAATGGCTGCACATGATGTTGTTGATCGCAATGGTCGCTGCAAACACAATTTGGCGAAGCCGGGCAGGGCGTCAGCCGCCCGTCATTGACGCCAAGATTGTCAGGCCGCTGGCCGCTGCAGGATAAAATCGCCATACACAATATTGCCGCTAAAACCGGGTTAACGGAAGTCATTATTGTCATCCTGTTAAAGATATTCGCCGTGTTGACGATAGCACGTGTGAGAGAAACACAATACAAAAAATGAACCAAATTTGCACACGGTGCAGGGGTGAAAAATGGATGTCAATCATGCAACGCTGACAGCGGCCAGGTGGGCGGGTTTCGCGCAGGGCGCAAGCATCAGCAATCAAAACATAGCGGCGCCAGCGCCGGTTGAAAACACGAGCGTGACAAACTCGCAGAACCCGCCGGCAAGCAGCGCCCCAGGCTCTGATACGCTCACACTGAGCGTCAAAACGGTATTCAGGCAACAGGCTTCGCTGTCGCTGGAGATGCAGCAAACCACTGACGCCGGGAAAAGTGAAGAACCGGAGGCGGTCAAAGTCGAATCCGATGACGATCATGATGAACATAATGAGCGGCGCAACGAGGTTACCGGCAACCTGAACGCCAGTATTTCACAAAGCCTGTTCAATGTGGTCAGCGTGACGCGGCAGTCTGCACTGCTGGCGGAACAACCGACTGAGCAGCCGACAGAGCAACCGGTGAATGACGATGTTGCATTGGTCGATGCAGGAACGTCAACATCCGTCACCACGCTTGGCGGCGTTTCAGCCAGCCGGGATCTCACATCTTCATTGCAACTGACCACGGCCGAAGGCGACGTGGTGACGGTGGAACTGAGCCGCAGCCAGTCACAGACCGCAGGCAGTATGAATACAGATAACAGCGCGCTTGCATTTGCCGGCGCATCATCCAGCTCGCAAATCAGCATTAACATTGAAGGCGCGCTCAATGAAAAGGAAAGCAAGGCGATTGAGCATGTCATCAAACGCGTCAACAAGCTGGCGGAGAAACTGTTTGAAGGCAAAATCGGCGCCGCTTTCGGCAAGTTGCAAAGCCTGCATGTCGATACCAAACAGTTGTCGGGCATTGCGCTGAACATGTCCAGCAGTCTGTCGTTGACTGCGGTCAGCGCATACAGTCAGGTTAGCGCCATTGCGGCCGAACCGGCAAACGCGCCTGCAACAGAAACGGTTTCTGGTATTGATGCGAACAGCTCGCCCGCCATCGGCAGCGCGTCGTCATCAGCCACGCCGACACAAGCTGAGGCCACACAAGCTGAAGCGGTGCAGCAACCGGCGGCGGAAGTGGCCACCCGGGCTGTGCAGGAAGCCGGTGAGGTCGTGAACGAAACCGCAGATGCAGAAGTGTTTGATAATCCGTTTACTGAAATCCGTAAACTGTTCACCGCCATTGCCGACAGTTTTGCGGCGATGAATCAGGCGATCAGTGAACAGCAGAATGATTTCATCAAACGTTTGTTCAATGATGTGGTCGACAGGATGGAAGCCGACAGGGAAGACGACCATGATGCGGATGACGCCCATAATATGGAAAATGTTGCATGACAGGCGTGGGAGCTTGATAACAGGCAGCGGTTTCCATCAGGCATGAAAAAGGCGCGATTACTGCAATCGCGCCTTTTTTGTTTCCGCCTGTTGAAGCCGGCTTATTGGCGCGCTTTCCTGCGGCCCGCCAGTCCCATGCCCGCCAGCCCGATGCCGAGCAGCATGGCGATGTTTGGTTCGGGCACGCTGTATGCGCCTTCGATAACATCATTGGCGCAGGTGAATTCCCAGCGCAGGGCGATTTCAGAACCGGTGTCGAGGCCGGTGCCAGCCAGGTCGATTCGGAAGTTGACCAGCTGGTTCACAGCATCGATGCTCCAGGAGCCGTTATTGCCAGTATCAGTTGCTTTGCTCGTGTCCACAGCAACCGCCTGACCGTTGCGGTAGATTGCGCCGCTCAGAAAATCGTCGGACAACAGGATGTCGCTGTTGTCGCCAGCCAGTTGATACAGCGCGCCAGAACCGCTGGCGCCTTCAGACATCCAGCGGTCAGTCAGTGAGAAGCCGTAAGTCCAGCCGGCGCCGTTGGAGGCGTTATCATTGATATAGCCATCGGCGGCTGAGCCATAAGGATTCCATGCGCTGGAAAGGAACAGGTCGCCATAGCCAATGCCGTTGCCCTGACCCGCGGCGGTATTGGTATACCCGGCGAACAGGCCATTATCGCCCTTGCCAGCGAAAGTGGTGCTGATGCTAACCGAGAGGATGCTGCCGGAAAGTGAAACATCCATGCCTTTGATCTGGAAGTTTTTTGGATTGCCGATGACATCACCATAGCCATGATCGTCGCCCCCAACATAGGTGTCTGCAATCGGTATGGCTGAAACGGGTGAGGCCAGCGCCAACGCCAGGCTGCCAGCTGCAGTCAATTGGGCAAGTGTTTGAAGTTTCATGCGCGTTTCCTTTATTGATAACCGTTATGCAAGCAGTACTACAAGTTGTGTGCCAATGATTAAATTTTTAACAAAAACAACATGTTAAAAATCAGGGTTGCATTTGTACCGTCCCTGTTATTGTAAAAAATAGTGACACTTAATTGTAAAATTGGTTAACTGCTCGTCAAGTATTTCATAACATATTGATTAATAAATAAAATTCAGAATACTGAATCTGGCGCGGGGTGTAAAACAGGATGACAGCAGTGACGCGGGCGTTCTTCCCTGAATACCCGCCAGCGGGATTTATTTATACCCTTCCGGCTCCCGGATAGCAGGGATGACCTTGCCGCTCATCAACACGACATAGTAGTGGCTGGCCTGTTTTTCGCCAGCCGCGCCGGCGCCCAGCATCACCATGTAGTGCCAGTGATCAGGATTCTGCGGCACCGGGCGCAGTTCGATGCGTTTGATTACCGGGTTGGCGATGTTGTTGTCGTCCTGGCAGTTTTGCAAGGTCGCCTCGATAACCTGTTTGATGCCCAGCGGCGGTTCGCCCTGCTCTGGCGACCAGCTCTGGCTGTTGTCGATGTCTTCCTGCTGGATGAACGCAACCAGTTTGACGTTATCCAGATATTCAAAAATTTCGACCGGGAATGCGGCGTGCGCCAGTGCGCTGAACAGCAGCAAGGCTGCGCTTAAGATAGATTTCATATTATGGCCTCCGACCTGGGAATTGAGTGGCGCAGAGTCTAGCAGTGATGCGGCATGCGGGTTATTCCCCGAAATCGGTATTCTTTGTTGTGCCAGGCAGGTTGGAGGGGTAACCTTCGCGCTATGAAGCTGGGTGGTTCATTGCGGGTGGTGGGTTTGCTGAGTATCGGCTTCAGCTTTACCATGCTGCCGCCAGC
Source organism: Gammaproteobacteria bacterium (assembly GCA_026995045.1). Taxonomy (GTDB): domain Bacteria; phylum Pseudomonadota; class Gammaproteobacteria; order SZUA-229; family SZUA-229; genus S139-92. The sequence continues at coordinate 17,475 of JALWPK010000029.1, read as the reverse complement.
GTTGGTGTCGTGGTTTTACAATGACGGTCAGGCTACGCATTTTCTCAAGGCGTTCGCCATTGCGTTGGCTATTGGCGTGGCGATTGTCATCAGCATGCGCGCGCAAGACATCACGCTGCGCCGCAAGGACGGCTTTATCGTGGTGGCGCTGTTCTGGATAGCGCTCAGTTTGCTGGGCGCCCTGCCGTTTGTGTTCGGCCCGCATCTGGCGCTGGCCGACGCCATCTTTGAGTCGGTTTCCGGGTTCACCACCACCGGCGCCACCGTGATTACCCATTTGGAAGCCTTGCCGCGTTCACTGTTGTATTACCGTCAGCAGTTACAGTGGCTGGGCGGGATGGGGCTGGTGGTGCTGGCGGTGGCGATTCTTCCCTTGCTGGGCATCGGCGGCATGCGCATCTATCAGGCGGAAACCCCGGGACCGATCAAGGATGAAAAAGTTGCGCCACGGCTGACGCAAAGCGCGCGCGTGCTGTGGACCATTTATGTCTCGCTCACTGTTTTGTGCGCGCTGGCTTACTGGCTGGCGGGGATGACGCCGTTTGATGCGATAGGCCACAGTTTTTCCACCATTTCCACGGGCGGTTTTTCCACCCATGACGCCAGTATGGGGTATTTCAACAGCGAGCTCATCGAGCTTATCGCCACCGTGTTCATGCTGGCCGGGGCTATCAACTTCAGCATCCACTTCATCGCCTGGCGCGGCAAAAGCATCCTGCCCTATTTCAGGGATACTGAAGCGCGGGTGTTTCTGTTGTTTGTGTTGTTCGCCACACTCATCATTACCGGCATGTTGTGGCTATTTGGCGTGTTTCACAGCTGGGGGCATGCGTTTGTGAGCGGTTATTTTGAAGTGGTGTCCATTATCACCAGCACCGGTTTTGGCGCGGATGACTTTACCGTGTGGCCATCCTTTTTGCCCGTGTTCCTGATTTTCATCAGCTTCATCGGCGGTTGTGGTGGCTCCACGGCGGGCGGCATGAAAGTGATGCGCGTGTTGTTGCTGGTGAAGCAGGGCGTGCGCGAAGTCGGCATGCTGATTCATCCGCACGCAATCAAGTCGGTCAAGGTGGGCGGCAAGGTGTTGAGCGAGCGCACGGTGGAAGCGGTGTGGGGGTTTTTCGCCATGTATGTGCTGGTGTTTGTGGTGCTGACGTTGGCGATGATGGCGACCGGGCTGGATCAGGTGAGCGCATTCGCCGCCATTGCCACCTCGATGAACAACCTTGGCCCCGGCCTGGGCGAAGTGGCCTACAATTTCGCCAGCATCGACCCGGTGGCGAAATACCTGTCAGTCGCAGCCATGTTGCTGGGGCGGCTGGAGATCTTTACCTTGCTGGTGTTGTTTACGCCAGCATTCTGGAAAGAATAAACTACGGTCAAAACGCTTCGACCTGGTATCGATGCGCGCGGATGCTGTCGCTCCAGTAGTCAGCCGGCAGGCCCGCTTTCTGTTTCAGGTGTTGCAAAAACGCCTGCGGGTCTTGCAGCGACTCCCACACCGAAGGCAGAAAGGTGGCGCGCCTGCCGTGTTCTTCCAGTATCAGCCCATCCACGCCGGGGCGCAGTTGCGCAAGCAAGTCCTGTTCGGAGTCGAACTGCATGGGCTCGGGTTCACCCAGCACTGAAATATGAATGTCGAGTTCAGGCAGTTCATCCGTCTGCAGTGGCGCAAACCGGGTGTCATTGAATGCGGCGGCGTATGCGTTGTAGGCCACGTCCTGAATCAGCGGGCGCACCGGCTCCAGCGCGCCGATGCAGCCACGCAGCTGACCGTGTTTGTTCAGGGTGACGAAGGTGGCCTTGTATTCCGCCAGCGCGTCATCATGGCCGGCCGGATTGACTTCAAGAGGCCGCCCGGTCTGCAAGCCGTGTTCGATGGAGCGGCGCGCAGTCTGGCGCAGCAGTGTTTTGTGTTCATTCGACAGCATGGTGATTATTCAAACATCCACGCGCCGTAACCGACGACGCGATCCTTGCCGCCAGCGGTGTCGCCGGAGTTGCGCATGTCCAGTGTGGTGACCTTCATGTGTTTGTCCCGCGCCGCTTCCAGCAATCCGATTACCGGATTGCGGCCGCAGGCGTTTTCATAATGAATCGCCTCGCTGTCCAGTGACTCGATCGCCTTGCGGGTGATGGCGTCCAGCGTTTGCGCGGTATCGTAGTCGTGGTAATGGCTAAGGTCGGAGGAAATCACAATCAGGGTTTCGTCGCCACCCCACAGCATGTCGAGCACCTGCCGCACTTCGTCGGCGCTGGCTTCACCCACCACCAGTGGAACGATGCTGAAATCATCCAGCACTTCCTGCAGAAACGGCAACTGCACTTCCAGACTGTGCTCCTGTTGATGAGTCAGATCAAATTCCCGGACTTGCGGCAGGCGTAAGATGAAATCGATGGCGATGCGGTCAACCGGCACGCGTCCCAGCGGGGTTTCAAATGCATCCGCGCTCGGCGCGGCCAGACCACGCAGCGGCACGCGATGACAGGGGCCAAGCAGCACCACACGCTTGATGCGGTCGTGTGCGGGAATCAGTTGGGCGTAGGCTTTCGCCGCCACCGGGCCGGAATAAACATAGCCGGCGTGCGGCGCGATGATGGCCTTGGGCGCATGGCCGGTGACGGGCGCCTCGGCCAGGTAAGTCTGTATTTGCTGTCGAAGCAGTTCCGGATCGCCCGGGTAAAACAGATCCGCCACCGCCGCGGGTCGTGTTGTCACGGCAAAACCTCCTGGCCCGGTAGCTTCACGCCACTTGCGAGCCTTGCTTGTATTATGCGACCGATGGGCATTAAATGTATAGCAGCCTGCGGGCAATTTGACGGAGGTCAAAGCATGACAACTGATACAGAAAACATCAGTTTGCAGGATGAAGGCGTTGTCCCCACGCGTTACTGGCATGCGCTGGATGATGGCCGGGTGCAGTGCGACCTGTGTCCGCGGGAATGCAAGCTGCGCGAAGGCCAGCGCGGCCTGTGTTTTGTGCGCGCCTGTGTCGACGGCCAGATTGTGCTCACCAGCTACGGCCGCTCCAGTGGTTACTGCATCGACCCGATTGAAAAAAAACCGCTGAATCATTATTTGCCCGGCACACCGGTGTTGTCATTCGGCACCGCCGGTTGCAATCTGGCCTGCAAGTTCTGCCAGAACTGGGACATCAGCAAGTCGCGTGAACTCGATCGCCTGATGGATTCCGCCAGCCCGGAAGATATCGCTAACACCGCCGAACACTATGGTTGCCGCAGCGTGGCCTACACCTACAATGACCCGGTGATTTTTCACGAATATGCGATTGATGTCGCCAGGGCCTGTCGTGAAAAAAATATCAAATCCGTCGCGGTCAGCGCCGGTTATGTTTGCGACGAACCACGGCGTGAGTTCTATCAACACATGGACGCCGCCAACATCGACCTCAAGGCCTTTGATGAAAAATTTTACTGGAAACTGACCGGCGCGCATTTGCAGCCGGTGCTGGAAACCATCGAATACATCAACAAAAAAACCGATGTGTGGATGGAGCTGACCACCTTGCTGATACCGGGGCGGAATGACAGCGAACAGGAATTGCAGGCGATGACACAATGGGTGGTGGAAACCCTGGGGCCGGATGTGCCCATGCATTTCACCGCGTTTCATCCCGACTATAAAATGACAGACATAGCGCCAACCCCGCTTGCCACCTTGCGGCGCGCCCGGCGCATCGCCATGCAAAACGGCGTGCGCTATGCCTACATTGGCAATGCACATGACCCGCAGGGCGACAGCACCTACTGCCACCAATGCGGCGCGCGTTTAATCGAACGCGACTGGTATACGCTGGGCGAATGGAATCTGGACGCGCGCGGCTGTTGCAAACAGTGCGGCGCGCGATGCGCGGGCGTGTTTGAAGCGCAGCCCGGCCATTGGGGCGCGAAGCGCCAGCCGGTGCGGATTCACGGGCTGTCCCGGTGAATCCGCTAAGTCAGGTGTTTTGCATTACCCGTTTTTGTCGGCTTTCTGCTTCGGAATCGTAATCGTCAGCACGCCGTCCTTGTATTCGGATTTCATGCCGCTGGCGGAGACCGGCTCGGGCAGCGTGACCATGCGCTTGAACATGCCGCTGCGGCGCTCCTGGAATATGACATTGCCCTTGTCATCGGTGCGCTTGTTTTCCTGATGCTGCTCCGCGCTAATGCTGAGCCGGCGCTCATCCAGCGTGATGTTGATGGCGTCCTTGTCCGCGCCCGGGATATCCACCACCGCGACATAGTGATCACCTTCATCACGCAGGTCGAGGCCCGGGGTGATGACGTTGTGCATGCGCGCAAAGTCGCGGTCGACGCCAAAACGCGCAAAGGTATTTTGAATCAGTTGATCCATTTCGCGTTGCATGCGCTCGATTTCGGCAAACGGATCCCAGTCGCGCTGGTCGTATTGACGGAACCACGGATCATCAAACGGCGAACGGTAGCCCCATGCCGGTGGCTGGCCAGGCGGATAGTAGTATGGATTGCCCTGCGGCGGGTAATAGCCGGGTGGCGGCGTCATCGGGTGCATGCGCGGGTGTGGGCGATAGTGTCCGCCAGCAGCACTGTTGTTTGCAGCGGCGCTGTTACTGTTGTCGCTGGCGCCGTTGTCAGCAAGCGCAGCGCCTTGCATGCCCCAGCCTGTCAGCATTGCCGTGAATGCGACGGCCAACAGACCATGCTTGAATCGAATTGTCATAATGCATTTCCTCCTGTCAATTCACTCGTGCTGTTTGAATGGAGATAATGTCATCGGGTTTCAAGGCTGTATGCTTTGTTTGACCTTAGCAGGTTGTTGAAAAAGTCTCAGGCGAGTGCGAGGCAAGGCAAAATCCGGCGAGAAAGCGCAGTTTACACGCAGTAAATGAGCATTTTGAGCCGGATTTTAACGCCGCATCGCGCCGCATGAGGTTTTTTCAACAACCTGCTAGTCAAAATCCATCATGTTGAGGCGACGCCGCAGTCGCGCCATTTCATCCATCATGTCCAGCACCAGCGCCGCGCCGGCAAGGTTAACGCCCAGGTCGGTTTGCAGGTGACGCGCAATGCGCGCGCGTTGCAGGCTGGTGGCGGAGAAACGCCATTGCTTCATGTCGCGGCCAACCGGATCGATAATGCCTTCGTCCACCAGTTCCAGAATCCACTCGGCGTGCGCATGGCAGGCGCGGCTCAGATCGGCCAGACTGAGGCAGCCGCTGTCGTCCAGAATCTGGCCGCTGCTGACGGCTTGTTGAATGACTTTTTTCACCATGAATTACACTCCCAGCGCCGCGCGCGGGTTGATGTTGAAGGTTTTTTGCATTTGTTCATACAACTGTTTTTGCGTGTCGTTTTGCGGCTTGGGCGCAACGATTTGCAGCACCGCATAAATATCACCGGGCGGATTGCCGGGAATGCCGCGGCCCTTAAGACGCAGTTTGCTGCCGGATTGGGAGCCAGGTGGAATCTTCAAATCCACCGTACCCGCCGGTGTCGGCGCTTTTACCCTGGCGCCAAGCGTGGCTTCCCACGGCGCGACCGGTAAATCGAAACTCAGGTCGCGACCGTCAACCCGGTAGACAGTGTGCGGTTTGAATTCGATTTGCAGGTACAGGTCGCCCGCCGGGCCACCGCCGACGCCTGATGAGCCTTGCCCAGCGAGGCGAATTTGTTGCCCCTGTTTTATCCCTTTGGGTATTTTGACGTTAAGCGTACGCTTGCGCGTCACCACATGACCGGTTTCATCCACCGTCGGGTTTTGCAGGGTGATGGTGCGGGTGGCGCCGTTGTAGGCGTCTTCCAGGTCGACCAGCACCTTGGCGTGATGGTCTTCCCCGCGCATCTGATAGCCGCCGCCATAGGCGCTGCCCGCGCGGCCGCGGCGGAAGCCCTGCCCGAACAGCGCTTCGAAGAAATCGCTGTAGGATGATGCATCGCCATCGGTGAAGCCGCCGCCGCTGAATTCAAAGCCAGCATCCCAGCCTGGCGGCGGGTTGAAGTCCTGACCGGCCTGCCAGTTTGCGCCAAGCTGGTCATAGGCGGCGCGTTTTTCCGGGTCTTTCAGTACTTCGTAGGCTTCGCCCAGTTGTTTGAATTTTTCTTCGGCGTCCGCCAGATCGCTGACATCGGGATGGTATTTACGCGCCAGTTTGCGATAGGCGCGTTTGATTTCATCCTGGGTCGCCGATTTGTCGACGCCAAGCACTTCGTAATAATCTTTAAATTCCATACCTTGTCCTGTGTCCGCAGTCAGGCTGATTGCATGCGGGTTGATAACGGGTGATTGCGATTCTCATCCCTGCAGTATGGGGATGATACGGCAAATTTAAAGTTGTGGTGGCGGCAGTGTATTGATTGACGTGGCCCAGTCGCGCTGGCTTATTGGCGGGGCTGGTCTGGCGGAAACTGTGACAGGATGGCGTCGACGTGTTTGTTGATGATCTGCGTGAGCTTTTCCGGGTCGGTATGGGTGTAGGCGTAGCGCGTGCTGACGCCGCGCCAGAGCAGTTTTCCGCTGTTGTTGTCAATGACATCAATCACCAGCGTGGCTTCATCTTTTTCGGTGATGATATTGCCGGTGTGGATGCCGATTGCGCCAAAATGCCCGATATTGCCAAAACCAATCGCGAAACTGCCGGTTGTTCCCTCGGACTCGATGCGCGGCTGCACCTGGGTCTGGTAGCTGACCCTGAAATCCGCCTTGTCCGAGTCGGTGAGCTGATAGCCCATTGCAGCCAGCTTGCGGTCGATGGCCTTGTGAATGCGCTGGTTGAGCAACGGGTTGTTGTTTTCCACCTTGTCTTCCTTCGCCAGTAACGCCGGATCCCAGCGGTAGGTTTTGAGCTGGTTGAAGCTGGCTTCAGGCAGGTAGTCCTGACTAACGCGAATGCCGCCGCAGGCTGCCAGCAAGACACTGGTCAGCAGTAACACCATGAATGACAGTTTATTTTTCATAGGGATATTATATCGCCGAAGCTGTGACCGGTTTGTGAAGATTCCGCAGCTTTGGACATGCTAAGGTCAAAACGGTTCCGGCGTGGGGATGGCTAATGCACAGTCTGGTATTAAACAGTTTGATTGCGATATTGCTGCTGGCGAGTGACGCCGGCAATGCCGGGCAACAACGCAAACAGGAAACAATGGTTCTGCAGGCGGACGCCTTCGAGCACATTCAGTTTGGCAAAATCAAACCCACAAAGTATCGCTTTGACAATGGCAGCCTGATAGCGGAAGTCGATGACAGCGCCTCTTTTTTAATGCAGGCGTTTGACACGGTCAAGACCGTCGCGGCGGTGCGCTTCAAATGGCAAACCCGGGGCAGGTTGTTACTGAAAAACGCTGCGCATGAAACCCGCCGGGATGGCGATGATGCGGTATTCAAACTTGGGATGTTGCTAAAAACCGACATTGCCTTGCCGAATCCCTTTGCGCCAAAGTGGTTGAAGCGGGTGCAGGCGCTGTTGAAATTTCCTTCCGAGACTATGCTGAATCTGGTCGCTGGCGCGCATCATGCGGCAGGCGAACAGTGGCCCGGGCCGTATAACAGCCGGGTAAAAATGATTGCAGTAAAAAGCGCGCCGGACGGACAAGGCTGGTGGCAGGCGAGTCATCAGCTTGAAACGCCCGCCGAGGTGGTTGCCGTCTGGTTGATGGCCGATGGCGACAATACCCATTCGACATTCACCACCCGGGTGAAAGCTGTCGAGCTGGATGTGCTGGCGCAATAAGGCGCCGGTGAAAAAAACGGACAGGCGATGTTTGACGCCTGTCCGTTATCCAACACGCCGGCTGGTCAGCTGTGCGCGGTGTTTTGCAGGCAGATTTGTTTGCCAATCTTGCCGGCGTCTTCGGCATTGCTGATGTCATCCTGATGGGTGAAAACTTCCCTGATAATCTGTTGGGTCGCCGGACTCTGGTCGAACATGCCCAGTGTCTGGTCGAGTGACGCGCCGCCCTTTATCATGGTCAAGGCATGCCCGGCCAGGTGTTTGGCCATGGTGCAATCGGTTGACGCCCTGGCCTGTTCGGCATGGGCGGGTTGCAACAGGGCGGCGCCCAGCGTCAGCAGGCAAGTGGTTCTGAAAACGGTTTTTATCATGCTACATCCCTCGCTTGTTTATGAAAGACAGGTAAAACCCGGGTGATAAATCGATTCTGGAAAGTTGTATCTAGGCAACAATCGCAATACTGTCAACCCGTGGCGGGGGAACCGCGCCGTGCTTGCCGAATATCGGATAAACGGATTAGACAAAGGTCGGGGGAGTGGAATATGTCAGGGCGCAAAAAAGCCGGCGATACAATATCGCCGGCTTTTTTGTGCAAGCAAGGCGGGGCGGACTCAGTTGATGCCCAGCTTTTCCTTGATAGCGTCAATGACGGCTTCGGATGAGGTCGCTTTCACTGACAACAGCAGGCCTTCGTTGCGGTAGAAATCGACCAGCGGCGCGGTCTGCTCATTGTAGACATTCAGGCGGTTGCTGATGGCTTCTTCGGTTTCGTCATCACGCTGCACGACCGGGCCGCCGCATTTGTCACACTTGCCTTCTTCTTTCGGCGGGTTGGACTTGACGTTGTAGATTTCACCACACTCGGTGCAGGTGCGGCGGGTGGTCAGGCGGTCGAGGATGACTTCGCGCGGCACGTCGATTTCGACGGCGCAGTCGAGTTTTTCGCCCATTTTTTCCAGCAGTTCTTTCAGCGCTTCCGCCTGCGGAATGGTGCGCGGGAAGCCGTCCAGCAGGTAGCCGGCCTTGCAGTCGTCTTCTTTCAGGCGTTCTTCCATAATGCCCATGATCAGGTCATCGGATACCAGATCGCCAGCTTTCATCGCCGCTTCGGCCTTTTTGCCCAGTTCGGTGCCGGCGGCGACGGCGCCGCGCAGAATGTCGCCAGTGGAAATCTGGACAGAGCCGTCAATTTGGGTGAGTAATTTGGCAACAGTGCCTTTTCCGGCGCCTGGTGCGCCCAGGAGAATCAGTTTCATAAGGAGTGTCCTCGGTTGGTCTTTATCTGCGCCCGGCAGGGTTGCCGACGCACTCAAAAATTTGAGCGCGTATTTTCTGGGTTTTGGCCCCGTAAAGCAAATAAGAATACGCCATCCCGGGTATTTTGCCGGAATTCGTCACCGCCGCTTGCTGCTGTTGTTGGCTGTCAGTATAGTAGTGAAAGGAATCATCGCCTAAGGGTTTTGGCGTTTTCAGCACTTGCCAGACGAGCCGGCGCCCACATGACTGATGAAAGCAACAACACTCTGAAAAGAACCGTGCTGGTGATGGATGACCAGGAAATGCTGCGTGAAGTGGCTGTCGCGATGCTGGAAGAGTTGGGCTATGAAGCCATTGCCGCCGAAGACGGTGAGCAGGCCGTTGAGCAATACCGGCAGTCGTTGAAGCAGGAGGCGCCAATTGATCTGGTGATTATGGATCTGACTGTTCCCGGCGGCATGGGAGGCGTCGATTCCGCCAGTAACATTCTCAAGCTGGATGGGAACGCCAAAATCATGGTATGCAGCGGCCATGCGGCGGATGATGTCGTCACCCGGTATCAGGATTACGGATTCAGCGGCGTGATTTGCAAGCCGTACAATTTTGAGGAACTTGCCAGCGCCATTGATGCTGTGCTGAGTGAACAGACTTAGCGCCTCACCCTCCTGGTCAAATGCTTGTTTGCAGTTGTATAAAGAAACAGGACTGTGCGGCCGATATTGTTCTTGCAGTAACTGATTAAACAAGGGAAAAAGCATGAGTAATATGAATGAGACTGACGATGCGTCAGTACGCCGCCTGTTCCAGGAAATCGATCACAAAATCACGATTATCAATCGTGAAAAAATCAGCGAGATTACCGGTGATGTATCACGTGATGCGTTTATTAATGTGGCTTCAACCACAGCCCGCTTGCGCGCGCGTTATCTGGCAAGAGTGATTGAGATGCAAACCAGCGATGATATCAGCCAGCAGGATATTGAGGCCTTGCGGACTTCGCGCCGGATGTATGAAGAGGCGCTGGAAGGGTTCAGCGCATTACAGCATGCGCTCAGACGCGGGTACTTTTCATTATCCGATTAGGGAGCGCTGCAGAAATTGCAGCGCGGTAGTGGTTCAGCTTTTCAGTATCTGGCGGATGGCGTCTATCTCTTCCCGGGATTCCTGCATGATATCGGCCACATTTTGTTCGCTGAGTTTGAGGCGTATGGTTGCCGGAATCGCATCCCATTCCAGCGCAGGCGTCATTTCATCATCATCCTTATAAGAAAACAGGTTGGCGACCATCACAATATCTGTCAGGTCCGCCGGTGTGCAGTGAGCGCGGCCGAGCTCCTCATGCTCGTCAGCGACCAGGCACATTTCTTCACTGAAATGCCAGGCTTCCATAATGCTTCTGCCAATGCCGGTGTGCCATTCATCCACGATGGAATCCAGCGCCGATTTGTCGTTGAACAGCTCTGGATAGTTTTCCGAGCGTGATAATAGATAAAATTTACCGATATCATGCAACAGGCCGGCGAGCATGGCGGCGTCCGGATTGATGGTTGTCTGCATTTTGGCAATTGCATAGGAATAGGCTGCGACCTCGACGCTGTGGCGCCAGAGTTCTTCAAGGTACGGGTGTAATGCTTCGGAATCGTGAGCGGCCAATACCTGTTCAATGGCGATGGATACCGCGGTGTTGTACGCCAGCCGGAAGCCCATGCGCGTCACCGCCATTTTGATGTCATTGATGCGTTCGCCCGCGCCGTTAACCAGTACGGAATTGGCGACCTTGAGCAAACGCGCTGAAAAGACCGGATCGGATCCAACGACGCGAGCCACCTTGTCAGCAGACACTTCCGGGTCTTCCAGCGCTGTCTTGATGCGCAGGGCGGCGTCAGGAAACGCCGGAATTTGCAGACTGCCGGTTGAAAGCTCCCGGGCAAGGTCCTGAACGAATTGAAATCCCGGATCGCTTGTGGATTCATCGGGGCGTGGTTGTTCTGTGATTGTGGTATTTTCCGCGTTTTCTGATAGTTGCATGGTTTCTGCATTATTCATAATTCACCCCGTATTTGACTGATTTACGCCTGAGAGACAGCGGTATCAATATTGTTTTCGGCAGCGCATCGCGCAGCTTTAGTCAAAATGGCGCGTTGGTTGAAGCCGGTTGTCAATTCAGCAGGCGGGCGAGTAGAATCAGGAAGCGACATAACGACAATCACAAACCAAGGAGAGAGAACATTGAATACAATCAAACAAGCCATCACTATCATCGGGCTGGTTCTGCCAGCCGCCGCCAGCGCCGCATCCTGGACCTGTGAGCATAACCGCCTCATTCGGGAAGTCAGCATCGACTCGGCGGGTGAAAATACGGTGCCCTGCAGTGTGAACTACACAAAAATCACAGAAGGCGTTGGTATGCAGCAGCTGTGGTCTGCAGAGAATGAAGCCGGTTATTGCGAAGCCCGTGCGGAAGAATTTATCGCCAAGCTGGAATCATGGGGCTGGAATTGCAGCAGAGATCCTGAGCCGGTTGATACGGGTGAATCAGAGTCCACGCCGATGGAATAACAGTATTACCGGTTGTGCATAAAAAAGCCCCGCAATGCGGGGCTTTTTAACACTGAGGTTTTCCCTTTGGTTTCGAAACGGTCAGGCCGCCTTTCTGCGGGCGATGCCCACCAGACCGAGCAGGCCAGACCCAAACAGCCAGACGGCGGCGGGAACCGGCACCGGTGAAACTTCCAGCTTGCCGGTGCTGATTGAACCGGCGTTGCTGTACGCATCACCGCTCCAGTTGATGAGAACATTGCCGCCGATAGCGCCCTGTTGTAATGAACCGCCCGTGAAATCCAGAAAACCGGCAGCTGAACCGGTGGTGCTGCCCATGAAAGTTATTTGCTTGACATCAAGATTCATGAAGGAGCCGCTCAACAGCCCGCCACCAATGGTGAAAGTTCCGTCAAACAGATTGTCGGCCTGCAACACGCCTGTGAGTGTAAACGCTTGATCCGGGTTGATGTCATCGACACTTTCGCCTGCATACATCAGGATATCCATTGCAGAGCCGGAAATGCTCAGATTTACATCACCAGAGATGGATGTCTCGATTGATACATCAGCGCCGCCGCCAGTACCGATTTCGATATACGGGAAAGAAATGTTGCTTGCATTCGCTGTGAATGGCGTGGCAAGCACAGCCACCAGCGCTGCTGGTTTAAAGTGTCGTTTGATATCCATTTTCCAAAACCTCGTGGTAAACAATATTGTTATATTAAAGTTATGTAAGTTTATAGGCAGTGTCAGGCAATCAACCTTTGCTGACTTTTCTGGCGACGCCTACCATCAGCAGGCCAATACCCAACAGCGCCAGAATGCTTGGTTCGGGAACGCTCTGACCGGATCCGGTTAATGTGCCATTCACCCGGCCAGTGAATGAATTATTGAACATGTCGGAGCCAAACACCGCACCGAGGTTAAATTCGAGCGCAATCAGGTCGCTGCTGCTGAAGAAGTTGGACAGGCTGCCGCCTGTAGCTGTCAGCACGCCACGCAGGCTGCCGTAATTGTCGCTGTCGCCGCCTATCATATAGAGCTGGCTGAAATCACCGGTGAGCAGCGTCCCCGTGCTGTCACTGATGATCAGGTCATCGCTTGAGACGCCATTGAACAGCCCCGCAGTAAATGAATCCAGGTCAACTTCACTGTCGAAAATGGCGTTGAAGCTCAGTGAGCTGGAGCCCAGATCCGGCATCGCCACGCCTGAACTGTCAATCAGGGTTGCCGTGATGGTCAGCTCGCCAACAGTATTGGCGACACTGTAGTCAAGATCGCCGTCGAAGTACAAAGTGGGTATGGCGAATGCGGTATTCGCAAGCAATGTGAGCGAAAATCCTATGGCTTTAATCAATTTTTTCATTTCCGTGTCTTCCTAGTGAGTTGTTGCGCCTGTTCATTAAACAGTAAAATCTCGTTGGCATAAATGCAGGTATCGTGCCAAAAAAATAAAATGCTTATAAATCAGTATGTAACGAATATAGTGTTTTATTTGACAGCAGTTGTTGACTGTATGTGTTAACGATATTGACACCGGTTTGCGCAATGAGCGGCGTCGAAACAGGTAAAAATCTTATAGCTCATTGAAATTATTATAAATACCAGACGGCGAGCGACTCTCCCGGAGATTTTTCCCCGGTGTAAAAATTATGGACAGTCAATCGCCGTCGCGATAAAGATGTGTCGGGCGGGCAATATATCGCATTGTATTTAATAGAAAAAATGATTTTCTGTGCAGTTGCCGGCGCCGGGATTTGCGCCGGGACGAACCGGGGGCAGCGTTTACAGCGGCACCCTCAGAATCTCGCCGGTAGTGATGTCATCCGGGCTGGTGAGGTGAGGGTTGGCCTCGAAAATGCGTTTGTAGGCAAATCCAGTGCCGTAGGCGCGCTGTGAAATTTTCCACAATGTGTCGCCGCGGCGCACGCGGATGGTGCGCATGGCGTTCCGGCGCTCGCCAGCGGCGGGCTTGAGCGAGGCGATATAGGTTTTTTCCAGCTTGCTGATCACCTGGCTGTTGTCCTTGCCGGGGCGGGTTTGTTGTTCCACCAGCAAGGCCCGGATGCGTTGCGCCAGTTGTTGTGACCGGGTAACGGCGCGGCTGGCATAGGCGCGGCTGACATCGACCTTGTTAAAGGCGTTGCTATTACCAGCGGGTTTGTCTGACGCCCTGGCCTGTCTGGCCTGCTCGGGGCTGATGCTGGCGACGCTGCGCGGCTGATCGGCGGTTTTCATCTGTTTGTATTGTTCAAGATATTCCACGTCTTCGCGCGCCAGCTTGCGCAGCGCCCTGAGCGACTGCTCGATATCAAACTGCGCCTTTTTCAGCTGGCTGACGCGGTTTTCGGTGAGGTCGTCAGTTTTGGTGAGATCCGCGTAGACATTCTGCTCGATGCTGGATTTGAATTTCTGGACGGCGAGATTGATGCGTGATTCCAGATCCTTGATTTGCGCCGGGCGACCGGATACATGCGGCTTTTTGACGGTGTTGCGCGCGGCGCTTGCGCGGCTGGCGCTCGATTCGTATGCCTGGGACGGCCTGTTGTATGTCACAGGCTGACGGTTGTCGAAGTGGGTAATGATGAAATAAATCAGCCAGAAAATCACCAGCAGCGACACCACGTTGAGGGTGATGAGGATGATGGTATAGGGATTGTTTTCTGTGCTCATGATGTTGCCGCCCCGTTATTCGTCGACCGCATGACTGGTGGGCAATACAGTCGTTAACCCAAACAGTTTCCACATTTGCATGCCGCCACGATAGTACCGCAATCTGGCGGCGGGGTAACCCGCGCTGATCAGGGCGCGAATCGCGCGCGGCGACTGGTCGCACCACGGGCCGTTGCAAAACAACGCCAGCGTCAGCACGTTGGAAAAGTCGAATTCGCCGCTGTCCAGCCGAACCGCGCCCAGCAGCTCAAAAATACGATCACGTTTTTCCGAGGGCGTGGTGAAAATCACGAACGGAATATTGATTGCGCCGGGGATGGTTTCGCTGTCATACCAGGTGGTCATGCGCGCATCAATCAGCAGGCCGGTCTGCCCGGCGACATCGTGTTGCAGAAAATCCAGCAGCTCGATTTCGCCGATGGTTTCCACGCCGGGCGCGGCGCGCATTGGGTGAATGCAAAACGGCGGGCAGGGGCGCGAGGTTTTGGAAAAATCGTCCACCAGCCGGTTGCGGGTGTCCTGAATGCGCTCGATTTTGACCGGGATGCCGTGGTGATTAACGGTAACGTAGGGAATGTCTTCAGTGATGTTGACCGGCCGCGCAGGGGCAACCCCGGCCTGGCTCAATGTGGCGCCGAGCAGCATCGCCAGCGCAATCAGGCTATATACCGTGAATGCAAACCAGTGTTTTTGTAGTACCGTTTTCATGCACATTTAGCCATTTGGCGTTTTCCTGAAACAGGCGGTTGCAGACTATTCTAAAGTCTGGCGTCAGGGCTGTGCATAACAGCTGACAAATGGAGGGTGCGCTTCGTTTCCTGTTTGTAACCCCCGCGCCAGTTCTATCTTGATGAAATTAAAAGATATATTGTGCTACACACGGCATGGGGCTTGCGCCAGGGCGAAAATAGCTGCCAGTTTGTCAGGCGGCGACTTCCTGTTGCAGCACCGGGTCGATGATGCGGCCATCCGCAATCGCAACCGCTTGGCGCAGCGCGTCATTCATCTCGCCATCGGCAATACAGCGCACGCAGGGCGCGACAACATTGGCCAGCGCCTGTGTCGCGGTGCGCGGTGTGGCTGCGGGCATGTTGGGCACCGCCGATTGCAGCACGCCGTGTTTCACCTTGTAGAGTGTGTCGCTGTCGGTCGCTTCGATGCCTTCCACGCAGCCGCCCTGGTCGATGGCGATATCGACAATCACGCTGCCCTCGCGCATGTTGCGCACCACTGTATCAGACACCACCACCGGCGCGCGCCGTCCCGCCACCAGCACCGCGCCGATAACCAGGTCGGCATCCAGGCAGGCTTGCGCCACGGCGTCAGCATTCGACAATGCCGTGTGAATCGCCGGATAGTGTTGCTGCAAGTCCGCCAGCTTGGATTCGTCGAGGTCGAACACCGTTACATCGGCGCACAGATTACTGGCGGTCGCCGCTGCATGCCGGCCCGCAACTCCCGCGCCCAGCACCACTACATTGCCTGCCTCGATGCCAGCGCCGGTGTTGTCGATGCCTCCCAGCAGCACGCCGCGCCCGCCGCGGTTACGAAACAGCAAAGTCGCGCCGCGCATCACCGCAATGCGCCCGGCGATGGCGCTCATCGGCGCAAGCAGCGGCAGGGCGCCGGTGTCATCGCGCACCGATTCAAACGGAATCGCGGTCAGGCCGATGCTACAAAGGCGCTCAATCAGCGCATGGTCGGCGGCGAGGTGGAAATAACTGAACACAATATGATGCGCGCGCAAACACGCCAGGTCAGCCGCCAGCGGCTGCTTCACCTTGACGATCAGTTGTGCTTCAAGATAAACCTGTTCGAGCGTGTCGAGCAGTTGGCAACCCGCAGCGGCAAATTCGGCATCGGCATAGCCGCTGGCCAGCCCGGCGCCGCGTTGCACAAACACCGCATGGCCAGCCTCAACCAACGGCGCGCACGCCGCCGGCGTCAGCGCAATCCGGCTCTCGCCAGTCATGATTTCTTTCGGGATGCCAATGTTCATTTCGCGTCAGCCGGTTTGTTGTGAGATAGCTGATTCGATACAGCGCAGCCAGCAAGGTTCAGCCAGTGCTAACATATACCGATGAATATCGAGACGCTACTGCGAAAAATCAACACCGCCCCGCAAACTGTCAGCTTCGACGAAGTGATAGCCGTGATCGACGATTGTTACCGCTTCACCCCCACCGCGTTCCAAAACGGCGAGGCGCACAACGAAGCAGGGCAAAACAACGTCCCCTGCAAAATCTTCGCCTTCGCCCGTCTGCACAACCTGAGCGAACAACAAACCCTGCACTGCTTCGGCGACTATTACCGCGTCGACGTGTTGCAAAACCCGCAAGGCGGCAGTCACCAGAACATCCGTCAGTTCATGCAGCACGGCTGGGCGGGCATCAGCATGCCGGAGGGAGTGCTGGAGGAGGCTGGTTCTCCAGCGGCATGAAACGGTGTGACTGATAGGGTGGCGGATGCTGCATTCGGCTCGCCAGATATAGTAAAGTGGGGGAAAGGGAGCGCCTCATTGCGTAGTTTGTTTTTCCAATTAGGCTACCTAACAGGAAACTAAGTGATTGATTTTGAAGAAAACGAGATTATTATACACCCTAAAAGCTACGTTTCAAAAGTGACTTTTAGGGTGTCTAATTGTAGTTATGCGAAATAAAGAATGAACATGAATATCAAATGGGTAATTTTATTGATGACACTTATATCTACATCAATATCAGCGACAGAAATATATGATTTCAAATCTGGCTTGGTTTGCCCTGCAAACGATAATAAAAAATGGATATGCCATGAGAAACAAGATATTTATATTACAGGACAAGGGCAATGTCACTACAATAATAAACCATACTACTGCACTTGGTATGGCTTCTCATTTCGCTATCGAAATAACATACCAGGCACTAAATTAATTTGCGAGGTCACACAATCTGATGTAGCAAATTACGGTAATCCAAAAGAAGTAGTATCTGAAAACACTAGTAACAATACCTATGAAATACCACTAAACAACAAAAATGGTTATTTCATTAATCCACAGTACAGTATATTTAAGGCAAATAAATCACAATTTTCATTAGTATCCGAGCACACAACATGCACAATAAATAATAAATATGCGGCAGACTTCACTTTTAATTTTTATTATCCAAAAGTTGACTAAAGCGCATAACACATATGAGCCGCCTCTATGTCAATAGGTAATAAAAAGCTTTTTCGGTTAACGGATTAACCAAAAATAAAACAATGAACAAAGTCGGCTACTTCGTCTGTCATGGTCGCCGTTAAAGCA